>LFLF01000195.1 GCA_001184395.1 Candidatus Paraburkholderia calva | reverse complement strand
ACCTCCACGACCAACATCTGCTGCCGAAATTGCTGCACGGGCAAGAGCAAGGTGTCTATGGAGATAGCGCCTATGCGAGCCAGAAAGCGCTGATGCGTGGCAAGGCCGCCAAGGCACGCGACTTCACCAATCAGCGTACGTGCCGGGCGGGCGAAGTTGACAAGGTAGCGCGCGGCAAGAATCGCAACAAGTCGAAGATCGGTGCTCGCGTTGAGCAGGGGTTTGCTGTTGTCAAACGCCTGTGGGGCTTCACGAAGGTGCGCTATCGGGGTCTGGCGAAGAACGCCAATCGGGCCTTCGTTGCGCTGGCGTTGACCAACGTCTATCTTTCGCGCAAGCGATTGATGGCACAGGTTCGCCCGTAATGGGGGAAAGCGGGCCGCAGGCCCAGGCGCAACACCCTGGTGGACCGGAAATCCAGGCGCAAAGCCTCACTCACGATGAATCTGCCGCTATTTGCGCCTGAATCGATGAATACAACCGGCTGCTTCAGCGTTGCCTTAGGCTGCTTTTGAGCCTACTAGCCGCGCGCGAGTAGAGATAGACGTAGGTTAGCTAGAATCGTTCGTGCGTCCTTTGATGAAGTTTTTCCTTGGCTGATACTTGAGCTAACACTTTGCACAACGCCTTTGGCGACATAACAGTCACGACCGACCATTTTGAACGTCCCATCAAGAATTTTCGTGATAACGGGGATCGCCTGGCGAAACGGCGTTGAACTGAAACGGCCGTCCGAGCCTCGTTTAACCAATGATGTTTCTTCGATGGTCCAAACTTCCCCTTCGTCTGTCTTGTAGTTCTGTCCTCTGTATGCGTGAACGCGATCAATCTGGTCATCGACACGTTGTCGTTCAAGAGCTTGTGCCGCATTGGATTGAACGATTGATTCTGCTTGGGCAACTAGCAGTCGATAATCGATGGGCTTGCTCAACATAGCTCTCAAGTAAGCGAACGTATTTGCGATTCGCGACGACCGCAAATAATCCCCTGCGTGTTGCACGACGTCCGAAAGTCGGTGCCCTTTTTCCCGAGCCATTCGCATTAGCGCAAATATCCCATAATGTGAGACACGCCCTTCCTGTGCAAGCCAAACCAGGTCTGCAGGAAGCGAAGTTTGTTTAGTGTTCTTTTTTTCTATCGGTTCACAGTGTTTCTTTGAAAAAGATTGTTTTGGTTCACTGTTTACGTATTGCATCGGTGCAACAGTGTATAAGTGCGCGATGTGATTCTCCTTTTCCCTTTTTGTCGGGTCGATCAGGCCCAGCGCCGTCAGTCCGGCCTGGGTGAAGCAGATCGTGCCGATTGACATCACAGCAGGTTGAGCAGTGCGATAGATGATGCCCGCTTTCTCGAGTGCTTCAAGCGCTCTGTAGACGGTAGCGGGGTTGATCCCTAATTTTTTAGCGATGGTTGATTTTTTTATAAATGCGGCTGCTCTCATTTCATTCAGTTTCAACCCGAAACGAACAAGACACGCCAGCACTCGTCGGGCGCTTTCTGTGAAATTGAATTCGTTCAAACCCTCGTAAGCGCGAACGATCGCGTTCGCAATCGCTCCAGGCAGCAACGGAGGGGTCTCGCGGTTCGTGTAAGGTTGATCTCTTTCGATGCGTTTTGAGTCTGAGTTAGATGAATGACGGGTGTGCGACGTCATTTCGTCTGGGCGAAGTTCGTCCATAACGCGTTTCCTAGAGGTTAATTCACGTCGGAAAGCATTGACAGAGAACGATGCGCTAACTAAAATCAGCAATGATTCGTGTGTTTGCCGAATGATTTCAGAGCTCTAACTCCGGTTAGAGCGCGGTCTTCGTTCTCTGTCACGCTGCAAAAGCCAGAAGCTCCAACTTCTGGCTTTTGTTTTTTTCGTCTACATTTCGTTAGCTCCTGAGTTTCGCGACTTCCATATGAAAAATGCCCAAGTTCTCTTGGGCATTTTTGCTTTTAGGTTTGTCAATAAAAGAGGCCGGTGTCGTAGATCTTTGAAATTCGGAATTTACCGGTAAAATCGGCCAAGGTCGTGGGCCACCGATTTCAATGGTGAATCTCTGAGAATTCTGAGTAGTTTCACCGGTGAAACTACGATTGGCGTATTCATGCTTGTGCGAGCGACACAGCGACGGTAAGCAGGTTCACCGGTGAAACCGAAAGGAGTTAAGTTTGCCCGTACGCCAGAAATTAAACTTGCGGCGGTAGGGGCAGTTCACCGGTGAAACTGCTGTGCGCGTTCTTTACCTCCGCGCATTCAAATGAACTAGTAACGATTGAAGGATTCTTATAACCATAGTAACTGCGAGCGGCAATTCTAGGCGGGATCTTGCGCGAGCTAACAAGAGTCTCGCTAGTTTCACCGGTGAAACTCCGATATTTCAGCATTTTGGCTCGAATGGACGCGAACGGACGCCTGTAAGAACAGCTTCGCCGTTGAGGTTCGCGAGGGCTCGGTCTTCGGTAGCGCGTGGAATATGCCAATGTAGACTAGTCAGTTTGACCGGTAAAACTAGCGCTCCACCATGTTTAGATACATTTCTGCAGCAAAACTTTGGCAAGTACCACGTCCCGCCATGAAGTGGGGTTCGATCAATGGCGGAGGTACATCCGAATGCTGGATTAGTCATGATCGGGCTTAACCTCTTTCAACCGCGAGATGACCTCGTCTGCAAAATCGTCGGAATCGGAAACTAAAGCGTCCGCTGCAATCTGCAATAGCTCTGCGAGCTGGTTCATGCGGTCGATAGGCGCCAGATCGCCAGAAACTTTCATCTCCACATTTCCGTTCTCATAGGTCCGCAGATAGCCGATAGGGCGATCGTCGACCTTGATTGTGCGCGCGGCCACCGTGGAACGGCGGGGTAAGCGTATCTCAGCCGTCTTCTGCTTTATGAGTGCTTCAACAGACCGTCGAGAGAAGTCCTCGTCAACGATCTTCTTACACATAGAGAGAATGACGTCGTCTGAATCATTAGATGAATTAACAAGCGGCGCAAGTAGAGACGCGATCGAGTAGGGAAACCGGTCAGAGTTTTCGTGCATAAACTCCAACACTTGCGGTGAGAATTTGCTGTATGCGAGCATCTTGCTGACCGTGGCCTTAGACAACTCAAGCTCGTGTGCAATGCTTTCCGCGCTTGCAGCGTTCTGCTGTATGAGTTGGCTCCAACGGAGTCCTTGATCTATTGCCGAGATCGGCTTTGTCGCATCTGTGTGCTTGAATGATTCAACGTAAAAAGCAACCGGATTCGCGGGATCGACATCGACTTGGACTGCCCATATCTCTTTCCACTTGAGTTGCTGTGCACCTTTCCAGCGTGTCTCACCATCAACAACAAAATATTTGCCCGCGTGCTCAGGCGTTGGGACGACGCTAATAGGGTGACGTTGACGCGTCGCGGCCATGGAGTGGGCGATCGCGCGAATCCGTTCGGGGCTTCTATGAACTCGCGCATTCCAAGGATGCGCCAACAAGTTGGCTACCGCGACAAAAAATCCACGCCGGGGATCCGCATCGCCGAGTCCAGCATCATTAGACCGTTCCGCCAATTCAAACTGTTGCTGGGTCCTATTAGTATCACTAAGGACTTCATCCCACGGCTTATTATTCCGCTTTGGAGGCGTATTCAGCTTCATTGGAACTGTGCCAGATTGCCTTCTCAATGCCGAGACAAATTCTGCTTCATTGTCTGATTTAGCCATTCGTTATTCCCAACCGTTCAAGGAGCGCGTCGGCCACAGCAGCTAATTCAGCTGTCGATGGGCTGTTCGGCTTGGCTAGCACCAATGGCAAATCACTGTCAGCGTTGAGCGCTTTCGGGAAATCCTCGCTGCGCCGAATAGTGTGGTCGAGCCATGCGTCGTTGTAAGTCTGGGTTATCGTCATGAGTTGTCCCATCGTGCGGACCCGACCAGCGTCGAAGAAGTTGCCGACGATGATCAGTTCAGGACTACGTTCTACTTGCTCCTGCATTTCAGTCAAAACGCTCGACAAGTAAGACAACGCTTTTGTCGAGAACTTTTCCATCGAAACAGGCGAAATGACGTAATCGGATGCTAGGATTGCGCCCCGTGTAAGACGACTTTTGGCAGGAGCCGCATCGAAGAGAATGATGTCGTAAGCGCGAATATCAAAGAACGGGTCTTTTCCGGTC
The DNA here is from genome assembly GCA_001184395.1 of Candidatus Paraburkholderia calva. Classification (GTDB taxonomy): domain Bacteria; phylum Pseudomonadota; class Gammaproteobacteria; order Burkholderiales; family Burkholderiaceae; genus Caballeronia; species Caballeronia calva. Next base: position 1,146 of record LFLF01000195.1, on the reverse strand, counting down.
ATCCCGTCCCGGAGCATCCGCGCGATCGTGAATTCGGAATTTTTACCTTCGAAGGTCTCAAAAGTTAGGAGGGTATCAAGCCTATCGAGTGTCAAGTCTGCCGGGACCAGATGCGGACCATTCTCGCCAAACGGCTTTTTCACAACGTTTGCTAGCGTGCGGCGGCCGTAAGGCCAGTTGGGCGTTAGGCTTCCAAAGTGAGACTCGACGATTTGCGACCGCGAGAGGCCTGCTGCTATTGCTTCCTCGGGGGTCATCTCGGTCTCAAAGCCATACATCATCGTTAAATTGCCTTGAAAGTCGATATCCACGATGAGAGTTTTTAGCCCGCGCAACGAAAAACGACAAGCGAGATTCCCGGCAATGGTCGTTTTGCCGACGCCACCCTTTGGCGCGTAAATCGTTGCCACCACCTGCTTCCTCGAGCGTACTTTCGTTCCTGCTTTCTTGGTTGAGCGATACCGCGCTAGGTCGAATACGTTTTCTGCAGAAAACAGGCGAGTTTTCGGCCCATGCTCCTGCCGTGCCACGTCGATGCCAGCGTCAACGACCATTCGGCGAACGGAGTCAACCGTTGTGCCGAGCATTTTGGCAACAGCTTGCACCTTGAAAGGTTTACCTGTCATGGGGATTTTTATTTGTTAACTGGATGGAATATTACAAGGACTGGCTTTCATTGCAAGAGTTTTCTTGGTGCGCCGCTTCGACAGCTAGCAAACAGATCATAACATGGCACAGAAAAACTGCTGCGGCGAGTAGTATCTAATAACTACACCGACCAAGTTGGGCAACAAAAGCTCGAAAAATTGATGTTCTTTCTGGAATTTGAGGCACTATCGATGTGATCCTCGTCTAGCAGGCTATTGAAATACCCTTTACGCGGGTGATCTGATTGGGAGTGGCAAACTGGGCGGGGCAAACGTTGAATCAAGGAATCGAACGACACTGAGACCGAAACGATGCGCAGAGCGGACGGCTACACCGAATTGATGTTCATGATGACCACGCTGGATAACTTGGTTCCGGCCAATCACCCGCTGCGACCGATTCGGCTGTGGTTGAACGAGGCGCTCACTCGCATGGACGCGGTCTTTTCGCGGATGTATGAGAGCGCCGCGAGGGGGGTCGTCCGAGCTTCGCGCCGGA
>LFLF01000194.1 GCA_001184395.1 Candidatus Paraburkholderia calva | reverse complement strand
GTGGCTCGAGGGCGTCCCCTTCAAGGACGGCGAACCAGTGCAAGACGATCAACCGGTTCAGCAGAAACTCGCCGCTTGAAATCGACTGTCGCGATGCTGCTCATACACCACTCTTGACGCTAGCTCGTCGTCAAATGCCTGTGGGGCTTCACGAAGGTACGCTATCGCGGTCTGGCGAAGAACGCCAATCGCGCCTTCGTCGCGCTGGCGTTGACCAACGTTTATCTTTCGCGCAAGCGATTGATGGCACAGGTTCGCCCGTAATGGGGGAAAGCGGGCCGCAGGCCCAGGCGCAACACCCTGGTGGACCGGAAATCCAGACGCAAAGCCTCACTCACGATGAATCTGCCGCTGTTTGCGCCTGAATCGATGAACCTGAATCGATGAATACAACCGGCTGGTTCAGTGTTGCCCTAAACAAATCGCCTTCAAAGTATTGTTACTAAAGGTATCTAGTGGTTTTCTCTAATCCTTGTATGGTTATTGCGTCAGACTTTTACTATATAATTGTCGCAAATAAGCGAATCGACATGAACGCCATAAACACGGTGTCGCAGATATCGACTAAGCCGAACATGGGTCACCGGAGCGATACGCCAAAAGCGCGCGCTTCGGCACACGGAGACAGGACACACTACGATGCCCACCACCATCCGCGATGTCGGCACGCGGCGAGCGTCTCGATCGGGACAGTCTCGCGGGCGCTTAAGAATCAGCCGGGCTTGTCCGAGGCCACGCGTAAACGAGTGGTCGAAGTCGCGCAGCAACTCTCTGCTACGACTCAGGGTAACTGCGCACGCGCATTCGCCGTGTCACGTTTCTGTTGCATCGGCAGCACAACAATTTTTCCGTCAGCCTGTTTTTTCGCATGTGCTGAACGGCTTCGAGGAAGCCTGCCGTGAGCGCAAGCTCGTGCCGTCCGTGCTGACCGCGGGGCCCACGCAGGACCTCGCGCAGCAGATGCGTCTGCATGCGCCGGACGTTTATTGCGGTCGCGGATTTCGTCGAGCCGGAACTGCTCGCGCATCTTCATTCGCTCGCGCGCCCGACGGTGCTCATTGCCGACGGTGCTCATTGATTTGCGCGCTGGGCTTCCGCTCGCTGAGCATCAACAACGTGAAGGGCGCGCAACTCACCATGCGTCATCTGTTTGCGGCGGGACGGCGGCGGGTCGCGTTCATCGGCGGGTCGCTCGCGCATCACAGCATCGCGCAGCGGGCGCTGGGGTATCGGAAGGCGTATTTCGATGCCGGCTCGATGCCCCGGCCTGTTATGCCGGCCTGCTGTTCGATCCAACGCTCGAAATCAACACGCAGCCCGGCCTGGCCGCCGACCTCGCCGCTGCCGATGCAATGGAACGCCTGATCGCCGATGCGCGCGCAATCGAATCCGTTGCCCGACGCAGTTTTCGCCTATAACGAATGCAGCGGCCCTCGCCGCGATACGCGTCTGTCTCGGGTACGGGTTGCGCGTGTTGTCGGAGGACATCGCGTTCGTCGGTTTCGACGATATTCCCGCCGCCACGCAGAGCACGCCGCCGCTTTCGACCGTCACTGTCGACAAGGAAGCGCTCGGGTGGCGCGGCGTCGAACTGCTGCTGGAAGATCATCCGGAGCAAGGGCAGGCCGATTCGCTGGTGGACGTCAACTTTATTCCTCGCGCAAGCTCCCCTCCCCGCCGGGACTTGAGCCAGATATGAGCATGACATGAACATGACCGCATCTCTCGCCGAATCACCCGTCGCCGGACGCGGCGAAGCCATCGACTTCCGCAGCTGCGCGTTTCTCCTTTTGCACGTGCGCGACACGCTGGCGTTCTATGCGCCCCATGCGCGCGATCCGTCGGGCGGCTTCTTCCACTTCTTCAAGGACGATGGCCAGGTCTACGACCGCACCACGCGCCATCTCGTCAGCAGCACGCGCTTCGTCTTCAATTACGCGATGGCGTATCGTCACTTCGGCGACGCGTCATATCAGGACGATGCCCGCCACGCGTTCAAGTTTCTGCGCGACGCCCACTGGGACGCCACGCTCGAAGGCTACGACTGGGAAATCGAGTGGTGCGACGGCGCCAAACGCACGCTCGACGGCACGCGTCATTGCTACGGCATGGCGTTCGTGCTGCTTGCTTGTGCGCATGCGGCAATGGCCGGCATCGACGAAGCAAAGCCGATGATCGACGAAACATTCGCGCTGATGGAAAAGCGCTTCTGGGACGCCGACGCCGGCCTCTACGCCGATGAAGCCACGCCCGACTGGCAGGTGTCGGACTATCGCGGCCAGAACGCGAACATGCACGCGACCGAAGCGCTGCTCGCCGCGTACGAAGCCACCGGCCACGTGCTCTATCTCGACCGCGCGGAAAAGATCGCGGGCAACATCACGCTGCGTCAGGCAAAACTGTCGAACGGGCTGATCTGGGAGCATTTTTACCGCGACTGGTCGGTGGACTGGCATTACAACGAGTCGGACAGCTCGAACATCTTCCGGCCGTGGGGATTTCAGCCGGGGCACCAGATCGAATGGGCGAAATTGCTGCTGATTCTTGAGCGGCATCGCAAGCTACCGTGGTTCGCGCCGCGCGCCGTCGAACTGTTCGATGCAGGCTTCAACCGCGCGTGGGACAGCCGTCACGGCGGGCTGTACTACGGTTTCGGCCCGGACGATTCCATCTGCGATCACGACAAATACTTCTGGGTGCAGGCGGAAAGCTTCGCGGCGGCGGCGCTGCTCGGCGCACGCACCGGCCGTGAGCGCTTCTGGGATTGCTATGACGAACTGTGGTGCTATAGCTGGGAACATTTCGTCGATCACGAATATGGCGCGTGGTATCGCATCCTCACGTGCGACAACCGCAAGTACGGTGACGAGAAAAGCCCCGCCGGCAAAACCGACTATCACACCATGGGCGCGTGCTACGAAGTCCTGAACGCGCTCGGCCCCACTTCGACCTCACGGTGAATACGATGGCAAGCGACCAAGGCACCTTCCCGCAATTCGTCTCCGCCGGCGACATCCTGACGGACATGATCCGCACCGACGTGTCGAGCTGGCTGTCGCGTCCGGGCGGCGCGGGCTGGAACGTCGCGCGCGCAGTGGCGCGGTTCGGCCTGCCGACGGCATCGGCGGGTTCGCTCGGCACCGACAACTTTTCCGACGATCTATGGGACGCGAGCGTCACCGCCGGTCTCGACATGCGCTTTATGCAGCGCGTCGAGCGGCCGCCGCTGCTGGCGATCGTCCACAAGACGCAGCTGCCCACCTACTACTTCATGGGCGAAAACGGCGCGGACCTCGCGTTCGATCCGTCGAAGCTACCGCAAGGCTGGATGGAGCGCGTGAAGTGGGCGCATTTTGGCTGTATCAGCCTCGTGCGTCAGCCGCTCGGCGCCACGCTCGCCACACTCGCTGCGACCCTGCGCGAGCACGGCGTGAAGATCAGCTTCGATCCGAACTATCGCAATCTGATGGAACACGGCTACGAGCCGATCCTGCGCAACATGGCGGCGCTGGCCGATCTCATCAAAGTGTCCGACGAAGACCTGTATATGCTCTTCAAAGGCATGCCGGAGGTGGAAGCGCTCACCCAGATCCGCGCGATGAATCCGCAAGCCACCGTGCTCGTCACGCGCGGTTCGGGCGAAGCGACGCTGTACATCGGCGATCAGACGTACAAGGCGCGGCCGCCGAGCGTCACGGTCGCGGATACGGTCGGCGCGGGCGATGCATCGATCGGCGGTCTGCTCTACAGCCTGATGGCGCGCCACGGCGAGTGGCCGGATCATCTGAAGTTCGCGCTGGCGGCGGGCGCGGCGGCGTGCCGTCATTCGGGCGCGCATTCGCCGACGCTTCAGGAAGTCGAGGAATTGCTCAGTTGAACCGCAAGACGCAGGCAAGCGCTGGAACGCCGGTTGCGCTGACGCAGGAACGCTTCCACTCTGACTGACGCGTCCGAAACCGCGTGCTAGAGTGAATTTCGTCCCTGCGTTTTCCACGTTCTTGCCGAGGTGATTCCACCATGGAAAACACGACCTACACGAAAGGCATCTACACCGCGACCATCGGCGTGCGAGCCACCGATTCGGGGCAGTTTCAGGGACTCGTCTCGCTCAACCGTGACGACGGCGAATCGGACGATGCGACCCTCTACGAAGTGAAATCTGCATCGGGAAACGAGTCGGAAGCGCTGGAGGAAGCGCGCGCCGGCGCATCGCATCCTCGGGGCCATCGAGCTTTAGACGCGGGCCGTTGCGCCGCTGCGGCGGTCCGATGTCTGCGTCTGCCATTCTGCATTGGAGGGCATCATGCCTGAGCAGATCTTCCTATATGGCGTCTATGGGTTCATGTGCGCCCGGTCGAACTTCAGGGCGCGCGCCTGGGACGCCGAGTACGAGATTCGTCACAACGACAAAGCCGTGCAGGCATGGACGACCGTCGGCGGCGACGAGGGCCTGACGGACCGGGCCGAAGCCATCGAGCTCGCGTATCAACGCGGCGTCGCCGATATCGAAGCGGGGACGGGCATTCCGAAACCGCCCACCTTACCGTAAAGTACTTAGGGGTTTTTACCGCACCGGTCTCCGGCTTCGGCGCGAGCCGTTGCGCCTCGGCCGCCGCGCGCTCGTATCCTTCGCGTGCCACCGCCCGTTCGACATAGTCGAACAGCACACCCTGCGGCTCGATCAGCTTCGCCATAAAGGCAATCTGCATCGTGCGCGCCGTGAGGATATCGACGGCGGTGAAGCGTTCGCCCAGGAGCCACGGCCCTTCCTCGAGCGCGCTTTCGATTGCGTGCTGCACACGTCCGAGGTCGCCCCAGCCGAAGCTTACCGTGTTGCTCTGTGCGCCGGTTATGCGTTCGGCCATCGCGAGTTCGAGGCATGAGCCGGTGAAGAACATCCACTGCAGAAAGCGTCCCCGCGCCTGATCATCGAGCGGCACACCGAGTTGCGTTTCCGGATAGCGATCCGCGAGATACAGCAGCACCGCACCGGACCCGCCACGCACGCGCCGCGATCCTCGAGCGTGGGCAGCTTGCACATCGGATTCACGCGATTGACGCAGTGTCGTTCTGCGCGCCCGCGCGGATGTTCACGAATTTGAGGTCGTAGGGCACGCGCATTTCTTCGAGCATCCACAGCGCGCGGAAAGCGCGAGTCTTCGGCCAGTAATAGAGTCGATCCTGAACAATTCCTAAAGCTTTATCCCACCAAGCACTCCAGCCCAAACCATGTTGAGCGAATTGCAGGAAGCAGGCATATTAACGCTTAAATCCTGTATTTTTCGACGAGGTGCGGATGGG
>LFLF01000193.1 GCA_001184395.1 Candidatus Paraburkholderia calva | reverse complement strand
GCCGCAGGCCCAGGCGCAACACCCTGGTGGACCGGAAATCCAGGCGCAAAGCCTCACTCACGATGAATCTGCCGCTGTTTGCGCCTAAATCGATGAATACAACCGGCTGCTTCAGCGTTGCCTTAATATTCTTCCTGTCTCCTCTTGCTCTTTCTCCTCCAGGAAGTGAGCGATTTTAGCGTCGTGCGGTATGCTCCGCACGACACTTTTTCTTTTGCGCCGTCCTTTCCTCATGACCCTTCGAGCGAAACTTACACGCGATGTCGCCGTCGCCGGCATCGATGTCGGCGGATCGAAGAAGGATGCCATCTAGTCGTCTTGCGCGATCGTGCGATCGTGCGATCGTGCGATCGTGCGCGTCGCGGCGAGCACCAATGCCGCCGCGCTGCACGTGCAGTGCGTGGCAGAAGACGTCGCCATGGTCGGCATCGACGCGCCGTGTCAGTGGGGTATCGAAGGCGCAGGGCGTGCCGCGGAACGCGAACTGGCGCGCGAGCGGATCGCGTGCTTCGCCATGCCGACCCAGGCGCGCGCTCAAGCGAGCACGAGCGGTTTCTACGAGTGGATGTTCAACGGGGAGCGGGTGTATCGTGCATTCGCGGACAGTCATCCGGTCCTGCGCGCGAGCCGCTATGCGGGCGCGCCCGTGAGCGTGGCTTTGATGGCGGCGAGGATCGCGTCGTGCGCGTCACGGGCCGGGCCTTCGCTGTGCGCGAGGAAGTCGAGCATCATCGCGGCCGACCAGATCATCGCGATCGGATTGGCGATGCCATTGCCCGCGATATCCGGCGCCGAACCATGCACCGGCTCGAACAACGACGAGAACGTGCGGTCCGGATTCATGTTCGCCGACGGCGCGATGCCGATCGTGCCCGTGCACGCCGGGTCGAGGTCGGAGAGGATATCGCCGAACAGGTTGGTCGCGACGACCATGTCGAAGCGGTCCGGGCTCAGCACGAAGCGCGCACACAGAATGTCGATGTGCTGCTTGTCCCACTTGATCTCGGGATACTGCGTCGCGACTTCGGCGGCGCGCGCGTCCCACCACGTCATACTGATCGAGATGCCGTTGCTCTTGGTCGCCACGGTGATCTTCTTCGCACGTCACTGCGCCAGATCGAACGCGAACTTCAGCACGCGATCCGCGCCCTTGCGCGTGAAGATCGACGTCTGCGAAACGAATTCGCGCTTGGTGTCCTCGAACATGGCGCCGCCCACCGAAGAGTATTCGCCTTCGGTGTTTTCACGCACGATCATGAAGTCGATATCGCCCGCCTTGCGGTTTGCGAGCGGCGAAGGTACGCCCTCGAACAGCGGCACCGGACGCAGGTTGATGTACTGGTCGAATTTACGGCGGAACTTGAGCAGCGAGCCCCACAGCGAGATATGGTCGGGCACCTTGTCCGGCCAGCCGAACGCACCGAACAGAATGGCGTCGCATTCCTGCAGTTGCGCCTTCCAGTCGTCGGGCATCATCTTGCCGTGCTGCGCGTGCGCGTAGTAGTCGCAGCTCGCCCATTCGATATGCTGGTAATCCAGTTCGATGCCGAAGCGCGCGGCCGCCGCATCTAGCACGCGCAGCCCTTCCGGCATGACTTCCACGCCGATTCCGTCTCCGGGGATCACGGCGATGCGGTATTTCTGGCTCATTCAGCCTCCTTCGAAAGAAGTGGCTTTGGAACTGGCATTCTATTCCGCCACGATCCGATTAAAATCGGGCTTTTGGTTAATCCACTATCCATGAATCGTGAATAAAGCGCCCAATCTGGATGATCTGCGTGTTCTGCGTGGTCGCGCGCAAGGCGAGTTTCAGTGCGGCGGCCGAGGAACTGTCGGTGTCGCCCGCTTATGTGAGCAAGCGCGTCGGCGTGCTCGAGGCGGACTTGGGCGGCACGCGGCTGCACCGTTCGACGCGGCGGGTCGGCGTGACCGAAGCTGGCGAGCGCGTCTACGGCGAGCGCGTCTACGAATGGGCTAACAAGATTCTCGACGACGTCGAATCATCTCGTGGAAGACGTATCGACCACGCAGCGCGTGCCGCGCGGCACATTGCGGGTGTCGAGCAGCTTCGGCTTCAGGCACCAGATGGTGGCGCCGGCGCTCGCGCAGCTCACGGAAAAATACCCGCAACTCGGCGTGCGCTTCGATCTGTTCGACCGGCTCGTCGATGTGGGCGACGAGGGCTTCGATCGCGATATCCGTATCGACGACGATATCGCGCCGCATCTGATCGCGCGACGGCTGGCGTCGAATCACCGCGTGCTGTGCGCGTTGCCGACTTATCTGGAGCAGAACGGCACGCCGCGTCAGATCGCCGATCTGTCGATGCATCGCTGCCTCGTGATCAAGGAGCGCGATCATCCGTTCGGCGTATGGCGGCTGGCCAAGCGTGGCGAGATGCATTCCGTGAAGGTGACCGGGCCGCTCTCGACCAATCACGGCGAAGTCACGGTGCAATGGACGCTGGCGGGGCGCGGCATCATGCTGCGTTTGCTGTGGGACATACGGCCGTATCTGGAGCGCGGCGAGTTGCGCCAAGTGCTGCCCACCGTGACGCAACCGGCGAACGGTGTACCCGGCGCGGCTGGCGACGTCAGCAAAAGTACGGGTGTGCGTGGATTTTCTGACGGAGGAGTTTGCGCGACAGCGCTTCGAGTGACAGCGTACGCCTCGCGCGGCGTATGTGTCGTGTCTTGCGTGGTGTCTTAAATCAGGAGGCTTCCCAGTGCTCGGTGTCGGCCTTGTCGGTGGATGCGGACCTTGGCGACCAGCGGCGTGTAGCCGCGCAGTTTGATTTCGCTGACTGCGAGCCGCTCCGACTGATACAGCTCGTCGATGACGCGCGTGCCGTCCCGAAACTCGAGGCATAGCCATCATGGGACCCTAACGTCCCTTCGGCACCAGTTCGATAAAAACGCGCTTCCTTCATTTGACATTTCCCTATTTGTAAAAGCTCTCGGGCCGTTTCCGGCGCCTCTTGTTCTTGTATAAGAGCGTATCGAAGATGCGCGCGTCGTTGATCCGAATGCGCGATTTTGTTCTGGGAGATTTCTCGTTCCGATTCAGCAAGTTACGATACGCTTTTCACGATGCGCAAGCGGGTTTTCCGATGCACAAAACGCGCTTGCTACCGCTCAGCACGCGGTTTCGAAATTCGGGCCAGCGTTTCGTATCGTGAAAAGTCGGGCACGCGCCGCTCTTCATTCTTCCCGCCGCCGCTTCAGCAAATACGTATCCATGATCCACCCGTGCCGCGCCCGCGCCTCGGCGCGCACGCGTTCGATTTTCGTCGCCACCTCGCTCAGTTTCCCCGCGACCAAAATTTCATCCTTGGTGCCGACATACGCGCCCCAGTAGATGTCAAGGTCCTCATGCTCGACCCGCCGGTACGCATCCTGCGCATCGAGCATCACGACGACGCTGTCCGCATTCGGCGGAAAACCTTCGGCAAGCCCGCGCCCGTTGGTGATCGCAACCGGACGCCCGATCGCGTTCAGCACCACGCGATGCTTCGCCGCCAGCGCCTGCACGCTGCTGATGCCCGGAATCACCTCGTACTCGAACGTGTGCCGTCCGCTCTGCGCGATGTTTTCGACGATACGCATCGTGCTGTCGTACAGCGACGGGTCGCCCCACACCAGGAACGCGCCGCATTCGCCATCGGCGAGTTCGTCCCCTATCAGCCGTTCGAATACGTCCTGCTTGTCGCGATTGAGCGTTTCCACTGCGCCGACATAGTTGCCGTTGTCGGGCTGACGCTCGGGACTGGCCGCCTCGACGATGCGGTAATTCCGCTCGGTCACATAACGCTCGATGATTTCCCGCCGCAACGCGATGAGCTTCGCCTTGGCTTCGCCCTTGTCCATCACGAAGAAGACGTCGGCAGCGTTGAATGCCTTCACGGCCTGCATGGTGATGTAGTCGGGATCGCCCGCACCAATGCCGATGATCAGGATTCGTTTCATGAAACGCTCCGGAGCGTGCCTTTGCCGCGAAAGATTAAACACGCAGTCTAACCGCATGGCGGTCCAGCGACGTACATCCGCAAAACCGCCGTCCTCATTCTTCGCTCATTCTTGCGTCGTAGAATACTTGCATCGACGAACCCACAGGAAAGGAGACGAACATGAAGGCAATCACTCGCACGCTCGTAGCACTCGGCTTGAGTGCGACGCTGGTCGGCGCGGCGCAGGCGTATCCGGTTTTCGGCGTAGGCATCACGGGCGGTCCGGTATTTCCTGTCGCATAGAGCGCGCAAAGTGCGCCGCCGCTACCGGTGTATCCGCACGCGGCGAATGCAGGCTCCGCGCAATTGCCGATCGATGCGCCGCCGCAGGTCTATGCCGAACCGGCGATCGCGAATATCGCATCGATCATGGGGCACGGCAACACAAACGCTCGGCCGATGCCCTGAATCGTCCGGCGATTATCGGTGAATCGTCTTCACATACAGGCGAGCAGAATTGGTTTGTCGCATGGCATGCGCCTTGTTAACCTAAAGATCGACATACCGATTCTTATGGAGACTTAATCATGATTCAGCCATCGACTTCGCAGCCATTGCCGATGCCGCGCGCGACGGCTACATGAACCGCGTGCTGACGAGCGTGAACGATCACGACGTGTATATCAGCGTGATGGATGCGCCTTATCGTTGGCATCTCCATTCGGCATCGGATGAAACGTTCGTGGTGGTGGAGGGTACGCTGATCATCGAGTTCGATGACGAAACCATCGAACTGCAACGCGGCCAGATACTGACCGTGCCCGCAGGCAAGCGCCATTGCACGAGGCCATCCGGCGCGCGTTCGGTCAATCTCACCATCGAGAAAAAAGACAATGCAACCGTGTTCTGCGATGCACCGGTTTAACTACGCACACGACTAAAAAAATCTCATTACCAAGTTTTTCTCGCGCACGCGAAATGCGCTCGTGGCGCGAGCATGCCGTATATACTAACGGCCTGCCCGACGAGACATCCTGTCCTGTACTCTCGAATACGACGCTGCGTTCGGCGTCGTTTCGGCGTCGTATTCGTCTTAAGGCAACGCTGATTAAGTCCACCGCTTGTGCTTGTCAGGTGTTATAGAGCGCACGTGCAAGGAGAAAGGCAAACGACGATGAAGCAGCAGACCCTGGCGATGGCCGCGGATCAAGGTGCGAGGTTCGAGACTTGCCGCAAGCGCACGCGACGCGACGAGTTGCTTGACACGATGAACACGATCGTTCCGTGGACCGAACTGTGTGCGGTAACCGAACCCTATTACCCGAAACACGGCAACGGTCGTCCGCCGATGGGTTGGGAGCGCATGCTGCGGATTCACTTCGTACAGCACGGGTTCAATCTGGCCGATTTCGCTTGCAAAGAAGCGCTGTACGAC
>LFLF01000192.1 GCA_001184395.1 Candidatus Paraburkholderia calva | reverse complement strand
CCGTGAACCGAACTGTGTGCGGTAATCGAACCCTATTACCCGAAACACGGCAACGGTCGTCCGCCGATGGGTTGGGAGCGTATGCTGCGGATTCACTTCGTACAGCACGGGTTCAATCTGGCCAATTTCGCTTGCAAAGAAGCGCTGTACGACAGCACCAGCCTGCGTCGCTTTGTGGGCATTGATCTTGAGATGCATCAGACGCGCAAGGGAAAGCAGTGGTATTGGGGCATGAAGTTGCACATCGGGGTCGATAGTCAAAGCGGCCTCGCACATAGCGCGGTGGTCACGCCGGTCAACCTCCACGACCAACATCCGCTGCCGAAATTGCTGCACGGGCAAGAGCAAGGCGTCTATGGAGATAGCGCCTATGCGAGCCAGAAAGCGCTGATCCGTAGGCAACTCAATGATTTTGCCGTCGCGCATCAGGTTTTGAGTTCGGCGATATCGCCGTTGCCAGGCGTCGCATCGTTCGGCAAATAAACGGCCATGCCGTCCAGTGATACGGGAATCGCCGCAGATGCCGGCCCCGCAGCCAGTACGGCTGACGCAGCGGCAGGCAAACAGGATGCTGCTAGCCAGCACGATTTTCGCAATCGACGATGGATTCATTGCGATTTCCCGCAAAGTCGAAACCACGCATTTGCATCTGATTATGGTCAGGGAAATCGCCAAATTCCAGATAATCGATCAAGCATCTCAGGCATGTGAATGCACTTGCGCGTCAGATCGGTGCGCGATCTTCGACATGCGCCTGCGACAATTGCGAATCGTTTGCACGCGGATTGAATTGGCGCGGCGTGAAAATGCGCGAATCCGCTGGGAAATCGGGCATGCGTGAGAAAATCGCGGCGTCGGCATGGAAGTCGAACGGTGCGGCGGCGAGAATATGCGAATCGGGAATGGCATCGGCGGCGTGAACGGGCGTGGCGAACAGAACCGATGACGGGACCAGCGAAGTGGCGAGCGAAACGGCGCTCGTGACAATCAGCGAACGAAATATGGTGACGACAATCCTGTAGTTGAATGGCGCGCTGCGCCGGGCGGGAACGTCCGAAACGATGCATCGGCGTTCGTGTACGACATGGTTCGGTATTTCAGCAGCCGAAGCGCACGTGGCCCATGAGAGTCTTCTCAAAGCGCCCGGCGGCTACTGAAACACTCGATCAACGTCTTCGCGCAGAGCGGGCGTGAAAAATGCGGCGCGGCATCATCCGGACCTCATCGGAACGCGTCGATATGGCTCAATACAGGGCGCCGATAACGCGTCCGGGCCGCCTCGGCACCTCGTGGATCAAGGCGGCGCGCCGTTGCAGCGATATCCCCACGGGTCGCCGGTGTAGCGAAGAACCACAGGTTGCCTGGAGTTAGCGATAATTCGCGTTCGCTAAAAGCCGGCCTGCCCAAGTAAAAACGAAAACGCCATGACTCAAGACGACACGCTCCAGAATCAACCAGCCCGGCCCAATCCCGCGAACAACGGCAACGTCACGACTGGCGTTCCGGGACTGGACGGCATTCTGGGCGGCGGTCTCGTCGAAGGCGGGCTCTACCTGATCGAAGGCATGGCGGGCGCGGGCAAGACGATCCTCTCTTCGCAGATCGGCTTTCACCGCCTCGCACAAGGCGACCGCGTGCTGTACATGACGCTCATCGCCGAGTCGCATACTAAGCTGCTTTCGCATCTCAAAGCCCTGTCGTTCTACGATGCCGACGCCATTTCCGACCGCATGCTGTTCGTCTCCGGCTATTACGAGCTGATCCGCGACGGACTGTCGGGCTTTCTCGCGCTGATTGCCTCGACCATCAAGGCGAGCCGTCCACGCTTCATAGTGATCGACGGTTTTCGCGGCGCGCGCGAATTCAGTTCAACCGAACTCGAACTCTCGCAGTTCATCCACGAGCTGTCGGCGTTCGTCAACGCGGCACGCTGCACGACGCTGATCCTCGCACCGCTTTCCGGCAACGAACCACATCCCGAGTACACGCTGGTCGATGGGCTGATCGAACTCAACCGCTATAACAGCGGCATGCGGCGCACGCGCGAAATCGAAGTGCACAAGCTGCGCGCGAGCATCTGCTCGGCAAGCACTTCTTCAAGATCACCGCCGATGGGCTGGTGACGTTTCCGCGCATCGAGGCCTCGTCTGCAGACGCGCGCTCAGTGCCGGACTTCAAAAGCCGGCTGTCTTTTGGGTTCCCCGATTTCGATCAGATGCTGGGCGGCGGCGTGGTGCGCAGCTCGACCACGACGCTGATCGGGCCGTCAGGCGTCGGCAAGACACTACTCGGGCTCAAGTTTCTGCAGGCGGGCGTCGAACGCAACGAGAAGTGCCCGTACTTCGGCCTCTACGAATCGCCCGAACGGTTGATGGCGAAGGCGCAGTCGGTCGGCATCAACCTGCGCGACGCGCTCAAAGACGGACGGCTTGTGATCGACTGGCATCCGGCCGTGGAACTCGCGATCGACGAACTCGCCGTCGAACTGCTGCAAATGGTCGAACGCACCAAGGCGACGCGGCTGGTGGTCGACGGCATCGACGGACTCCGGCAGTCGGCGAGCCGCGTGGAGCGCATCGGGCTGTTTCTGAACGCGCTGTCACACCGTCTGCGCGATGCGGGCGTGACCACGATCCTCACCGAGGAACTGCCGCTCTACGGCGAAGCGCTCCAGCCGTCCACGCTGCGCGCCTCGGCGATGACGGAGAACATCGTGCTGCTACGCTATGTGGAAGCGAACTCGGCGCTGTATCGCATGCTGTCGGTCGTCAAGCAGCGTGAAGGCATGCACGATTCGGCGATCCGCAGGCTCACGATTGACTCGCGCGGCCTGCACAGCGAGGGCTTCATCGGACTGACGGGACTTCTGTCCGGGCATCCCTCGGTCGCGCCGGCGCTCTCTGTGTCGGACCCCGGCGCGCGAGCATGAAAAAAATCCTCGTCGTCGACGATGAATTCGACATTCTGACCACCTGGCGCCTCGTGCTCGAAATGGAGGGCTACGAGATGTCGACCACCGCGAACGGGCGCATCGCGCTCGACGCGGCGCGCTCGAACGCTCCAGATCTCGTCATCACGGACTGGATGATGCCGCAGAACTGATCCGCGAACTCGCCGCGAGCGACTCGCTCGGTAAAATCCCTGTCATCCTGATGAGCGCGGCCGCCAAGGCGCCGCGCCTCGACCATCCGGATGCACGCTTCCATCGCAAGCTGGTTTCCATCGACGATCTCATCGGCACCATCAGGGAGTTAATCGGTCCGGCCTGAGCCGCAGCGGCTCGCTGGGCACGGGACGTGCTGCTGTGCGCTTCTCCTCGTCATCGGCAACGGCATGCGCTCAAACGCAGGCACGCGAAGGCGACGGCTCCAACCTCATGCAAGATCAACCAGACGGGAGGCACCATGGTGCAAGATCAGATAGAAGGCGCGGCACAACAGGTGGTCGGCAAGGTGCAGGATGCGAGCGGCGCACTGACCGGCGACGGAGCAATTCAGGCAGAAGGCAAGGCGCATCAGGCATTCGGCAATCTTCAGCAGAGCTACGGCCAGACGGTCGATAACGTGCGCCTGGCGATAGCGAGCCAGCCGATTCAGGGCGTGCTGATCGCCGCGGCGGTCAGCTTCGTGCTCGGCGCGCTGTGGAATCGCGATCGCTGATCGCATACGAACGCGCATCGCTTCGAGAAAACAAGGCCGGCGCATGCGCCGGCCTTGTCTATTTGCGGTTTCGTCTGAGCGATGGGCGCGTCAGCTATCGCTCATGGCGTGTACCGCGCGCCTCGCGAAAGACAATGCCGATGCCGGGCACGCGATGACGAGCGCCACGCCCGTCACAGACCATTCGCTGCCCGTGGACAAGACCGTCAACGCGCACGCCGCGCCGCCGGTCAGCGAGTTGGCGAGTTGCGCGCCCGCTCGTCCCGCCATCGCGAGCGACAGATGCACGCCGATCAGGGCGATGGCCGCACATACGGCCACGAGCGACATCGCGCCTGCATGGAGACCTTCGAGATATGCGAGCGCCACGCATACACCCGCGCCAATCAGATGCAGCGACGCCGCCATGCCGTCGATGCGGCGCGCTAGTGTTCTGCCCGCCCAGGCAAGCGCGCAGGCGAGCAAACCTCCGACGAGAAACCTTGCCGGTTCCGCGAATCCGTACGAATCCGCCAGCGATATCGCAAGCAAGGCGGAAAAAGCCAGCCAGGTGCTCATCGATTCGGGCGCACGGGACCGGCATCGCGCCGCGATCCACACAGAGGCGATCACGAGCGTGCCCATGGCGGCGAGCCAAGGCATATCAGGCGCGCCGAACGCGACGATCGCTGACTCGCGGAACAGCGGTGCGGCCGCGCCAATAGCGCCGCACGCCGACCACGCCGCGAGCGCGCATGACGCGCCCGCACACACGCTTGACACGGCGCCCACTCAGCCCTCCAGCACGTTCAACAACGTGCCGATCCCACGATCGACACATCCACACGCGCGCCGTCCCTGATCGAGCTGATCGCGCAATTTCACGCGGCAGAGGTCGAGCACGCCGCCCTGCATCGCGGCGAGCACTTTCTGGCCGCGTCCGGTCTGATTGCGCTGATACAGCGCCGTGACGATACCCAGCGCCAGGTGCAGGCCCGTGCCCGAATCGCCGATCTGCGCGCCCGTGACGGTCGGCGGGCCGTCGTCGAAACCGCGCAGCAGCGCAATGGCTTCCTCGTGGCCGCGCGCGGTCCACACTTGCTGGCCGTAGAGAATCGCGGGGCGTTCGGAATTCACCAGCAGGTCGGCAAGCGCTTCGATCGCTTGCGGATCGCCAATCGATTTCGCCGACGCGCGATAACGGCCCGGCTGCGGAATCACGGCTTTGGTCACGTCGATTTCGCGGTCGAGCACGTCGCGCGGAATCTCCAGATAGGCCGGACCGGGTGCGCCGTTGAAGGCTTCGCGGGCAGCCATCGACACCATGTCCGCGATGCACTCGGTACTCGGCACCGTCGCGGCGAATTTGGTGATGGCGGACATCATGTCGACGTGCGGCAAGTCCTGACACGAACCCATCTTGTGCTGCGACAGCACGCCCTGCCAGCCGATATGGATGTTCAGCGTTGCCTTAGCAGGCTATTGAAATACCCTCTACGCGGGTCATCTTACGCGGATCATCTGATTGGGAGGGGCAAACGTTGAATCAAGGAATCGAACGACACTGAGACCGAAACGATGCGCAGAGCGGACGGCTACACCGAATTGATGTTCATGATGACCACGCTGGATAACTTGGTTCCGGCCAATCACCCGCTGCGACCGATTCGGCTGTGGTTGAACGAGGCGCTCACTCGCATGGACGCGGTCTTTTCGCGGATGTATGAGAGCGCCGCGAGGGGGGTCGTCCGAGCTTCGCGCCGGA
>LFLF01000191.1 GCA_001184395.1 Candidatus Paraburkholderia calva | reverse complement strand
GCATCGGCTGCCGGATTCTCGTGACGCTGCTGCATGAGATGCAAAAGCGCGATGCAAAGAAGGGCCTGGCGTCGCTGTGCATCGGCGGTGGCATAGGCGTCGCATTGGCGGTGGAGCGTCCGTAAGCAAGACACGCAGCGTTGGGAAGGCCAAGCGGGCGACGGCGATTCGCGCGTCGTCCGCATAACAAAATGGAGTGAGGAATGGCGAAGCGTATAGCGTATGTAACCGGCGGGATGGGCGGTATCGGCACGAGTATCAGCCAGCGCCTGCACAAGGACGGCTTCACGGTCGTCGTGGGCTGCGGCCCGAATTCTCAGCGCCGGGTGAAATGGCTCGAAGACCAGAAAACGCTCGGCTTCGACTTCGTCGCGTCGGAAGGCAACGTCAGCGACTGGGAATCGACCAAGGCCGCGTTCGACAAGGTCAAGGCGGAAGTGGGCGAAGTCGACGTGCTGGTGAATAACGCCGGCATCACGCGCGACGTTGTATTCCGCAAGATGACGCATGAGGACTGGACGGCGGTCATCGACACCAACCTGACGAACCTGTTCAACGTGACCAAGCAGGTCATCGACGGCATGGTGGAGCGCGGCTTCGGGCGCATCATCAATATCTCGTCGGTGAATGGTCAGAAGGGCCAGTTCGGCCAGACCAACTATTCGACCGCCAAGGTCGGTATTCACGGCTTCACGATGGCGCTCGCGCAGGAAGTGGCGACCAAGGGCGTGACGGTCAACACCGTGTCGCCGGGTTATATCGGCACGGAGATGGTGAAGTCGATCCGTCCGAAAGTGCTGGAGAAGATCGTCGCGACGATTCCGGTCCGGTGCCTGGGCACGTCCGACGAGATCGGCTCGATCGTCGCGTGGCTGGCGTCCGAGGAGTCGGGTTTCTCGACCGACGCGGACTTCTCGCTGAACGGCGGTTTGCACATGGGCTGACGGGCGGCGGCTTTCGCATCCGGCGCGCGCGGGTGCGCTGCGCCACGCGCCAGATTGGAAGCTGCCACTCGGTAGATTGATCAACGATGCGGCGGACCAGCAGCAACGCTTTTTTGCGACAACGCAAGACGAGCTTGCTGCCATCGCAGTAAAGTCTCGCGTTTAAAGGCGTTCAATGACCACTACTACAAAGAAACCCGCCGAACGACTCATCAAAAAGTATCCAAACCGTCGGCTGTACGACACGGAAACGAGCACATACATCACGTTGTCCGACGTGAAGCAACTCGTGCTCGACCAGGAAGAGTTCAAGGTGCTGGATGCGAAGTCGAACGACGACCTCACGCGCAGCATTCTCCTGCAGATCATTCTGGAAGAGGAAAGCAGCGGCCTGCCGATGTTCTCATCCGTGATGCTCTCGCAAATCATCCGCTTCTACGGCCACGCGATGCAGGGCATGATGGGCACGTATCTGGAGAAGAACATCCAGGCGTTCATCGATATCCAGCAGAAGCTGTCCGAGCAGAGCAAGGGCATCTACGACGGCAACGCGCTCAATCCGGAAGTCTGGTCGCAATTCATGAACATGCAGGCGCCGATGATGCAGGGCATGATGACCAGCTACATCGAGCAGTCGAAGAACATGTTCGTGCAGATGCAGGAGCAGATGCAGAACCAGGCGAAGTCGATGTTCAACACGTTTCCGTTTCAGGCGTCGAATTCGCCGACTCCGGAGAAGAAGTAGTTCGGGTCGACGGCGCGGGCTTGCGTCGGGGCGCGCGTGTTCGGCCGTGCTTCGATTTCAGGGATGGCGCTCGCCGGATCGCGCGCGCGGGTGGCGACGAATCCCTTTGGGAGTGCGGGCGTGGAAGGCCCATCGGGCGTTGCGCCGTCAATGACTGACAGGCGAGATGGCGGCGCATCGCCAGTTCCGGGTCTTCACGTCTAAAGCGGCGCGCTCGCCGCACGTCATCTCTCGACGCTCATGTCGTGCAGGCAAAGGGCGCTGCACATACTCCGGGGTAAAAAGTGGATTGGCTGCGCGCGTCCTCCGCCGTCACCCACAACACCGTACCTCGCACCGCCTTCCCGTGAAAAATTCTTTGGATTTAAGCATCAAGACGGCTTCCGTCCCCAAGATCGGCATGGTCTCCCTCGGCTGTCCGAAAGCCCTCGTGGACTCCGAGCAGATCATGACCCAGCTCCGCGCCGAGGGTTAGGAGATCTCCGGCTTGTATGCCGGCGCCGATCTCGTCGTCAACACCTGCGGTTTCATCGACGAAGCCGTGCAGGAAAGTTTCGACGCCATTGGCAAAGCACTGAGCGAGAACGGCAAGGTCATCGTCACCGGCTGTCTCGGCGCGAAGAAGAGCGCGAGCGGCACAGGCTTCATCGAGGAAGTGCATCCGAAAGTGCTCGCCGTCACGGGTTCCCACGCGACCAACGAAGTGATGAACGCCGTGCACACGCATCTGCCGAAGCCGCACGACCCGTTCACCGATCTCGTGCCGCCGGCCGGCATCAAGCTCACACCGCGTCACTATGCTTATCTGAAAATTTCCCAAGGCTGCAATCATCGCTGCACGTTCTGCATCATCACGTCGATGCGCGGCGATCTCGTCCCGCGCCCGGTCGCGGAAGTCATGCTCGAAGCCGAGAATCTCTTCAAGTCCGGCGTGAAGGAGCTGCTGGTGATCTCGCAGGCCACCAGCGCCTACGGCGTGGACGTGAAGTACCGCACCGGCTTCTGGAATGCCAAGCCGTTCAAGACGCGCATGACCGACCTGGTCGGCGCGGTCGGCGAACTCGCCGCGCAATATGGCGCGTGGGTGTGCCTGCATTACGTGTATCCGTATCCGAGCGTCGATGAAGTCATTCCGATGATGGCCGAAGGCCCGTTCAAGGGCCACGTGCTGCCGTATCTTGACGTGCTGTTCCAGCACGCGCATCCCGAGGTGCTCAAGTGCATGAAGCGCCCGGCCAATGCCGAGAAAGTGCTCGAGCGCGTCAAGGCGTGGCGCGTGATCTGCTCCGACCTGACCATCCGCAGCACGTTCATCGCGGGCTTTCCGGGCGAAACGGAAGAACAGTTCTAGACGTTGCTCAACTTCCTGAAAGAAGCGGATCTGGACCGTGTCGGCTGCTTCGCGTGTTCCCTGGTCGAAGGTGCGAGCGCCAACGAACTCGACGGCGCGCTGCCCGACGAGGTTCGCGAGGAACGTCGCGCGCGCTTCATGGAACTGGCCAAGGAACTGTCGGCGAATCGCATGAAGAAGGTCGGCAAGACGCTCAAAGTGCTTGTCGATGAAGTCAGCACCGACGGCAGCGTCGGCCGCACGGCGGCGGATGCGCCGGAAATCGACGGCGTGGTGTACATCGCGCCTGCGACCAAGGCGTCCAAACGCTACAAGGCCGGAGATTTCGTCTCGGTGAAGATCACCGGCGCGGACGGCCACGATCTCTGGGACGAGGTGTAAGCCATGCCATGGATACCGCAAGTTCTCGCTCTGGGCGAGGCCATGGTCGAATTCAACCAGTCGAAGCGCGCCGCGCCGAAATATCTGCAAGGCTTCAGCGGCGACGTGTCGAACTTTTTGATCGCGGCGGCGCGGCAGGGCGCGGCCACGGACTTCGTCTCTGCGGTCGGCAACGATCATTTCGGACCATTGCTGCTCGATCTGTGGCGCGCCGAGAACGTCGATACCTCGACGGTGCGCGTCGATCAGGATGCGCCAACGGGCGTCTATTTCGTGTCGCACGGCGAGAACAGGCATCGCTTCGACTATCTGCGCGCGGGATCGGCGGCGAGCCGCTATGCGCCGTCGCATTTGCTGCTCGATGCCATCGCCTCGGCCAAGGTCGTGTATCTGTCCGGCATCAATCTCGCGATCGGCGTATCTGCCTGCGATGCGGCGCTTGCCGCCATCGACTATGCCGGCAAGCACGGCGTGAAGGTCAGCTTCGATACGAATCTGCGCCTCAAGCTGTGGCCGCTCGCACGCGCACGCGCGGTGATGACGGAAACAATCCGCGCGTGCGACATCTATCTGCCGAGCTGGGACGACGTCACGCTGCTCACGGGTCACGAAGACAAGGACGCCATCGTCGATGCGCTGCTGAATCTCGGTCCTAAGGTCGTCGCGCTGAAGCTCGGCCGCAAAGGCGCGTTCATCGCGCGCATCGTCGCGGGCGACGACCTGTTCGCGGCGGTGCTGTCGACTCAAGGCTTTGGCGCGGTCGCCCAGATTCCCGACCGGGCGGCCGTGGAGTGCGCGCTCGCCAAATGGGCGGCGGGCAGGCCGGAATCAGCGCGCGCGGCGCTTGTCGAACATAATCGAACGAACACCCAACCAGCGGAGACTCGATATGCAGCGAGAAGTGGTGGTAGTGAGCGGCGTGCGCACGGCGGTCGGCGATTTCGGCGGTGCGTTGAGAGACTTCACGCTGACCGACCTGGGCGCGCGCGTGGTGTGCGAGGCGCTGTCGCGTGCGAACATGCAGGGGGCGATGAAGTCGGCCATGTCGTGTTCGGCAACGTCATCCAGACTGAACCGCGCGACATGTATCTCGCGCGTGTCGCGGCGCTCGACGGCGGCGTGTCGCAGCATGCGCCCGCGCTCACAGTGAATCGTCTGTGCGGCTCGGGCCTGCAGGCGATCGTCTCGGCTTCGCAGTCCATTCTGCTGGGCGACGCGGATATCGCCATCGGCGGCGGCGCGGAGAACATGACTCGCACGCCTTACATCATGCCCGCCGTGCGCTTCGGCCAGCGCATGGGCGACACGCGCATCGTCGACATGATGATCGGCGCGCTCAACGATCCCTTCGACAAGGTCCATATGGGCGTGACCGCGGAAAACGTCACGGCCAAGTTCGGCATCACGCGCGAGATGCAGGATGCGCTCGCGCTGGAATCACACCCCCGCGAGGCGAAGGCGCTCGAAGCCGGCTACTTCAGGGACCAGATTCTGCCGGTCACGATCGCATTGAAGAAGGGCGACACCGTCTTCGAGCAGGACGAGCACGTGCGCCTGAACGCGACCGCCGAGGATTTCGCCAAGCTCAAGCCGGTATTCGCGAAGGAAAACGGCACCGTGACGGCGGGCAATGCATCCGGCATCAACGACGCGGCGGCTGCCGTCGTGCTGATGGAGCGCGGCGCGAAACCGCTCGCGCGGCTCGTGGCTTACGCGCCCGCGGGCGTCGATCCGAAGATCATGGGCATCGGTCCGGCTTCCGTGACGCAAAAGGTGCTGGAGCGCACGGGCCTCTCCGTCGACGATCTCGACGTGATCGAAGCCAACGAAGCCTTCGCTGCGCAGGCCTGCGCCGTCACAAAGGAACTGAAGCTCGATCCCGCCCGCGTCAACCTGAACGGCTCGGCATTTCGCTGGGGCATCCGATCGGCGCGACCGGCGGGCTGATCACCGTGAAGGCGCTCTACGAGTTGCAACGCATCGGCGGGCGCTACGCGCTGGTGACGATGTGCATCGGCGGTGGGCAGGGCATCGCGGCGATCTTCGAGCGCGTCTGAAGTTTTGTCCTAGCAGGCGTCCTAGCCGGCTATTGAAATACCCTCTACGCGGGTCATCTTACGCGGGTGATCTGATTGGGAGGGGCAAACTGGGCGGGGCAAACGTTGAATCAAGGAATCGAACGACACTGAGACCGAAACGATGCGCAGAGCG
>LFLF01000190.1 GCA_001184395.1 Candidatus Paraburkholderia calva | reverse complement strand
TGTTTGGTTGGAGCAAGACAGTCGGGAGGATTCGGCAGGCGATGTATCGAGGACTGAAGCGCGTCGACCAATTCTTTCTGCTGATCCAGGCAGCTTACAACCTGACGCGCATGGGAACGCTGGCCGCTCGGGCGGCATGAGAGCGAACGCCGAAAAGAATGCGACATTAGCAGCACCTGAATCAACGAAGTCCGGCGTTAAATTAGTTGGGTCTGAACGTCGCGTTGGCTCTTTCGAATGAGTAGGCGCACATTCAAAAAAACTATTTCAACAGCCTGCTAGTTTTTCTTGCGCGTCATGAGCCGCTCCCCCGATTTGCGCATATGCCGCTGCATGGCTGCCTGAGCCTGCACGGAATCGCGGGCTTCCAGCGCTTCCAGAATCTCCCGGTGCTCACCGAGCGCCGCGGTCCAGGTTTCCTCCCCCTCGAAATGCCCGCGCAGCGTCGATGACAGCGGACTATGCCGTTCGTCGTAGAGGTTGCCGACGGTGCGCGCCAGCACGTCGTTGCCCGACATCTGCGCGATCGCGACGTGAAACGCGCGGTCCGCGCCCATCGGCACCTGACCGTTCTCGACCTCGCGCGCCATCGTTTCATAGCGCGCGCGCAGCGTCTTGAGCGCCTTGGGCTTGCCAAACGGCGCGACGCTCGCCGCGATCGCGCCTTCGATCACGCTGCGTGCGTTCATGATCTCGATCGGGCTCTCGCCCAGTTCCACTTCCGTGCCCACCGGCTTCGCGGCAGGCGACGCAACGATATACACGCCCGAGCCCATGCGGATCTCGACGGCCCTTCCAATTCCAGCGGGACAAGCGCCTCGTGCACTGAAGGCCGCGATACGCCCAGCGTCTGCGCGAGTTCACGCTCCGACGGCAGCCGTCCGTTGGGTGCGAAATCCTGCTGATCGATCAGTCCACGCAGTTTGTCGGCGATCTGGAGATACAAACGACGCGTTTCGGCGGATTTGACGCTCAAGGGCAACCTCCTGCTCTGTCTCGGGGAAAACGTGGATTGTAATCAACCGAAGGGTTGTGCACCGTGGGACGGGCGTTCGGCGTATCCGGACCGCTTACAAGTGGCTTGACCAATTCAATTTCTAGACACTAGTATGCATTCCGGTAAGATTAAGTGGCGCATTTTTTGCGACGATCTGGAACCGTTCCCAAACACCCCAAAGTCCCCTGCCCGCTCCAGACAATGAGCAATCCGATTCTCCAGTTCGGCACCAGCCACTTCCTTCAGGCGCATGTGGACTTCTTCGTCACCGAAGCCGCTCGGCGCGATTCGACGAAGGCGCTCGGCAAGATCACCGTCGTGCAGACCACGTCCAGTGCCGACAGCCGCGCACGCATCGATGCGTTGCGCGCGTCGGAGCGTTATCCGGTGCGCATTCGCGGTCTCCGGCGCGACGAAACCATCGACACGACCATCGACTGCGACGCGGTCACCGAAGCGCTGCATGCCGACGAAGACTGGCCGTTGCTGCTCGAGCGCGTGAAGCGCGACGTGAAAGTGATTGTCTCGAACACGGCCGACGCCGGTTACGCGCTGTTCGACGAAGACACCGCCGATCTGCTCGATGGGTAGCGCACGCCGCGCGGTTTCGCGGCGAAACTCGCGGTGCTGCTGTACGCGCGGTTTCGCGCGGGCGCGGAGCCGATCACGCTGCTGCCGTGCGAGCTGGTTTCGCGCAACGGCGACACGCTGCGCGACCTTGTGACCGGCGTCGCGCGCGGCTGGTACGCCGACGAGGTCTTAATCACGTATCTGACGAAGGATTGCGTGTGGGTGAATTCGCTGGTCGACCGCATCGTGTCGGAGCCGATCCATCCGGTCGGCGCGATCGCCGAGCCGTACGCGCTGTGGGCCGTCGAACGGCAGGCGGGCATGCTGCTCCGTGCGAGCACGAGGACATCGTCGTCACCGACGATCTCGCGCACTACGTACGAAGCGTCTCAAGCTCCTGCTGCTGAACCTCGGCCACACGATGTTGGCGGAATGCTGGCGCAAGCGCGCCGGCGCGTCCGACATGACCGTGCTCGAAGCCATGCGCCATCCGTCCTATCGCACACCGCTCGAAGCCACATGGAACGATGAAGTCCTGCCCGTATTCGTCGCGCTCGGCAAAGGCGACGTCGCGGCCGACTACCTCGCCAGCGTAGGCGACCGTTTCGAAAACCCGTTCCTCGTCCACAAGCTCGCGGACATCGCGCGCAATTACGACGAGAAGAAGGCACGACGCTTCGGGCCGGTCATCAATCCGGCGCGTGAACTGAAACTCGATCTCGAACAAGCGCGTCTGCGCGACGCACTCGAATCCGCCTGAAGAGCGGATCGAAACGGTTTTTTAATCACGACGCGCCGCGCGGCATCGCGGTCGAAGTCGCCAAGATTAAATACCGCTCCATCCGGAGGAGATGAGACATGCGCAAAATGCGTTGGGTAGTGATATTTCTGGCGTTTCTCGCCTCGCCATCGCGATCATACTACATCGACCGCGCGAATCTGGCGGTCGCCGCGCCTCAGATCGAAAAGGTGCTCGGTCGGGCCTGCGGAAATGGGCTTCATCCTGAGCGGCTTCTTCTGGACCTACGCGCTCATGCAAATGCCGTTCGGCTGGCTCGTCGATCGCGTCAGCGCGCGCATTGCGCTGCCTCTCGCAGTGGGCTGGTGGTCGGTATTTGCGACGCTGACCGCCGTCACGATCAGCGTCGCCGGCATGTTCGGTTGCCGCCTGATGCTTGGCGTCGGGGAAACGGGCGCGTGCGTATCCATCGTGCGCGAAACTCGTCTCGCAATGGTTCAAGTCGGAGCGGCACGCATTCCCCACCAGTATTTTCGATAGCGGCTTGCGCGCCGCGCCGCTCGCTTTCGATTCCCGTCGTATTCTTTTCTTTTTATTATAACACGTTCGGCTGGGAAACGTCGTTCATCATCACCGGCGTGCTTGGCGCGGTATGGATTCTCGGCTGGTTCGCGATCTACCGTAACAAACAAGTCGAAGGGCGATCTGACCGACGAAACCGATGTCGAGCCGGTTGCCGTCGCGCCGAAGAACAAGGTGTCGTGGGGTTCGCTGTTCAAGTACCGCACGCTGTGGGGCATGATGCTTGGCTTCTTCTGCCTGAACTTCGTGATCTACTTCTTCATTACGTGGTTTCCTAGCTATCTGGTGCAGGCGCACAGCTTTTCCCTCAAGTCGCTCGGCACCATTCCCGCGCCCATGTCGATTCCGGGCGGCTGGCTCGACGGCTGGGTGTCGGATGCGCTGTATCGCCGGGGCTGGAGCCTGACCGCCGCGCGCAAGACCTGCATGGTCGGTGGCATGCTGCTGTCGTCGGTTATTACGCTGTGCGCGTTCGTTACCAACAATCTATCTAATGCTGCTGTTCTTCGGCATCGCTTACGGCAGTCTCGCGTTCGCGGCCGCGTCGATCTGGTCGCTGCCGAGCGATGTCGCGCCGACGCCGGATCACGTCGCCTCCATCGGTAGCATTCAGAACTTCGCGTCGAATCTGGCTGGCATCATCATCACGACCTTCACCGGCGTGATGCTCGTTATCACGAAAGACTCGTTCGTGATTCCGCTGTGCGTCGCGGGCGGCTTCTGCTTTCTCAGCGCATTCAGGCTATCTTGTAATCGTCGGCAAGATCGAACCGCTCAATAAAGCCGACGAAGAAGCGCGCGCCGACAATCGCGCTCCGTCCACCATCTAAAAAACATCATGTCCACCACATCCACCGACCATGCGGTCATCCGGCTGCATCCCAAGGACAACGTCGTCATCGCGACGCGTCAATTGTTCTCCGGCGCGCGCATCGCGTCAGAGGATCTCGTCGTCGCCGGGCTGATTCCGCCCGGCCACAAGATCGCGACGCGCGCGATTCGCCAGGGCGAGCCCGTGAAGCGCTACAACCAGATCATCGGCGTGGCGCGCGAGGATATCGTGCGCAGACAGCACGTCCACACGCAGAACCTGTCGATGGCCGATTTCGAGCGCGAACACGAATTCGGCGTCGACAAGCATCCGACAGCCTTCGTCGAGAAACCCGCGACGTTCATGGGCATTCGCCGTGAGGACGGCCGCGTCGCGACCCGCAATTTCGTCGGCGTGCTGACGAGCGTGAACTGCTCGGCGACGGTCGCGCGCGCGATCGCCGACCACTTCCGGCGCGACGTGCATCCGGAAGCGCTTGCGGATTATCCGAACGGCGATGGCGTGATCGCGCTGACGCACGGCATCGGCTGCGGCATCGATATGAAGGGCGAAGGCATCGAGATTCTGCGACGCACGCTGGCGGGCTATGCGGTGCATCCGAACTTTCATTCGGTGCTGTTCATCGGCCTGGGATGCGAGACGAATCAGATTTCAGGCGTGTTCGAATCCGGCGGACTGAAAGACAGCGAAAAGCTGCGCAGCTTCACGATTCAGGAGAGCGGCGGCACGCGCAAGACCATGGAACGCGGCATCGCGATGGTCAAAGAACTGCTCGCCGACGCGAATCGCGTGCAGTGCGAACCGGTGCCGGCGTCGCATCTGGTCGTCGGCTTGCAATGCGGCGGCTCGGACGGTTATTCGGGCATTTCGGCGAATCCGGCGCTGGGCGCGGCCGTGGACAAGCTCGTCGCACACGGCGGCACGGCGATTCTTTCGGAAACGCCGGAAGTCTACGGTGCCGAGCACTTGCTGACGCGTCGCGCGGTGAGCCGCGAAGTCGGCGAAAAGCTGCTCAAACGCATCAAATGGTGGGAAGCGTATTGCGAGCGCAACGGCACGGCAATGGACAACAATCCGTCAGCAGGCAACAAGGTCGGCGGCTTGACGACGATTCTGGAGAAGTCGCTCGGCGCGGTCGCGAAAGGCGGCACGACGAATCTCGTCGAGGTGTACGAGTACGCGCAGCGCATCGACGCGAAGGGCTTCGTGTTCATGGACTCGCCGGGCTACGACCCGATGTCCGCCACCGGACAAGTCGCGTCGGGCGCCAATCTGATCTGCTTCACGACGGGCCGCGGCTCAGCATACGGCTGCGCGCCATCGCCCTCCCTTAAGCCGGCGACCAACACGGCGCTGTGGGAGCGTCAGGAAGAAGACATGGACATCAACTGCGGCGGCGTGATCGACGGCACCGCGACCATCGATCAACTCGGCGACGAGATTTTCCAGATAATGCTGGATTGCGCGTCAGGTGTGGCGTCGAAGAGCGAGAAGCTCGGCTATGGGCAGAGCGAGTTCGTGCCCTGGCAGGTGGGCGTGGTGACGTGATGTCGGCGGGTACCTGACGTGACAAAGGCGCGCTGGTTCGGCGCGCTTTTTTTGCGTCGGTTCAGATGGGATCGATCTCGCATTCGAGCGGTTCGTCGGAGCAATCGGGTTGGATAGATCCGGACATCGCACCATTCGCGAAAGAGCTTCGACGAGAGCTTGTCCGGCCAGCGCCTGGTCGACATACCAGTCTTCGAGCATTCGCTTGAAGACTCCGCGCCAGTGTTCCTTGAGCCACTTCTGCGCGGATTCGTCCGGATCTTCGTAAGCGCTAAAACGAGCCCGCCTATCTTGTCGGCTTTTAAGAGTGACGATTGCGTCCGCAACCTACATTGGGGACGCAGGCCATAAGCGATGATGAGTTTGACTTTCTGCCACTCCGAGTCATTC
>LFLF01000189.1 GCA_001184395.1 Candidatus Paraburkholderia calva | reverse complement strand
AACCCCGCACCTTGATCCGCGGCCATCGCCAGCGTCTGCTGCTTCATCGTCGTTTGCCTTTCTCCTTGCACGTGCGCTCTATAACACCTGACAAGCACAAGCGGTGGACTTAATCAGCGTTGCCTTAGATTGTTGTACTGCTACGTTCGGTAAGGTTCGGTCGTCGGCACAATGGTTCCAGTATCGCGCTTTCTATTCAGTAGCCGCCTCCCCGGCGGAGGGGTAACTTTATTTGCTGCTGCAAAGAAAGTTACCAAAGAAAGCAGCTTCTTGTTCGCACCGCGGGTCCCTCTCGTCGCTACCCGCCTAAGCCGCCTGGCGGGGCGCCAGGCCTCTCTCGAGTCGCGTTCCTTGGATGAGTGAGTGCTGCGTCGGTGGGTTCGGCGTCGGAGTTGGGCGCTGGTGTTTTGCTCTTTTTCTTTTTTCATGCAAAGACGAATTTTTGTTGAACGGCATGTCGATCGTGCCCGCATATCGAAGAACTCCGGCTCATGGCGCAGCGGCGTCTGCCTCACTTCATCTTCGAATATGTCGACTCCGGCGCCGAGGAAGAACGGACGCTCGCCACCAATCGCCACGCCTTCGATCAATGGCGCTTCGTACCCGATGCACTCATCGACTGCGAACAACGCGATCTGCGTCAACCCCTGCTCGGCGACATTAGCGCATCGCCGCTCATCGTCGTGCTGACCGGCTATAACAGCATGCAGCGCAATCGGGCCGATATCAAGCTCGCGCATGCGGCCGAGGAAATGGGCATTCCGTTTACGCTCAGCACCGTCGTCAACAGCACCATCGAAGACGTGTCGCGCGCCACGCCCAAAGAGCGCATCTGGCTTCAGCTCTACGCGATGCAGGATCGCGCCATCACCGACAATCTGCTCGCGCGTGCCAAAGACTGCGGCTGCGACACCATCGTCGTCACCGTCGATGCCGTCCACTACGGCAACCGCGAATGGGATCGCCGCTGCTATCGCGACGGCATGGCGCTCAACTGGCGCAACAAGTTCGACGCGCTCACGCATCCCCACTGATTCTGGGATGTCATGGTGCCGCGCGGCGTCCCCACCTTCGCCAACATCGCGCAATACCATGCCCCAGGAACAATCACGCACAGCCAACGGCGCCGTCTTCGTCGCCCGGCAAATGGACGCGCGCCTCAACTGGGACACGCTCGCATGGCTGCGCGAACGCTGGTTCGGCAATCTCGTCGTCAAAGGCATCCTGAGTCCCGCCGATGCCGAGAAAGCCATCGCGCTTGGCGCGCAAGGCATCGTCGTCACCAATCACGGTGAACGGCAGCTCGACGGCACCATTCTCGCACTCGATGCACTGGTCGATATCGCGCTCGTATGCCAGGACAAAGCCGCCGTCATCGTCGATAGCGGTTTCCGTCGCGGCACCGATATCGTCAGGGCGCTCTGTCTCGGCGCGGATTCGGTCATACTGGGCTGCGCCGTGCTATACGGCGTCACCGCAGGCGGCACCGCCAGCGCAGTGCGCGCGCTGTCGATTTTGCGCGGCGAGATCGACCGGACGCTCGCGCAGTTGGGCTGCCGGTCGATTGGCGACCTTCATCGCTGGCATGTCCGCGCCGTGGCTCGCGGCTGATCGATTTCAATAACCGCGATCGCGCTGGACCAGATTGTTCAGCGCATCGCCCGTGCGCAAGGAGCGCACGTTGGCGACAATCTGCTCTGCCACCGTCTCGCTCGTCGAAATCGCTGCGATGTGCGGCGTGACGATCACCTTCTCATGCAGCCACAACGGATCGTCCGATGGCGGCGGTTCGCACGCGAACACACCGAGCAGCGCGTCGCCCAGCACGCCGTCATCCAATGCGGCATGCAGATCGTCCGCGACGAGGTGATCGCCGCGTCCGACGTGAATCAGATACGCGCCGCGATTAAGCTTGCCGAACAGCTTCGCCGATAGAAGAATGCCACGCGTGCTCACCGTCAGCGACAACAGGCACACGACCATGTCGAGGCCGTCGAGAAAAGCGTCGAACGCATCTTCGCCGAACACGCGCACTCCCGTGATCTCGCCGCCGCGCGATCACCCGCGCACCTCGAAGCCCAGTTGCGCAATCGACGCGGCCACTTCGCGCCCATGCCCATCACGCCGACCGCCGTCTTCTGCGCAGGCCGATGCACGAACTGCAGCCAGCGCCGTTCGCGTTGCGTCTGCTGAAGACGGTCCATTCCGCGATGAAAATGCAGCACGCCCCACAACACGTATGGCGCCATGATACGCGCCTGCTCTGGATCGACGATGCGGCACAACGGAATCGCGCCGCCGCTGTGCTCGGCCAGAATATGGTTCACGCCCGCGCCAATGCTATGGATCAGCCGCAAATTCGGCAAGCCCGCGTACGCGCCGGCGGGCGGCAACCAGCCGCCACATCGGCTTGCGCTGCTTCGGGGGTCGTCGAGCGTCCATAAGGGCACATCGGGCGCGAATCGCCCGATCGCCTGCCGCATAGTGATGCGCCGCCTTGTCCGTAAATATGATTCCCGTCATGCCTTGCGCCATTTGAAGTCGATTTAAACTCGGATAGTAGCGTTACCGTATCTGGCTAAAAAGCCAGGCAAAAAAAATCATTTCCCCATGCAGAGAATAGGAACGGGCTATATGCATCGACGCCGGCCCCGCTCGCCGCGGCGTCGCGCGCTTTGTGATATCGGTGGCTTGGTCAGTCCTTGAGTCGATACCGGAGCGGGCAATCTGTCCAAGCGGGCGATGGCCGCCATGCACATGCGGGGTGCGAAATGAATCGAGGTCCGTTCAGCGAAGCCGGAAAATGACGCCGGCGCATGTTTCTCAGCAAGGCTCACGTCGCACTGGCGGCAGCCGGCACGCTCAGCTCCTGCTTCGGCATCGGGATCGACGGTGGCCTAGAGTTCGACCGCACCAAGCTGTTCCTGGGCGTCGGGCTGATCGCGATCTCCACCGTGCTCTATATCGCCATGCTCTTCGTCAAAGACGACGAGCCTTCCTGAGCGGCCTTCCCAAGCGGCCTTTCTGAGCACGGAACTTAGATAAATCAGGTAATTTGTAGCGCAAGACTTTCGGCAAAGACGAAATATTTGCTCGACCCGCTAAGGTTCGCGTGTCATGAAACCGTAAAAGCAAACACGGCTGTAGAAGAAAACCAAACTGAGAGAAATCCATGAAACGCTTCATCCAGCAATACGTTGGCGACATGCGCGGCATCACTGCTATCGAATACGGTCTGGTCTCATCGCGGGCGTGCTCGCGCTGGGCATCATGAGCGCGGTAGGCAGGCGGCGTCGCAACGCAGATCAAGGCTGTCTTCACGAGCATCAGCGCGACGCTTCACGGATAAGCTTCGGGCGCGACACGCTGGCGTTCACTCTCATCGAGCCCGACGCGCCTTTACTTCTTCATGTAGTTCCATCGTGTTAGACGCAATATTTTTCGCCGAGGTGGCAATCGGCGCGCTTGTGTTCGCCAGTCTGCTAAGCGCGAAGTCACGCAGAAACGATCCATTCGAAGATCAGGAAGACTGACGCGACGCGTATGAAAAAACCGCTCATATTCGAGCGGCTTTTTCTTTTTGCAGCGCGACTACGCCGACTACGTATTGGGCGCTCAGTCGTCCAGCAAGGACAGATCGCGCACCGCGCCCTTGTCCGCCGACATCACCAGCTTCGCATACGCCTTGAGCGCTGCCGACACCTTGCGCGAACGCGGATTCGCCGGCTTCCAGCCCTTCGCGTTCTGCTCTTCACGGCGGCTCGCGAGTTCGTCGTCCGGCAACAGCACGTCGATGGCGCGATTTGGAATGTCGATGCGGATCTTGTCGCAGTCGCGCACCAGACCGATCGCGCCGCCCGCCGCCGCCTCCGGCGAGCAGTGGCCGATCGACAGGCCCGACGTGCCCCCCGAGAAGCGGCCATCGGTCAGGAGCGCGCACGTCTTGCCCAGGCCCTTCGACTTCAGATAGCTCGTCGGATACAGCATTTCCTGCATGCCTGGGCCGCCCTTCGGGCCTTCGTAGCGCACGATCACCACGTCGCCCGCCTTCACCTGATCGTTCAGGATGTGCTCGACGGCTTCATCCTGCGACTCGACCACATGTGCCGAGCCTTCGAACACGAAAATGCTTTCCTCCACGCCCGCCGTTTTCACGACGCAGCCGTCCAGCGCGATATTGCCGGTCAGCACGGCGAGGCCCCCTTCCTTCGAGAACGCATGCTCATAAGAGCGGATGCAGCCTTCCGCACGATCCGTATCGAGGCTCGGCCAGCGCGTGTTCTGGCTGAACGCGGTCTGCGTAGGAATGCCGGCGGGACCGGCCATGTAGAAGGTCTTCACGGCTTCGTCTTCCGTGAGCTTCACGTCCCACTGCGCGAGCGCGTCCTTCATGGTCGGCGCATGCACGGTCGGCACATCGGTATGCAGCTTGCCCGCGCGATCCAGTTCGCCCAGGATCGCCATGATGCCGCCCGCGCGATGCACGTCCTCGATGTGGTACTTGTTGGTGTTCGGCGCGACCTTGCACAACTGCGGCACGCTGCGCGACAGGCGGTCGATGTCCGTCATCGTGAAGTCGATTTCCGCTTCGCGCGCGATCGCCAGCAAATGGAGAATCGTGTTGGTGGAGCCGCCCATGGCGATATCGAGCGTCATCGCGTTTTCGAAGGCCTTGAAGCCGACCGAGCGCGGCAGCACGCGCGCTTCTTCCTGCTCGTAATACTGACGCGCCAGATCGACGATGCGACGGCCCGCGCGCTTGAACAACTGCTCGCGGTCCGCGTGCGTCGCGACGACCGTGCCGTTGCCCGGCAGCGAAAGGCCGAGTGCTTCGGTCAGGCAGTTCATCGAGTTGGCGGTGAACATGCCGGAGCACGACCCGCAGGTCGGGCACGCGGAGTGCTCGACTTCGGCCACCTGCTCGTCGGTGTACGACTGGTCGGCGGCGATCACCATTGCATCGACGAGGTCGAGCTTCTTCAGTTCGATGGCCTTGGTCTTGGGGTTGGCGAGACGCGTCTTACCCGCTTCCATCGGGCCGCCCGACACGAAGATCACCGAAATGTTCAGGCGCATCGCGGCCATCAGCATGCCGGGGGTGATCTTGTCGCAATTGGAGATGCAGACCATGGCGTCGGCGCAATGCGCGTTGACCATGTATTCCACCGAATCTGCAATGATGTCACGGCTCGGCAGCGAGTACAGCATGCCGTCGTGACCCATCGCGATACCGTCGTCGACGGCAATTGTGTTGAATTCCTTGGCGACGCCGCCCGCGGCTTCGATTTCGCGCGCGACGAGTTGACCGAGATCCTTCAGGTGCACGTGACCCGGCACGAACTGGGTGAACGAATTGACGACGGCGATGATCGGCTTCGAGAAATCGTCGTCTTTCATGCCGGTGGCGCGCCACAGGGAGCGCGCGCCCGCCATGTTGCGGCCGGCGGTGGAGGTTTTGGAACGGTATGCGGGCATCGTGGGTGGTGCGGTTAATCGCTAAAAGAAAGCAGGCCAGCGGAATAAAGGCCCCTCGCGTCCGTCCGAACAACCTCTTGAGTCGCTATCCGGGCAAAATTGGAATTATCCCATATCCGCTTAAGGCAACGCTGAACCAGCCGGTTGTATTCATCGATTCAGGCGCAAACAGCGGCAGATTCATCGTAAGTGAGGCTTTGCGCCTGGATTTCCGGTCCACCAGGGTGTTGCGCCTGGGCCTGCGGCCCGCTTTCCCCCATTACGGGCGAACCTGTGCCATCAATCGCTTGCGCGAAAGATAAACGTTGGTCAACG
>LFLF01000019.1 GCA_001184395.1 Candidatus Paraburkholderia calva | reverse complement strand
ACGAAGTGAATCCGCAGCATACGCTCCCAACCCATCGGCGGACGACCGTTGCCGTGTTTCGGGTAATAGGGTTCGATTACCGCACACAGTTCGGTCCACGGAACGATCGTGTTCATCGTGTCAAGCAACTCGTCGCGTCGCGTGCGCTTGCGGCAAGTCTCGAACCCCGCACCTTGATCCGCGGCCATCGCCAGCGTCTGCTGCTTCATCGTCGTTTGCCTTTCTCCTTGCACGTGCGCTCTATAACACCTGACAAGCACTAGTGGTGGACTTAATCAGCATTGCCATAGGTATATCGAGATAGATCAGGAAATAGCCGGCAACGCTGCCATTCACGTCCTGATGGTTTTCGTCGCCACGCGAGAAGATGTTGCTTCGATACGTCATGTTCATGCCCACGTTCCATTGCGGGAACACGTTGTAGTCCAGACGCAGCTTCACCGTATTGGCCGGAATGCCAGGAATATGATCGCCCAAATGCACCGTGATATTGCCATCGTCGTCGGCGCTCGAATTCGAACAATCTATCGGCCCGGATCGCATCGGGAATCTTGCCGTTCGACAGCACACCGATCTCACAATCGAATCCCTGTTGGTCGCTGCGCATGACGATGAAGCGCACTGGCGTCTCGTCAGGCTCAAGCTGCTCGCGTGTGAGTTCGCGGAGTTGATCGAGCGACACTCTCGCCAGCGGGCGAGAAACCGAAAACGCTTTTTCATAGACATGCATGGTTGAGCCCTCCGTTCTGGCGAAGGAAGTCTTCATAGGAAAAACGCTGGACGATGGCGAATTCACCGGTTTCGTTCCTGCGATAAACGGTCGGCAGATTGATGCCGTTTAAGCGATGCGCTTTCACAAACGTATAAGCGCCGGCGTTTGCGAACGCCACGCGGGAGCCTACCTTCAGAGGCGTATCGAAGCGATAGGTGCCGAACAGATCCCCTGCGAGGCATGACGCGCCCACCAGCAGGTACACGTGCTTGTGCGCCGGATGATGGCCGGTGACGTCCGGCCGAAACTGATATTCGAATACCTCAGGATAGTGGTTAACGGTCGTATCGAGCACGGCGACGGACATGCCGCCGCTGTCGAATAAATCGACGACGGAAGCGACAATTGAGCCGGCCCCGCGCACAATCGCCGCGCCCGGTTCGACGAACAGCGCAACGCCGAAGCGCTCACGCAGGCGTGTCGCGCATACACGGAACCGGTCGACGTTGCGCGCGTGATCAGCGATGTAGCCACCACCTAGATTGACCCATGTGAGACCGTCAAACGTGCTCGCGAGCCGCTTTTCGATGTGATCGATCGTTTCGGCTAGCTGACCGAAATCGGAGGAGTCGCAGTTCGTGTGAAAATGGATGCCCCGCAGACCCTGCAGCGTGCCCGGATCCTGAGCGACGGCACGCTCCACCACATCGAGCGGCACCCCAAGCTTCGAATGCGGCCGGCACGGATCGTATCGCGGGTCGGCCACGACCGAATATTGCGGATTGATCCGCAGGCCGCACGACAGGCGGCCTGCGAACGCGGCATGCAGGCGGTTCCACTGCGACAACGAGTTAAGCGCGACGTAGTCGCAGTTGTCGACGATTGCGCCGAGGTCGCGCTCGCTCAGCGCTGGCATCGTGATATGGACCGAGCCTGCCCGGCCGAGGAGCGCGCGTGAAAACGCGGCCTCGAACGGCGAAGACGCGGCGAAGCCGTCTACGTGTGACACGATGAATTCGAGCGCGTCCGCTTGCGAAAACGGCTTGAGCGGATACAGCAGGCGGCATCCGGTATCACCAAGTAGCGCACGCATCGAAGACAATGCAGCGCGCAGCGTGCGTTCGTCATAGACGAATGCGGGGGTGTCGAGTGCGTCGAACGTGCCAGGCATATCGGCGTCGCGTCGGTGGGCGGATAGCGATGCCGCCCCGGCACAGGTGCTGTTGGCGCAGGAGGCCAACGCTGAGGCGGACGCGTGGTGGCCCGTTTCCGCGTCATCGTTCCGAAACGTCCGGCTTGTGTCGTTCTCACGCCGCCCGAGCGCTTGGTTCACGCGCGCGATCGCTCCGTCGGGCGGGCGTCGAGCATAGCGCATAATTGGCAGCGTGCGCCGCAGCAGATGCTGGAAATCCGCGACGCTCACTTCCATGTCGTTGAATACACCGCGTCGATCATAACTGTACGTCGATGCTGCGATCTGGCTTCGATAGTTAAGCTGGATGTCTTCCTCGACGAGTTCGATTTGCAATTGCTTGACGTTGCATTGCCTGGCGGTGTCCAGCGTGTCGTCAACCGCATGGCCGTAGCTGCGGATCATTACGCGGCATGCTCGCGGGCCGACGGGAATGAATGAAATCGCCTGGATGTGATCGGGAAATATCGTGATGCCTAGCATCGTTGCCGTTTGCGCCGTTTCAGGAATCGAGCCGAACACCGTCAGCTGAAGCGGGCGTGACAAAGCAGCGTCGCTGTCGGCTATCGCACGTTGCCGCGCTTCCTCGTCGGTACCATGCGTTGTACCGCACTTCAATGCGTCGCGATAGCGTGCTTCGACGGGCAAAAATCGCGTGGATTGCGGCTCGCGCGGTGTCAGTAAGTCGGATTGGCTCGACAGTTCGAACAAGCGAATCATCGCCCGGTGTACCGCCGGGAAGTGATACATCTCGAGAAAGTTCTCCCAGAGAAGCTTCGCGTCCGCTTCGACGGAGAAGTCGCACCATCCTTGGCCGACTAGCGGAGCCATCCGCTCGATTCGGTAAGCGGTTAGCATACGCGTATGTTCCCAGATATCGGCGACGTCGCCTCGGCCGGCCGCGAATCGCACGAATATCAGCCCTTGCCAGAGGTCGACGTCGATCGGCGCGAGCGCGCCGCATGCACGCAGGTGTGCCGGATCGTCGGATCGATGATCGACGTCAATAAGGCGCTCGGCACGTATTGCGCCGTCCCGGCCGCGGCAGACGTACGCGCGCTCACCCGACACGTCGAGTGTTAAGGCGCGTTCGCTGTCGTCCAGTTCCGCCACGTGGCCAACGAAATGCCAGGCAGGCAGGATAAGCGCATCCCTTTCGAGCGCGTGCAGTTCCGCGTCGCCGTACACCCAGGTCGCCACAGTCTCGCGAAGCGCGCCTCTAGCAAGACGAGGTCCGAGGTCGTTGGTGTTGCCGATGAAGATCGTCGGCTCGTCGCTTGGTTCCGCAAGCGACGCGTAGTGCGCTGTGATGTCCGGATACGTCAGCAAGTGCTGGCGAAGCTCGGCGCGCAGCACTGACAGGATCGATAGATCGCTCACACGGCGGATCTCGGCTGCGACGAAGCCGATGCGCAACAGCACGCGGAACCTGTCCGGCACGAACGGCCTCTTAACGTCAGGAAATGCGAGATATACGCGCTCGTACAGCGCCGCTATTCGGCGGCTGACGCGCGGTGAAACCGCCTTGTGTACGAAGACGCCACCGTCCTCGACGATCGCCGGAACAGACGACAGAGAATAGGCTTGCTGGCAAAAGTCCGCGCCGAACTCACCCTGTCGCGCCCCTGGCGCGTTCACGCAGTGTCCGTCGATGTCGAAGGTCCACCCGTGGTATGGACATCGAATGTGCCGACGTGAATCGAACGAGCCGGTGGCCTGAAAGATCTGCGTTTGCCGATGAGGGCACACATTAAGGAATACGCGGACTTCGCGCTCTCCCGAGCGGACCGCCGTTATACCTTCCTGAAACGCGTATCCCGTGACATAGTCGCCGACGTTTAGCATTTCGTCCAACCGGCAAAAGAGATGCCAATCGCGGGTGTTGGCATGGTGATCGACCGCTCGCAGCATCGTCGCCGCATGGAACGCGCGCGCATGCTCGAGTAAGAGCGGCTCGCCCGTCTGTTCCACATATCGAGCTGTCGCACGATCGAAAAGCATGGTCGTTTTGTCTGCCCCGTCGAGCAGGGCTTCGACTTGCGCATCCCAAGCGGACAGCGATGATGCAGCCGCTTGGCGTGCACACACAACCCATTCGTATTGCTCACGACCGCATGCAGTCAATTGCCTCTCAAAGTCTCGATCTGTGTTGGGATGGTCCATTCACGTGTTCCCTCGCAAAAAACGCGATGCCCAGCGCACGTAACGTAGTGATTTTGAGCGGCTCTCCTCGCCAATTCTCGAGATCGCGTCTCACGTAGTTAAACTGCCTCTAGGTTGACTGCATTTCCGGGTCGCGTGAACCCACCTTGAACATCAA
Organism: Candidatus Paraburkholderia calva; assembly: GCA_001184395.1. Classification (GTDB taxonomy): domain Bacteria; phylum Pseudomonadota; class Gammaproteobacteria; order Burkholderiales; family Burkholderiaceae; genus Caballeronia; species Caballeronia calva. The sequence goes on along the minus strand of LFLF01000019.1, from coordinate 37,457 downwards.
TCCTTTGTCACTCAAGATCTCATTGACCACCACAAAGATCTTCGCAGCGATACTGTGTGTTTCAAGTAGATGCCCAAACAGCAAGATGGTCGTTTCGTCTGGGAGAAGGCTCATCGTACCATCGAGGCCCGAGAACTCACGATACAGCAGGACATCGTAGGGAGCTTCTTCCATTACTGGATCCGACAGACCGAACCACTGTTGCATGAAGTGAAGTGCAATATCGCCGCAACGGGAAATGGCGAACGTCCTGTCTTCACGTTCGGATAATGCGGCTCATCAACGCAATTAGACTCGACCACGGCACAATGCGTCTCATCTCGTAGGCAAACTCTCAATTGCATGTACGCTTGGTTGAAAGGTTCAAGCCGAGATGAAGTTGCGTCATTGTGATGCTCTGAGGTTGTTTATTATAAAAAATCGTCATACTTATCGTTGATATGCCAAGGGGTTTTACAGAGATTCTTAGCCGTATAGACGGTTATCGTAGCTCGACCGCCTGTTCGAGTTGGCCGTTCGCTCATTCACTGCTATGGTGACAATCTAATGAAGTGTTCGACAGCGTGCACCTGGCCAAATGGACAGTTGATCAGTATACAGAAGTCCGTAGGATGGGTGTTGCGAGCTAATTTCATTGCTCGCGGAGGAAATGAACGTGGTGCAATTCCTTGTCCTTACTCGTAAGTTAGAAATTTAGCGAAAACATGGTTTATGCTGGAGCGATATCTCTTAGGAAGTGTTCTTGAATTCGTGCGACGGAAATTCACGTCACGCTGGGGCTGGTATCGATCGGCACGATGCTCGCATGTCTGAACCTGACACCGCAAAAGCCGTTACAACGGATTTATCAGTGTGATCCAGAAGCCATCAACCGTTGGCAACGCGACATCTATCTAAGCATTGCCAGGCGAACTCGTGAGCAGCAAGCGGATATTTTGTTCTGGGACATTAGGCTTCTGTGCTAATACGGTACGTACCAGAACGTGGGCGCCGCACGGTGAAACGCCGGTGGTCAAGCGCCTCGGCGAGCGACAAAGTACGAAAGTACGAGTGCCGCATCCGCTTTCTAGCGCATAAGAAGGCATTTGTTAAGGATTATGTCCCAGTACACGGGCGAGTTGATTTGCATTTTCTGCCCGGTTACGCGTCCGATCTCAATCCAGGTCAACTAGTATGGAGTTAGTAAAGCGCATCGGCGTCGTGCAATGACCTCTTCAAAAGGGCGAAAAGCTGAATCCGAAAAATATTCACGAGCGACTTTCAAAATTTGGTCGCAATCTGTACCTCGCGCGCTCATTTTTAGACTAAAACTGTCCGCTATATTTCTAATGTGTGAGTATAAACAACTTTGACCCTAAGATTCCGATTACGAGGAGGTAGGCTAGCCATGACCGGAGTCATAGCGTTGGATAGATTTTTTGCACATCTCGAGCAAAATGTGCATGGCCACCTTTGCGATCTCTGGACCGGTGAAGCTCACGAGATAGAACTTGGTTCACTTATCGATTTGGCGGGTGCTTGGGTTCGACATTTCAAAAAAATGGATGTCCGGACGGGAGCACCCTTACTGGTACCAATGAGAGTCAACTGGAACTCGATTGGTTTGCTTTTCGGTGCATTGCAATACGGATTGCTTCCCGTTCTCATTAAGCCGACGATGCCGGCCGATTTGATGTGTGACATCGTAGAGAAGATTGACGGTGGCTTTATTGTCGCTACCGCCGCTACAAAATCGGTTTTTTTGGCGCGTGGGTATGCAGTTTTAGGCGAGGGATTCGAAGGGTCACAGGTATTGTGCGGATCAAGCAAGTGTGAATTGCAAAAAATGCATCTTCCGGGCCTTATCGGAATTTTAAGTAGCGGTTCCACAGGGATGCCGAAAATCATTATCCATCCATTTTCCAACTTGCTACGTAATGCGCTTATGCATATTGATGCAATTGGTCTGGATTACAGTGATACAGTCGTACTTAATTTACCGCTGAATTACAGCTACGGCTTGGTCGCGGGATTACTCGGGACCTTGCTTGCGGGTGCTAAGGGGGTCCTGGTCGATCCACAGCGAGTCGATATGCGACGTGTTTTGAACGTTTACGGCGTCACGACATGCATGGGCACACCGTCCAGTGTTCTAGCGAATTTCCCCGCTGATAGTCTTGCAAAACTGAAACGATTGATGGTAGGCGGAGATGCTATGCGCGCTAATCTAGCCCTGAGCCTACTAAGCGCAATGAAATGTGGGGAAATATTCGCAACTTACGGCTTGACGGAAGCGGGTCCTAGAGTCGCAACATGGCGCCTGGAAGCCCCAACCATTCAGCACTATCAAGCGGTGCCGCTCGGTGTGCCGCTGAAGAACGTGAGGTTGTCGTTGAGCGAGAACGAATATGATGACGCATATCGGGAGCTTTTGGTTGAAACACCAACGGTCATGCACGGTTATCTGGGCGACGAGGTGGGCACGTGTGCCGTTCTAGATCGGCCAGGCGGAACGCTGCGTACCGGGGACTTATTTGGTTCACGCGATGGCATGTTCTTTTTTGCGGGTCGACTCAAGCGCGTCATTGTGCGCGGTGGTGAAAATATCTATCCGGCCTTTGTCGAGGGAGTAGTAATGAGGTTTCCTGGTATCGAGGATGTCTGGGTAACCGGAGAGGCCCACGATGCATTGGGGCAGGTTCCGATTGCCTATCTAATCTCTCGCAAACTGATTGATGTCGGCGCCTTGGTCCGTGAGTTGCGGCGTTACTTGCCGACTTCGCATATCCCAACCAGATGGGAGCAAGTGCGAGAATTTCCCGTGAACATTCGGAAGTAGCTAATTTGCAATGCGATATATTTTTCATTATCGTTTTGGCAATCGGAAGTTGGTTGGAAAATCGAGGCGCTGACCGGAAAATTCGATCTCGCCGCGAGGAAGATGGACGAGCTACCGATCGTGCGATGTGACGACGATTTTGAGTTGGATGGTTTGATAGTGAATTTATATTTGTAGTCAATGTCTCGATGCCTGCGCAGAGTGCAGCGTTTGCCGGAGCGGGTCGGGATCTTTCCCCCAGGAGGAGTTTATGAAACTGGATCAACAGCAAGTAGAAGCGAAGGTGCGGATGTTTATGGTCGACGACATGGTCAAAGAGGAGGCGCGCAACGCGACGCTCATGGACGAACTTGATCTCGACAGTCTCGATCAGACGGAATTGCGGATCTTCCTAGAAGAGGAGTACGACGTGAGTTTCGACGAGGGCGGTGTGATTTCGCCGTTTGCCTCGATTCAGGAGATTGTTGCGTTCGTGCTGAGCCGAGCACAGGTCAGCCAGTAGACGAGCGGAGAGAGTCGCGACTCGAGGGAACCGGTGTTGTCAGGTGATTGGTCGGGTTTGGCGCGCGTTATCTGAGGGCGCTCGGATCCAGGGCTGGATATATCGATGTATGCTGGAGAGCGAGGACACGCGTGATGGATGAACTTTGGAGCCTTGCTTCTCACCGTAAGGTGATGGAGTTCGATGAGCTTGATCTTGGTTTGCGCGCCTGTGTACGTGATGGCGATGGCGTAGCCGATCACTACGGCGGCCGTACGCCATTTACATTCGTTGACCAGCGCGGTGACGAGATCCTGCTGCTGGAACGGCTGGACGACGGCCGCGTGAGGACGGGAATTGCTTACAACATGACGGGGGGATATGGGACCGGCATCCTGGGGGACGATGTCAAGCACCTAGGAGTCAGGTTTGCTGGTTTCCTTGATCATGCCACCACGACAAATGACGAGTTTCATTCTGTCGAGCGGTTTCGGCTGGTTTCGCGCATCAAACGCCTGCTTGCTGACCATACAGAAACTCGGGATACGGATTGGGAATTGACTTTCACGAGCACGGGTTCCGAGGCAATGGACCTTGCCTTGCAACTTGTGTTGCTTGATGGTTTTCATCTTGCGAGCGGGGTTGACGCGCGTCGGGAACGTGATGTGGTGATCGCGTGCCATGGTGCCTGGCATGGCTGGGTGCTGGGTACCAACCAGATGCTGGATCGTCGTCAATTCACGGACGGTCTGCCCCGGATGGCAAACACGCGCGTGGTTTTCATGCAATACGGGGACCTCGATGATTTGCAAACCGTATTTTCGGCATACCATGGCCGAATTCGGGCGGTGGTGGTCGAGGGCATCCTTGGTGACGGAGGCGTCGTGCGCGGTTCCGGTGCGTGGTGGGAGAGCCTGTTTGGATTGTGCTCCAAGGAAGACGCACGTCTCATCGACGATGAAGTGTTGACTGGTTTCCGCACCGGTGCCATGCTGGCTTTGCCGCGGGGGAAAGCACCGGACTGCGTCACGCTGGGCAAGGCTCTGGGTTTCGGTCTGTTTCCGATTTCAGCAGTCGCCTGGCGCCGGTCGTCTCTATCGTTGCGTGCCGGCATCGGCATGCGAACTTTCAATGCACGTCCGTTCCAGGCTGCGGTTGTCGATGCGGGGCTCGACCGCGTCGAACGTCATGCTCTGTTTGCGCGTTCGGCCAGGCTGGGTGAGTGGGCCATTGGGGAATTACGTGAGATAGCCCGAAACTACCCTGGTGTTTTCAAGGCTGTCCGGGGGCAAGGGTTTTTGATCGGAATCGAGTTGGCCGACAGCCTGGCACGACAGGGGCATCGGATTCGCGATGAATTGCTGCGGCATGGCATGCTGGTCGAGGTCGAGAGCGGCATCTTCTCGCGGAAACTAGTTCGCTCGGCGCGTGTCAATGAAACAATGCGGTTGACGCCCCCGCTGACTGTATCGGAATCGTCACTCACCGATGGAATCCACCGCATTGCGACTTATGCATCCAGGCTTGCCGAAAAATCGGATTTTCGTGATCTTTTAACTATTAAGGATAACGAATGAAAAAATTTTTCTATAGGCGGCGACTACACCATCACGAAACCGATGCGGATGGCGTCTGTCACGCTTCAAATTATCTGAGACTTTTCGAAGAGGCGCTGTGCGATTCACTGCGCTCGCTGGAGCGACCACCCGAGCACTTGTCTCACAACATCGCAATTGCCCAGGCGATGGTAACTTACACGCATCCGTTGAGTTATGGCGATCAGTTCGAGGTGACATTGCGTTTCGTGACGATTCGTCGGGCGCGATTCGACGTGCTGGCGATCGTGCGTCTCGACGGCAGAATTTGCACCGAGATCTCCTGTATCCTCGCGGCGGTCGATCGCGTCACACGAACATCGGTGCCCTTCGATCGGGATCTTCATCAGACATTGTTGGGGGCAAGCGACCAGCAGGAATCGGCGCAGGCCGGCAGATTCATGGAGCCTGGACATGTGCAATAGAAATGCTGAACTACACGAAACCGACGACAGGATACGCGACATTGGCGGTGAGGCAGCGACGGTCGGTTTCGATATTATCGTATCTGATCCGGCATTGCGGCACGATGGTCCGATCACTCATACGCAGCTGAAATCGTATTTGCGACATCGTCATCCGATGATCGGTGTTGATCAGGTGTTGAGGCACGATTTCAAGGCTGGATGGCTGCATGCGGTACGCGCCGTTTCGAGCTCACATCCTGCATTCGAGGGACATTTCGAGGACGCGGCGATCTATCCTGGGACTCACCTGACGCAAGATGTCATTCAACTTGGCATCGTGTTGTTCCTCGGTTCCACGCGGGCGCTGCACGGCGAGGGTGGAAACCAGGAAATGACGACGGTTTCCAGCCTCGCTATTAAATTGGGTCATCCCGTGCCGCCCGGTAGCCTGCTCGATGTCGCGCTCTGGCGCACGGCAGACAAGGGGGCGCATTCGATCGCGTTCGGTTTCGAGGCGCGTGTTCGAGATTTTCCATTTTATGCGGGGCGCAATGCCGTCGGCCTGTCGTTTCAGCCGGCACTGATTGGCAGGGCAGAACTGGTGCGCGTCAAGCGAAGGATATACGATGGTATCGGCTTCTGATCCTTTGTCCCACCGTCCCGTATGGATCGTGCATGCGGACGCCCTGACCTGCCTCGGATACGGCCCAGAGTTATACACCTCACTCGAGGCGGGATATTCCGGTCTAATGCCGGCAGCCGAAGCGTTCCCCAACGTCGAACGGCTGGCAGGAGCCGGCATGGTTGGCAGGCTGAGGACTATCGAAGGGGATGTGCGTGTACCAGGGATCCTCGCCGCAGGGCTACGCTATCTGGCGCCTGACGCTTTGCTCGAAGCCGATCTCATGGTGGGTGCGTGCAGTCTGGGCGATCTTACCGGGCCCGAGGCCGGGTATCCTCGGCGGGCTTTCGAACGTGCACTGCGAACCTGGTCCGGCGGCAAGCGGCTGCCCCCGATTCAGTTCGTATCGAGCGCCTGTTCGAGCGGAACTGACGCGCTGGGTCTCGGTGCAGTGAGCATCGCCGCAGGGATGGTGGACCTCGTCGCGGTCATCGCATTCGATTCATTGCCGGCCGGGAAGCTGGTGCAGCACGTCGCACTGGGCACACAGAGCCGCGATCGGGTCCGTCCCTTCGATCTTGGACGCAGCGGTACCTCGTTCGGCGAGGCCGCCGCGCTTGTGCTGCTGGCTAGTGAGCGAGGCTTGCAACGCTTCGGCTTGCGCACGCAGGTCCGGGTAGCGGGCTTCGGTATGTCATGCGATGCGCATGACGCGGTTGCGCCGAATCCTGACGGGCAGTACGCCGCTCAGGCAATTCAGGTCGCACTTCGCGGTGCCGAACTGGGTGCTTTGGGATATGTGAATACGCATGGCAGTGGCACTCCCTTGAACGACCGCGCCGAAATCGAAGCACTACGCCGCGCGATAGGGCCGGCGGCCCTTGGGAAGATGCATGTTGGCGGCACCAAGGGAGCGCTGGGCCATACGCTGGGTGCTACCGGGTTGGTGGAGGTAGTTGTGGCCACGCGCGCGCTATGCGATGGCCGCTATCCACCGACAGCGGGATTTGAGCAGCCCGATCCGGACTTGCACTTCATACCGGCCAATATGCTCGGAAAGCGATTAGCACATGAGCGGTATGCGTTGTCCGTCACCTTCGGCTTCGGTGGCGTCAATTCTGCGGTGTTACTGGAGGAGGCCTAGCATGCCTGATTTGACATCTTCCGAAACTGTCGTGATGTGCGCTCGGGGAGCATGCTGCTTCGTCGCGTCCGACGCTTCGCCCGTTGAAACGGGTTTCGAACTGAAGGACAAACGTTACGACCCGCTGGTCGGCGCGGCACTCGGCGCACTGTATCGCGCGCAGTTGCGCACCGGATCGTTTCCCGAGCTAACGGCGATCATCGCGGTTACAGATCTCGGCTGCCGTACGCATATCGCGCGTGTTGCGCAGGCGCTATCGGAGGGTGGGCGGCCACGACAAGCCATTTTCGCGCGAGCCAGTGCGACGATGCTGGCGACTTATCCTGCACTCGCGCTTTCGACGCATGGACCCACCTTCGCGCTGTCGGGAGGAGCGGACGCGCTTCGCTGGGCATTGGCGATGGCGGTTTCGCTGATCGATCGACGGCAGTGCGAAGCGGCGGTCCTGATTGCGGCAGATACGCTTGATGACCCTCCACAATACCGGGCTTCGGTATTGCGCGTAGACCCAGGTTACGCCGCGACCGACGCGTCCTCGTGGGGAGATGGCCCACATCTGGACGCATTGCCACCTTCGGCGGTGTTGGCTGCATGGCTTGGTTCCTTTGACTGGGAGGGGTCGTTCGCCGGGGGATGTGGGGGCAGGTGAGACCGATTGGGCGTAGTTCGCGACGTTTGCCGTTCGCTCCCTCACGATTCGTCGAGCATGGCCATGCGTCCATTTCGGCCGTATTGGCGTGCCTTGCGGGATCGGAAGCTCTGGTGCTGCCCATCGACAGGGCGAGGCCATATATATGCTACGCGGTTCACGCCCAAATACAGGAGACGAACTGTGACAGTACAGCTCGTGAACATCGGTATTGGCCCATCCAATCTCAGTCTCGTGTACTTACTTCATTCGCCTGAACTTCACCTATAATCCAGTTGTAAACCGGATCGAGTGTGTTGAGAATCTCTGTAAAAGTCCTGATGATCCATCCTATAGGGAGTACTATCATGTGTGCAACGACTCTGAGATGTCACAATGAGGCAACTTCATCTTGGCTTGAGCCTGTCAATTAAGCGTACGCGCAAGCGGGAATTCTTGGAAGAGATGAGACGAGTGGTGCCGTGGTCGAGGCTGATTGAGTTGATCGAGCCGCATTATCCAAAGGGAAAGGTTGGCCGCCACCTTTTCCGGTTGAGACGATGTTGCACGTTCACTTTCTACAGCATCTACAGCAGTGGTTCGGTCTATCCGACCCAGCGATGGAAGAAGCCCTCTACGATGTGCCGTTGTATCGCGAGTTCGCAGGCCTCGACAGTGTAATGACCCGTTTCCCAGACGAAACGACCATCCTACGGTTTAGGCACCGGCTCGAAGTCTATGGGATTGCAGCTCAAGGCGGGTTCGGCTGTCGACGCCACGTTGATTGTGCGGCCAGTTTGACCCAGAAAGGCGGCAACTGGTACTTCGACATGAAAGTGCACGTGGGCGTGGACGCAGAGTCAGGCTTGATTCACACGGTCATCGGCACGGCGACTAACATGTACGACATCAATGTGGCACATGCGTTGTTGCACGGAGAGCAGAGGAATGTTTGCCGACGCCGGATACCAGGGCATCGAAAAGCTTAAGCAAGCGGGCTCGACTGAATATTCCACGGGAAAATGAACAGAGCTTTCACGGGAAAACGAACAGTAAGGCGCTGTCGTAGCGACGGGGGTCAACGATGGCATCCTCGACAATTTTTGTCGGGGTGCCGACTGGCAAATACCAGGTTGACCATGCGCAAGATTCGAAAAGTACTGCGGGTCTTGCCCGACCGTTCCCATTTCGCGCACTACCACGTCTCTTTAACGTAGCAGCAGTGGGTGGTTTGGTGTCTGCGCCTGTACGCCGACACCGAGGGGCTGTCCCTCATCTCTCATGCAGCATGGCTGCTCAGAAGAAATGCTCGTCCTTCTTCGTATGCGGTCCTTGAAGGACGCCCTAGCAACGAACGAGTGATTCTCTGATGCTACCTGTCCACGTGGACAGGTAGCATCAGAGAACATGACAGAAGATCGTGATTTGCGTAGTCGCTTGGTAGTCGGCACGAAGCGGGACGGTTGCTGAGAATACGACCCACAAGCCCGCGAGGAATTGATCCAGTTATGCATGAAGCCAGGCGTTTCGATCGCACGTAAGGCGATGGAATATGGCTTGAACCTAAATCTCTTACGCGAATGGATCGCGCGCTACCAGAAGGCATAAGCGGCGGGGAGTCCCGTTGAGAAGGATGTCGATTCACCAGACGGTGTATCAAATGATGTTGCGCCACCGGCAATGCGGACTTGCGTGCCCGAGGTGCCATCACCATTCGTGCCAGTCGTGTAAGAGCCGGTGATAGATGATGGGAAGGCCTTGTTCGCGCACAGACCATCGATAACCGTTGCTTTGCACGTACGTTTACCCAATGGTGTTGAGTTCGACGTCGCAGAGGTGAACATCGACGAGCTGACCACCGTGGTCCAGATGCTCGGGAGAATGCCGTGTTCTGGTTCGACGATGGGCTGAGGGTTTTCATCGATAATCTCGATATTCTGCCAACCCATCTGGCGCAGATACGCTTCCATTGCATACTGCGGGATCGCGGTGAACGAAGACTTGGGACGGTCAGCTGCGGGCGGCGTGACGCGTAGCGGGTTTGAACGTATGGTTGCCGAAGTTTGTCTGGGCAAGGTCGGCGTTGTATGCGCTCGAGAAATGTCGCGGTTCGCGCGCAACAGCACCGACTGGCAGCACTCGTGGAGGTGTCCAGAATTGTCGATACCTTAAGGCAACGCTGAACCAGCCGGTTGTATTCATCGATTCAGGCGCAAACAGCGGCAGATTCATCGTGAGTGAGGCTTTGCGCCTGGATTTCCGGTCCACCATAGTGCCGCTGGCAAGCTTCATACCGCTGGCTTGCAGCACTCGCCCCACCTCGGCGAAGAGATTTCCACCAGATCCGCGCCGACGTCCACGGCGCTGCTCGAGGCGAATCTCGATCGTGTTCATCGTGTCAAGCAACTCGTCGCGTCGCGTGCGCTTGTGGCAAGTCTCAAACCCCGCACCTTGATCCGCGGCCATCGCCAGGGTCTGCTGCTTCATCGTCGTTTGCCTTTCTCCTTGCACGTGCGCTCTATAACACCTAACAAGCACAAGCGGTGGACTTAATCAGCATTGCCCTAAGTCCTCCGTCCGTCTTTTCAAAGCGTGATCATGCAAGCGGCGAAGCCTCAGTCCACGAGCGCTTCGCCGCTTTTGCATCCGCCGTCGGGATCGGCATCCGATGCGCCGAATGCCTATGCCACAATGACAGATCCTCATTCGCGGGAATCTGCTCATGTGTCGTCGCGCCGCATCCTCGTGTTCTTCGTGCTGTTCGCCTTGCTGGCGGCGTGCTGCGCGCTCACGTGGCATATCGCGTGGCAACGCGGTATCGACGAATTGCGGCACAATACCGCCTCTCGCGCGTCGATCGCACGACCAACACGCTCAAGAGCCCGCTCGACCGTTACGAATATCTGCCGTATCTGCTGTCGCGGCATCCGGTCGTGCAGAACGTGCTCGACGATCCCGACCGCGCCAATGTCGAGCGCGCCAATCGCTATCTCGAAGACCTCAACACGCGCGCGCACGCCACCGTCATGTATCTGATCCGCGCGAACGGCACATGTGTCGCCGCTAGCAACTGGAACGGCGGCGATAGCTTCATCGACGTGGACTACAGCTTCCGGCCATTTCACCGATGCGGAGAAAGGCGGCGTCGGGCGCTTCTTCGGCATCGGACCATTTCGATCGAGCCAGGGTATTACATCTCGCAGCCGGTGTATCGCGAAGGGACGAAGGAGATCCTTGGCGTCGCGGTCGTGAAGCTCAATCTCGAATGGCTGCAAGCCGCCGATGCATCTGAGCCGCTCATCGTCACCGACGACCACGGCATGATCTTCCTATCGTCGGTGCAGGCGTGGAAATATCACACGGTGCGGCCGCTGCCGCAGAACATCGAGGCGTCGGTCTACGAAACGCGCCAGTATGCGCAGTAGCCGATCACACCGCCGCCTTATGACCACCGTGAAGACGCTCGAAGGCGGCGCGCAGATCGTGCGCGTCGGCGGCCGCCGCGATGCGCCGAGTTATCTCGCCACGCGCCGCTCCATCGGCGAGCCGGACTGACAACTCATCACGATGGCGCCGCTCGATCCGGTGGAAAGCGCTGCGCAAAACGCGGTCATCGTGACGGCATTGCTGTACGTCTCGCTGTGCCTGCTCGCGTTCTACTGGCGCATGCGCCGCGCGCGCGTACGCGAAATGCTGCGCAGCCGCGAGTTGCTGCAAACGGCTTATGCCGAACTGAATCAGCCGCTCGCCGCCTTGCGCAGCTTTTCGGACAATACGCGCGTGCTGATCGATCGAGGCGATCAGACGGGCGGCGCGCGAAAATCTCGAAGCAATCGCGTCGCTGACGGAGCGCATGGGCAACATCACGAATCAGCTCAAGCTATTCGTCACGAAGGCGCGGCCGAAGAACGCGCGTGCCGACGTCGCGCGTTCGCTGCGCAATGTGCCATCGATACTGCGTCCGCGCATGAAGAACGTCGCGTTCGAGATCACGCCCGCACTCACCGACGACACCGCGCCAGTCTTCGTGCGCTGCGAGGACTTGCGCCTGGAGCAGGTCTTCATCAACCTGATCGGCAATGCGCTCGATGCCGTGGCGTCGTGCGACAAGCCGCGCATCGTCGTCGAACTCGTCGAACCGGCGCGCGCCGGTGTGATCGAGATCGTGGTGTGAGACAATGGTCCCGGCATTCCCGCCGACGCCGCCGACGCGCTACCGCGTCTTTTCGAGCCGTTCTTCACGACGAAGAAAATGGGCCACAGGCTGGGCTTAGGTCTCGCGATTTTGTCGGCGATCGCGCGGGATTACGGCGGCTTGCTCGCCGCGCGCAATCGCGAAGCGTCGATCGTCGCCGACGGCCCGGAAGGCGTTACGCAGCACGATGCCGACCAGTCGACGGCGCGGAATTCGTGCTGACGCTGTATCGCGCGTGACGGCGTTATCCATTTGAATCGAGGCAAGACATGACCACCGGTTTGCAGGTGATCTTCATCGAAGACGACGAACTCGTGCACCGCGCGAGCGTGCAGAGTCTGCAACTCGCGGGCTTCGACGTGACCGGCCACGGCAGTGTCGAGTTGGCCACGCGCCGTCGATACGAATTTCCCCAGCATGATCGTAAACGATATCCGTCTGCCGGGCGCGAACGGTCTCGATCTGCTCGCGCAATGCCGCGAACGCGCGCCGGATGTGCCGGTGATTCTCGTCACCGGTCACGGCGATATCTCGATGGCCGTGCAGGCGATGCGCGACGGCACCTACGACTTCATCGAGAAGCCGTTCGCCTCCGAGCGATTGATCGAAACGGTGCGGCGCGCGCTGGAGCGCCGTACGCTGATTCTCGAAAATCAGGCGCTGCGGCGCGAACTGGCGGGGGCGGGACAGAGCCGCATCATCGGGCACAGTCCGGCGATCGAGCAGGTGCGCCGACCGATGCATCCGTGCTTATCAACGGCGATACGGGCGCAGGCAAGGAACTGATCGCGCGCAGTTTGCACGAGATGTCGCCGCGTCGCGACAAGCCGTTCGTCGCCGTCAATTGCGGCGCGCTGCCTAAGCAGATGTTCGAATCCGAGATGTTCGGCTACGAATCGGGCGCGTTCACCGGCGCGCAGAAGCGGCGCGTCGGGCGGCCGCTGTTTCTCGACAAAATCGAGAGCATGCCGCTGTCGTTACAGGTGAAACTGCTGCGCGTATTGCAGGACGGCGTGCTGGAGCGGCTCGACTCGAATCAGCCGGTGCGGGGCGAATCTGCGTGTGATCGCGGCGGCCAAGGGCGACATGAACGAGCATGTCGCGAACGGCGCATTCCACCGCGACCTGCTGTTACCGGCTGAACGTGGTGACGATCACGCTGCCGCCGCTCAATGAGCGTCGCGAGGATATCGTGCCGCTGTTCGAACACTTTCTGCTCGATGCCGCCGTGCGCTACGAGCGGCCCGTGCCGTTGATCACCGACCGTCAGCGCGCGGAACTCATGCAGCGCGACTGGCCCGGCAACGTGCGCGAGTTGCGCAACGCGGCGGATCGCATGGTGCTCGGCATTCTTGACAATGCCGCCACCGCGCTCGATACCTCCGTGCAGCCGCTCAAGGAGCGCACCGAGAGCGCGCAGTGATCGCGGAGACGCTCGAACATTGCGGCGGTGCGGTGGCCGTGGCGGCGGATCGTCTGCAGGTGGGCAAGGCGACCTTGTACGAGAAAATCAAACGCTACATCGTCGTGAAGGGCGAGCCGTCGGAGCGATAAAAAAAGCCCGCGTGTGCGAGCTTTTTGGGAGGAGTGGCGTCTGGCTCAGGCCTTCGAATCCAGCGCCTTGTCGAGCAGTTGATCCAGCTCGGCGAAAGTCGGCTCGCCGACGTAGCGCTTCAGAATCTTGCCGTCCTTGTCGACAACGAAGGTCGTCGGCGTCAGTTGCACGTTGCCGAATTCCTTGGCGGCGCTGCCGTCGTCCATCGCGACCTTGAACGGCAGATTGCGTGTCTGCGCGTAGTTGTTCACATACATCGGCGCGTCGTAGTTCATCGCGACGGCGACGAACTCCAGGCCGCGGCCCTTGAACTTGTTGTAAGTGTCGATCATCTGCGGCATTTCCTTCATGCAGGTCTCGCAGCTGGTCGCCCAGAAATTGATCAGATAGACCTTGCCCTTCAGATCGACCGCCGTCGAAATCTTCTGGCCGGAAAACAGCGTGAAAGTCGCGTCCGGCACTTTCTGCTGGCCGCCGAAGGCAAAATAGCCGGTGCCGGCGATCACGCCCGCGACGAGCGCCATCACGACGTAGCGCAACGGGCCTCGCTTCGCGCGCGGGGTGGAATCTTGGTTGGCTTGGGACATGGACATACCTCGGAATCGCCGCACTGCGCGTCTTATGCGGCGCACGTGCGCTGGAACAGTTGCTGCGTATTCTAGCTCTGATTTCGAGATGAAGTTGTGACGTGCGGTGAAGGCCGGTATGGCGGCGCGATAATAACAGTTTTCCACCAAGCGGTTCGTTATGAAGCGAGTCTTCTCCCAACGCCAATCCGACGTACGCCCAATCTCCCGCTTGAATCTTCAGATCAAATCTCGGGTCGCGCTCGCGTTGCGCGCTGGACTTGTGCGCATCTGTCGCATGCGGCGCGCTGCTGGGCCCCCGGCTTACGACTGGCATACCGTGATGAACAACGATGACGGCTACGAAGTCACCTTGCCCGCCAAGCCGCACGCCGCCGAACACAAGATCGAGATTACCGGACAGCTGATGACCATGCGCACGCAAACCGCCGAGACCGACGACATCGTATTCGCGATCGGCACCGTCGATCTGCCGAGTGCGGATCCGGCGCTGCAACGCACGACGCTGGATTTCCTTCAGCAGGGCCTGGCGCGCAATGTTAATGCGCAAGCCGCCGCGCAGGCCACGCAGATCAACCTGGCGACAGGCGGAAAGCTGCCCGGCACAGAAATGGTGGTGGAGGGAAAGAGCGGTGAGAAGCACGAAACGCGGACCATTCACGCTCGCTTCGTCGCGAAAGGCATGCATGTCTATCAGGTTGCTATCGTGTCCGAAAAGGCGCCGCTTGCCGAGCAGGCAGATCAGTTCTTTTCGTCCTCAAGCTGTACTAGAGCGAGCCCTCTAATTTATCTAGGAAACGCATGACACGAGTCTTACGCGCTTCGAAACAGTGAAGGTTTCGCCGCAGGTTTGATACGTAAACTTCAGATTTATTTAAACTTTTCTTTCTATCCATAGTGTCTGTGGATAACTATGTGGAAAAGAATGTGTTCGAACGCTCAAAAGCCCTATTTATACAGTTTACCTTAAATTGCCTCCGTTCGTGAAAAGTTAATTAATTCAATAAAATCAATGGTCTGCGAATAAGAGGAAAAGTGGGGTACTGGTAGGACGAAAAAACGGCCCGGATCGTCTCGATGTGCATAAGTCAAGTCTTGACAGACGGTTTTTCACACAGCATTGCGCGGGCCTGACTGGTTTCGCGTTTTCAGACGATGGACAAGACGCGCCGGTACTGAACCGCTTCGGCAACGTGGGTCACGTCGGGCGAGCCAACGCAGGCAAGATCGGCAATGGTACGCACCACCTTCAGTACGCGATAGTGTTCGCGTGCCGACCAGCCGAATCGCGCTCCCGCGACGCGCAGGAGCGCCTCGCCGTCCGGGCACAGGCGGCAGACGTCGTCGGCCTTGCGGCCATCAAGTTCGCGATTGGTTTTGCCTTGCCGGCGAAGCTACACGTCGCGCTCGCTTCACCGAACCGCCCGCCGCGCGTGGACAATTCGGCAGGCGAGAGCGCCGACAACTCGATCTGGATATCGATCCGGTCCATCAGCGGGCCGGACAGCTTGCGCAGATAGTGCGTGGCGATCTCGGGCGAGCAGCGGCATCGCCCGCTCGGATCGCCGCGCCAGCCGCATGGGCACGGATTCATCGCGGCGACGAGCTGGCACGACGCGGGGAAGTTCGCCTGCTGCACAGCGCGCGAGATGGTGATGCGGCCCGCTTCCAGCGGTTCGCGCAGCGTCTCGAGCACTTTGCGGTCGAACTCGGGCAACTCGTCAAGGAACAGCACGCCCAGATGCGCCAGCGTGATTTCGCCCGGTTGCGGGGGATTGCGCCCGCCGACCAGCGCCACCGAACTCGACGAATGATGCGGCGTGCGGAACGGCCGCTGCCGCCACTGAGCCAGCGTGAAGCCGAGCGAACTAGCCGACAGGATCGCGGCGGAGATGAGCGTATCGTCGTCAGTCATCGGCGGGAGCAGGCCGGGCAGACGCGCGGCAAGCATCGACTTGCCCGCGCCCGGCAGCCCGACCATCAGCAGATGATGACCGCCCGCCGCCACTTCGAGAGCGCGCCGCTCGGCGGAATGGCTGACGACATCCGCCAGATCCGGCGACGGTGCGCCGAACGCCTGTAACGGCTCGGCGACTTGCACCGGTCTGCACCGGTCTGAGGCACGCATCGGGCACGCCATTCAGATGCGCGCACAGCGTGGCAGGTCCGGCGCGCCGAACACTTCGATGCCAGGCACCAGCGCCGCGTCCAACGCGCTCGCCAGGCACGTAAACCTCCGGCGCGCGTTCGGCGCCTGCGTATTGACGCGCGGTGTCGCAGACCATCGCGAAGGCGCCGCGCATGGGCCTGAGCGCGCCAGTCAGCGACAGTTCGCCCGCGAACTCGCGATGCTCGAGCGACTCGGGCGGAATCTGCCCGCTCGCCGCCAGAATACCCAGCGCGACGGGCAAATCGAAGCGCCCCGACTCCTTCGGCAAATCGGCGGGTGCGAAATTGACGGTGATTTTGCTGACGGGAAAATCGAAGCCGCAGTTTTGCAGCGCGGCGCGCACGCGCTCACGGTTTTCGCGGACTTCGAGATCGGGCAGGCCGACGATGAAAAACGACGGCAACCCGTTGGAGAGATGGACTTTGACGACGACTTTCAGCGCGCGCCCAGGCGCGGGTGCGCGGCTGCGTACCACGGCAAGCGACATGATTTCACCCGATCGGGCGCGGCTCGAACGCCGCGCCGGCAATAAAACTAGAACTTCACGGCTCGCTCGCCGAGGTCTTCACTGAGCGGCGCTTAGTCTTGCTTAGCCGAACCGCCCGCCAGACGCTGCTCCAGTTGAGCGACGCGTTTTTCCAGTTCTTCTAGCCGCGCGCGGGTGCGCACGAGCACTTGCGTCTGCGTATCGAATTCTTCGCGGGTGACGAGATCGAGCTTGGAGAAGCCCTGCGCGAGCATGGCCTTCATGTTCTTTTCGACGTCCTTTGCCGGTGAGTTCTGCAGGAACTCGCTCATCTTCCGCTGGAAATCGTTGAATACGTCATTGGACTGTTTCATCGTTTCTTCCTTCTTGCACAAAAAAGTGCAGTCATAGTTAGGTCAGTGCCCCAAATTATCGAATGCTCGATTTGGTGCGCACCGAACAACCGGCGACACACCGAGAAGCACCTTTCAGGCGCCGGGATTTTAGCGCCACCGCACCCTCGCGATTTCCGCCTTTGCCCCTTTTAACGGGACCTCGCGCGACCACCTCTAGCCACGAACCTCGACCCACGCCACAGTGCGGCACGGGCGTTAGCCGTTCACGGGCGTTAGCCGTTCGGCAGACCCTCAGCCGTAATGTTTCCGCAAATCTCGCAAAGCCCCATGAAAACTCGCATGGCATACGATTTGCTTAAGTGTCGCGGACCTTTTCTGCACGCTTCTTCGGACCGCGCATCAATGCGGACCCGCGACAGGCAACCGGACGCACCCCGCTTGAGAAGGCATCGAAGGAACAGGGCACACCACACCGAGGGATACATGAAGCTCATTACCGCAATCATCGAGCCGTTCAAGTTCGACGAAGCGCGCGAAGCGTTGTCGGCGATCGGCGTCTCGGGCATCACAGTGACCGAGGTGAAAGGCTTCGGCCGTCAGAAGGGGCACACCGAGCTTTACCGGGCGCGGAATACGTCGTCGATTTCCTCCCCAAGGTGAAGAGATCGAAGCGGTCGTGTCCGATGACATCGTCGATCAGGCGATCGAGGCCGTGGAGCGCGCCGCGCGCACGGGCAAGATCGGCGACGGCAAGATTTTCGTCACCGCAATCGAGCAAGTCATCCGCATCCGCACCGGTAAGACCGGCGCCGATGCTCTTTAACTCAACATCGGCGAAGTAACGAACGCTAGCGAAGAAACAAGCGACAAGAGGAAACAGAAGAATGCGCAACTTTTTGATGTCACTGATGGTGGCGGGGCCCGAATGTCGGCACCGCTCTCGCCCAGGACGCGTCCGCTCCGGCCGCCACCTCGGCACCCGCGGATACCGCTGCGAGTGCACCGGCCAGCGCCAATACGGCACAGGCCTCCTCGGCGCAAGCCGCATCGGCGTCGGAAGCCGCGTCGGGCGCATCGGATGCCGCCGCACCGACCGAGCCGGTGATGGTCAATTCGTCGAAGATCAGCTCGGGTGACACGGCCTGGATGCTGACCTCGGTCGCCCTCGTGCTGTTCATGACGATTCCGGGCCTCGCGCTGTTCTACGCGGGCATGGTGCGCAAGAAGAACGTGCTCACCACGGTCATGCAGAGCTTCGCGATCTGCTGTCTCGTGACGATCCTCTGGACCATCGTCGGCTACAGCATCGCGTTCACGCCGGGCGGTTCGTTCCTGGGCGGCTTCTCGCGCGTGTTCTTGCACGGCATGGCCTACATCAAGGGCGACAAGGCAACGACGCTCACCGTCAGCCATTTGGCCGTGACGATTCCCGAGTCGGTCTACTTCGCGTTCCAGCTGACCTTCGCGATCATCACGCCGGCGCTCATCACCGGTGCGTTCGCCGACCGCATGAAGTTCTCGGCGATGCTGGTGTTCATGGGCCTGTGGTCGCTGATCGTCTACTCGCCGATCGCACACATGGTCTGGGAACCAACCGGCTGGCTCGCATCGGCGGGCGTGCTCGACTTTGCAGGCGGCACGGTGGTTCACATCAACGCCGGTATCGCGGGCCTGATGTGCTGTCTGGTGCTCGGCAAGCGCGTCGGCTACGGCCGCGAAGTGATGGCCCCGCACAACCTCGTGCTCTCGCTGATCGGCGCATCGATGCTGTGGGTGGGCTGGTTCGGCTTCAACGCGGGTTCGGCGGTTGCGGCTGACGGCCGTGCCGGCTTCGCGATGCTCACCACGCAGATCGCCACCGCCTTCGCCGCCTTCGGCTGGATGTTCGCGGAGTGGATCAGCAAGGGCAAGCCGTCGGTGCTCGGCATCATCTCGGGCGCAGTCGCAGGTCTGGTTACGGTGACGCCGGCTTCGGGCTTCGTCGGCGTGACGGGCGCGATCGTGATCGGCATCGTGGCGGGCGTGGTCTGCTTCTGGTCGGCCACGTGGCTCAAGCACAAGTTCGGCTACGACGATTCGCTCGACGCGTTCGGCGTCCACGGCGTGGGCGGCATCATCGGCGCGCTGCTGACGGGCGTGTTCGCGGTGAAGGACATCAGCGGCTTCGATGGCAGCGTGCTGGTGCAGGCCAAAGGCATGCTCGTGACGCTGGTGTATTCGGGTGTCGTCAGCTTCGTGTTGCTGAAGATCATCGACATGGTCATAGGCCTGCGCGTTTCGGAGGAAGAAGAGCGCGAAGGTCTCGACGTCACGCTGCACGGCGAGCACGTCGAATAATGACCCCGGCGCCGAGCGCGAGTCCGGCGCATGCAAGAGTTGCAGCGAAACGGACCGGCAAACGAGCTCCGGCCGCCGCTCGAAGAACGAGCACAGCGACTTGGCCCGCCTTCATGGCGGTTTTTGCCCGCAGGTCGCGTCGGAGTTTCGTCCAGTGGCCTTGAAAAATCGATCGGCACGATAGCGAGAATTCCGCCGCAACGGCCGTGTCTCAGAGCCCGGGAAACCTTGGGAAGTGCCAGTTCATCCCCAATTAGGCGAAGCAATTGCTCTACAATCTTTTCTCCCAAGTCCGCGAGTAATCAATGCAATGGTTCCACACCTAGTTACGGCGTTGAATGGCCCGCTGCTCGACCTCGAGCGGAAGATTTTCGAGGCCACGCCCGCCATCGAGCGGTGGTTCCGGCTCGAATGGCAGGAGCACACGCCGTCATTTTACTGTTCGGTCGATCTGCGTAACGCGGGGTTCAAGCTCGCGCCGGTCGACACCAACCTCTTCCCGGGCGGCTTCAACAATCTCCCGCAGGAAGTGCTGCCGCTCGCGGTGCAGGCGGCCATGGCGTCCATCGAGAAAATCTGCCCGGACGCGAAGAATCTGCTGGTCATTCCCGAGCGCCACACGCGCAACGCGTTTTATCTGGAGAACGTCGCGCGCCTCGCGCTGATCATGCGTCAGACGGGACTGAACGTCCGTTTCGGCACGCTGGATGAGAACATCCATGGCCCGGTCGCCATTCCGCTCGCCGACGGCCAGAAGATCGTGCTCGAACCGCTGGAGCGCTCGCCGCGCCGCCTCGGACTAAAGAACTTCGATCCGTGCTCGATCCTGCTGAACAACGATCTGTCGGCGGGCATTCCGCCCGTGCTCGAGAATCTGCACGAGCAGTACATCCTGCCGCCGCTGCACGCGGGCTGGGCGGTGCGCCGCAAGTCCACGCATTTCTCCTGCTACGACGAGATCGCCAAGAAGTTCGCCAAAATGGTCGAGATCGACCCGTGGATGGTAAATCCGTACTTCGCGCATGTGGAAGGCGTGGACTACGAAGCGCGCACGGGCGAGGAAGCGCTGACCGAAGCCATCGACGGCGTGCTGAAGAAGATCGCGAAGAAGTACCGCGAATACGGCATCAGCGAGAAGCCGTATGTGGTCGTCAAGGCGGATGCCGGCACCTACGGCAAGGGCGTGATGACCGTGCACGACGCGAGCGAAGTCGCGGCGCTCACCGAGCGCGAACGCGCGAAGATGAACGACACGAAGGAAGGCCTGCAAGTGCACGACGTGATCGTGCAGGAAGGCGTGCATACCTTCGAGCGCGTGGAGAATGCGGTGGCAGAGCCGGTCGTGTACATGATCGACCGGTACGTGGTCGGCGGCTTCTACCGCGTGCACGACAGCCGCGAACGCGACGATAACCTCAACGTGCCCGGCATGCATTTCGTGCCGCTCGGCTTCGAGCATACGGCACTTCCCGATGCGCATGCCAAGCCCGGCGCGGCGCCGCCGAACCGCTTCTACATGTACGGCGTGGTGGCGCGGCTGGGCCTGCTGGCAGCGTCGGTGGAGCTCGAGCGGACCGACCCGGAAGCCATTCAGGTGTAGAAAGTGAAAGCGCGCGGCTTGCGGTAAACTCGCATGCCTTGCGTACTCCGCGCGCCGAACACAACGCACCAAGCGAATCCAAATGGACATCCTCTTCATCGCCGACCCGCTGGATCACTTCAAGATCTACAAGGACGCGACTTACTCGATGATGGCCGAAGCCTTCCGGCGCTGCCACACCCTCTACGCGTGCGAGCCGCAGCATCTCGCGTGGACGGGCACGTCGGTCGAGGCGAGCGCGCGGCGCATCACCATCGTCGGCGATCTGGCGAACAGCGACCGCTCGCCGTGGTACGCGGCCGAGCAGGCCGAATGTCTGCTGCTCACGCGCTTTTCCGCCGTGCTGATACGCAAGGACCCGCCCTTTGACATGGAATACGTCAACTCGACGTGGCTGCTCGAAATTGCGGAACGCGCGGGCGCGAAGGTGTTCAACAAGCCGCAGGCCATCCGCGATCATTCGGAGAAGCTCGCCATCGCCGAATGGCCGGAGTATGTCGTGCCGACGCTCGTCACGCGCGATGCCGCGCGTCTGCGCGCCTTCCACGCTGAACACGGCGACGTTATCCTCAAGCCGCTCGACGGCATGGGCGGTATGGGCGTGTTTCGCGTGAAGGCGGACGGCATGAACCTCGGCTCGATCGTCGAAATGCTGTCGAAAAACGGCGCGCGCTCGGTCATGGCACAGAAGTTCATTCCGCAGATCGTCGATGGCGACAAGCGCATTCTGCTGATCGGCGGCCAGCCGGTGCTGTACTCGCTCGCGCGCATCCCGCAGGATAACGAAGTACGCGGCAATCTCGCGGCGGGCGGGCTGGGACGCGCACAGCCGCTGTCGGCGCGCGATCGCGAGATCGCCGAAAAGTTGGGACCGGTGCTTCAGGCGCGCGGCCTGCTGCTAGTCGGTCTGGATGCGATCGGCGATTACCTGACCGAAATCAACGTGACCAGCCCGACGTGCTTCCGAGAAATCATGGATCAGACTGGCTTCGATGTGGCCGGCATGTTCATCGACACGCTAGAGCGTGCGGCAGGCTGAAACCGCCGGGGCAGGCTGAAACCGCCGGAATTGTTGCAGCGGAAAACGCCGCAACGTGCGCGGACCGGTCGCGGCGAGGACTGTTACAATTGGTTTCGCGTGCCGTCGAAATATGGGGCGCGATGAGCCGATCGATCCCGCTTTGGCGCTCTGCGAGAGGCATTATCGCCGGATTAAGAAACCGGACGCAAGCTGAAGTCAAGGTTGGTCGAAGGTCACAGGCAGGCGTTCGTCAGGCGGTTGAATATCGCCGCGATGCGTCCATCTAAGACCTGAAATCCGCGACGCTCGCGCGTTTTCGAGTGATTTCTTTGACGTCCACCGTCGTTATTGAGGCAGCAAATCCTGACATGGCTGGCATTCTGATCATCGCGCATGCACCGTTTGCCACCGCGCTACGTGACTGCATCGCACATATTTACGGCAGCTTGCCCGCTCGCATCGGTGCTATCGACGTGAAGCCCGACTGTGATCCCGTCGAAGTTCGCGCGTTTGCACGCTCGGAGATCGATCGTCTGAGGGAGGAAAACGGCGTCATCGTGCTAACCGACGTGTTCGGCGCGACGCCCGCGAATATCGCGGCGAGCCTGCGCGATACCGACGTGCGCGTGCTCGCCGGCTGCAACCTGCCGATGCTGGTGCGCGCGGTCTGTTACCGCACCACGCCGCTCGATACGCTCACCGAAAAGATTCTGCAGGGCGGCTCCAAGTGCATTCAGGAACTCGATGCCTCCACGCCGCTCAATCCGTGCGCGCTGGCGGCCAAAGCCGCGGGCGGCGCGACCGCGCTACCACCGCATGCGCCACGGCGCCCGAGGATCGCGTGCCCGAGAAAGCCGCCAGCCACTGACGCCGCTCATCATTCAAACTAGCGTTTTCGGAGCATCATGCTGCAACAGGAAACAACGATCGTAAATAAGCTGGGGCTCCACGCACGGGCATCCGCCAAGCTCACGCAGCTGGCAGGCAATTTTCAGTGCGATATCTGGATGAGTCGCAACGGCCGCCGGATCAACGCGAAGAGCATCATGGGCGTGATGATGCTGGCGGCGGGCATCGGCAGCACGGTGACCATCGAGACCGAAGGCGCCGACGAAGCCGAAGCCATGCAGGCGATCCTCGCGCTCATCGCCGACAAGTTCGGCGAGGGACAGTAAGCATACAATAAGCGCTCCGGCGCTTCGACCGCATCACACGAAAGCCGCGTTTTGACGCGGCTTTTTTGCGTCCGGCGTCCGCTCGCCGCGAAGCTGGCCCGGCGCGCGTGCGACCGGCCGTCCAGCGACTTCGCGATCGTTCGAACTTATAATGAATCGCGCGGTCCATGCGCCCGCCGCGGTATCGAGGAACCGCGTCTACACCACCGCTTTTTTGCATGGCATGGCGACACAATTAGAAGGAGGCGCGCGTGTCCTTCACGCTGCACGGCATTCCCGTTTCACGTGGCATCGCCATCGGCCAGGCGTATCTGATCGCGCCGGCGGCGCTCGACGTCGCGCACTATCTGATCGAGCCTGACCAGATCGATGCCGAGATCGAGCGCTTCAACGCGGCGCAGGTCGCCGTTGCCGCCGAACTCGAAGCGCTGCGCGCCGACCTCGCCACCGACGCACCCAGCGAAATGGGCGCGTTCATCAACGTCCATACGATGATCCTGAACGACGCCATGCTCGTGCAGGAAACCTTCGATCTGGTCCGCACGCGCCGCTACAACGTCGAATGGGCGCTCACCAAACAACTGGAAATCCTCGGGCGGTTCTTCGACGAGATCGAAGACGAATATCTGCGCGAGCGCAAGGCGGACGTCGAGCAGGTCGTCGAACGCCTGCTGAAGGCGCTGGCAGGCGCGTCGACCACGGCCTCGCTGATCGCGCATACGGCCGCGAGCAATGGCCACAACGAGATGATCGTTGTTGCGCACGATATCGCGCCGGCCGACATGCTCCAGTTCAAGACGCAGGCCTTCAAGGGCTTCGTGACCGATCTCGGCGGCCGCACGTCGCATACGGCGATCGTCGCGCGCAGTCTCGGCATTCCGGCGAGCGTCGGCGTGCAGCAGGCGAGCGTGCTGATTCGTCAGAACGATCTCATCATCGTCGATGGCGACCACGGCATCGTGATCGTCGATCCCGCGCCGATCGTCCTCGAAGAGTATTCGTACCGGCAAAGCGAAAAGCTTCTCGAGCAGCGCAAGCTCCAGCGCCTGAAGTTCTCGCCCACACAAACACTGTGCGGCACGAAGATCGAACTGTGCGCGAACATCGAATTGCCCGAGGATGCGCAAGTTGCTGTCGAAGCGGGCGCGATGGGCGTCGGCCTATTCCGCACGGAATTCCTCTTCACGAATCACAAGGATCAGTTGCCGGAGGAGGAGCAGTTCGAGGCGTACAAGCGCGCCATCGAACTGATGAACGGCAAGCCGGTGACGATCCGCACCATCGACGTCGGCGCGGACAAGCCGCTCGATTCCATGAGCGCGGGCGACGGCTACGAAACCGCGCCGAATCCGGCGCTCGGTTTGCGCGCGATTCGCTGGAGCCTGTCCGAGCCGCAGATGTTCACCACGCAGTTGCGGGCGATCCTGCGCGCCTCGGCATTCGGCCCGACCAAGATCCTGATTCCGATGCTCGCACACGCGCAGGAGATCGATCAGACGCTTGATCTGATTCAAGAGGCGAAGCGCCAACTGGATGAAGCGGGCATCGCGTACGACCGCAAAGTGCAGGTCGGCGCGATGATCGAGATTCCGGCGGCGGCGATCGCAGTGCGTTTGTTCCTGTCGCGGCTCGATTTTCTGTCGATCGGCACGAACGATCTGATCCAGTACACGCTCGCGATCGACCGCGCGGATAACGCCGTTGCGCATCTGTACGATCCGCTGCATCCCGCCGTGCTGAATCTGATCGCGTACACGCTGCGTGAGGCGAAGAAGGCGGGCGTGCCCATTTCCGTGTGCGGCGAGATGGCGGGCGATCCGACCGTCACGCGGCTGTTGCTCGGCCTCGGGCTGACCGAGTTCTCGATGCATCCTTCGCAGCTTCTGGTCGTGAAGCAGGAAATTCTGCGCTCGAGTCTGAAGGCGTTCGAGAAGCCAGTCGCAGATGTGCTCGCCGCCTACGAACCGGAAGAGTTGCAGGCCGCGCTGGCGCGTTTGCAGAAGGTCTAACGCGAACGCGCACCGCAGACCGCGCAATCGTGTTGGCGCGCGATCTTCATTGTGTTCCATTCCATGCGCAGCGAGTCGAGCATCATCAGGCGGCCCGCGAGCGTGTCGCCGAAGCCGCCGATCACGCGTAATGCTTCCGCCGCCTGCATCGCGCCGATGATGCCGACCGTCGGCGCGAACACGCCCATCGTCGAACAGGCGACTTCCTCGAATGCCTGATTCGGCGGGAACAGGCACGCATAGCACGGCGAATCGGCCGAGCGGAAATCGAAGGTGCTGATCTGCCCGTCGAAGCACAAGGCCGCGCCCGATACCAGCGGCATGCCATGCGCGACGCAGGCCGCGTTGATCGCGTGACGCGTCGCGAAGTTGTCGCTGCAATCGAGCACGACATGCTTGCCGGGCACATTGGCATCGAGCCACGACGCGTCTGCGCGCGCGTTCACCGCGAACACTTCGATATCCGGATTCAGCGCGTTCAGCGTCTCTTTCGCCGATTCCACTTTCGTGCGTCCCACCGAATGCGTCGCGTGAACGATCTGCCGTTGTAGGTTCGTGAGATCGACGCTATCCTCGTCGACCAGCGTGATCTTTCCGACGCCCGACGCCGCGAGATACATCGCGGCGGGCGCGCCCAGTCCACCCGCGCCGATGATCAGCGCATGCGCGTCGAGAAAGCCCTGCTGCGCCTCGATGCCAATTTCCTCGACGAGGATATGGCGGGAATAGCGGAGGAGTTGATCGTCGTTCATCACCACATTCTAAGCGCGTTAGCTGCGCCGCAATGAGAAACGGCTTCGCGGTAATAAACCGCGAAGCCGTTTATATGACTGCCGGAGAAGCTTACTTCGTCTGAGCCGTCGGCGACGAAGCAGGCTGCGCACCGGAAGCCGGCGACGATCCCGGCGTGGCCGGCAGCGCGGGCGGCGACACCACCGGTGCGGACGCCGAAGGCTCAGGCTTCTTCTGCGCCAGCCTGCGCTCGGCGAACGACTTCGACTCGACGACCGGCTTACCTTCCAGCTTGTTCAGGCCTTGCTGGAGCATGAAGTCGTCCTTGCTGCCGAACTCGACCGGCGGACGCTCGCGATCTTTGCGGCGTTGCTCGGGCGTCTTCTTGTCGTTCTGCTCTTCGAGCAGACGCAGTTGCTCCAGACGATCCTGCTCGCGCTGCTCCTGTTCCTTCTTCTCGTTCGGATCCTGCGTGTTCGCGAGGTGGTTCGAGTAGTCCACTTCACGCGTGACGAGCGCGTCGTCCGGATCGCCGTCGGCGTACTGGTCGACCGACACGTCGGGATGCACGCCCTGGTTTTGGATCGACTTGCCGCTCGGCGTGTAGTAGTACGCCGTGGTCAGGCGCAGTGCGGTGTCGGCGGTCATCGGACGCACGGTCTGCACCGAGCCCTTGCCGAAAGTCGTCTTGCCGACGATCAGCGCGCGATGATGATCCTGGAGCGCACCCGCCACGATCTCCGATGCCGACGCCGAATAAGCGTTTGTCAGCACGACCATCGGCACCTTCTTGAAGATGTCCGGTACGTTCTTCAACGGATCGGAATCGAAAGACGGCAGACGGTAGTTGTCGTAGGTATCGCGGAAGGTCTGCTTAGCATCGGCGATCTGGCCGTTGGTCGACACGACGACGGCGTTGTCCGGCAGGAACGCGCCCGCGACGCCGACCGCGCTCTGCAGGAGACCGCCGCCGTTGTTGCGCAGGTCGAGCACGAGGCCCTTCAGGTTCGGCTGCTGGCGCGCGAGGTCCTGAAGCTTCAATGCGAGATCCGGCACCGTGCGTTCCTGGAAGCTCGTGATGCGGATATATTCGTAGCCCGGCTCCGGCACCTTCATCTTCACCGACTGCACCTTGATGAGCGCGCGCGTGACGGTGAGCGGGAACGTACGGTCGTCGCTCTTGCGAAAGATGGTCAGCGTGACCTTGGTGCCCGGTTCGCCGCGCATCTGCTTGACGGCCTTGTCGAGCGTCATGCCGCGCACCGGCTTGTCGTTGATGCGCGTGATCAGATCGCCCGGACGAATGCCGGCGCGAAACGCGGGCGTGTCTTCGATCGGCGAGATGGCCTTGATAAGTCCGTCTTCCGACGAAATCTCGATGCCGAGACCCGCGAAGCGACCTTTGGTCTGCTCCTGCAGCTCTTCGTAATCGGTCTTGTCGAGATACGACGAGTGCGGGTCGAGGCTCGACACCATGCCCTTGATGGCGGCGGTGAGGAGCTTTTTATCGTCGACCGGTTCGACGTATTCGTGCTTGATTTGGCCGAACACTTCGGCGAAGAGCCGCAGTTGATCGAGCGGTAATGGCGATGAGACAGCCTGTTGTGCGGACGCGGAAATCTGCAAGGTCAGCAGTGCGCCGGCAGCAACGCCTGCGGCGACTAGGCCGAAGTTTTTCAGGTTCTTTCGCATAGAGAAGTGCGGTCGGAATCGAATGGGCTGCGTCATAGGTGACGGGCCAGTATAACCGTTCACCTTAATTGACGACTTAAATGTCTGATGGTTTGTCGTCCGGTTAAGCGCATTCGAGCGTAAGCAAGCCAAACTGACAGAGGCACCGACGATACGTCAGCGCCGCGTCATGTGCGATGCGTGGCGGCCGTCACGTCCATTCGACGACTCGTCCATCATAGTACAGCATCGGGCCCGCCTTGCCCTGCTTGGCGACGGCGGCCTGCGCGGCCGCGATGGCGTTGGCATTGTCCAGGTAGTAGTGCTTGATGGGCTTCAGGTTCTCGTCGAGTTCATAGACGAGCGGCACGCCGTTCGGTATATTTAGCCCGACGATGTCCTGATCGGAAATATTGTCCAGATATTTCACCAGCGCACGAATGGAGTTGCCGTGCGCCGAAATCAGCACCTGCTTGCCCCCCTTGATGGCCGGTGCGATGGACTCGTTCCAGATAGGCAGCACGCGCGCGACCGTGTCTTTCAGGCATTCGGTGAGCGGCAACTGCTCGCGCGGCACCTTCGCGTAACGCGGATCGTTGAAGGACGCGCGCTCGTCGGACGGCTCGAGCGCGGGGGGCGGCGTGTCGTAGCTGCGACGCCAGATCAGGACCAGATCGTCACCGTATTTCTTGGCGGTTTCGGTCTTGTTGAGGCCGGCGAGCGCGCCGTAGTGACGCTCGTTCAGACGCCACGAATGGACGACCGGCAGGTACATCAGGTCCATTTCGTCCTGAACGTGCCAGAGCGTACGGATAGCGCGCTTGAGCACCGACGTGTAGGCGACGTCGAGCGTGTAGCCGCCTTCCTTCAGCAGCACGCCGGCCTGGCGCGCCTCACGATTACCCTGTTCGGTCAGGTCCACGTCGACCCAGCCGGTGAACCGGTTTTCCTTGTTCCACGTCGATTCGCCGTGACGGATGAGCACTAGCTTGTACATGATGGGTAGGTCGGTCAGTTTAAAAAGCGGTGCGCCGGGCGCACCCCGTCGAACCAGCCTGTGTGCGGGGCGCCGCCATCGGCCGGATGGCCGGAGCCATCGCGGGAAAAGGTTATTTTATAATGCGCCGATTGTCCTCATTTCCCTTTCTCCCTTTCCCACTAAATTTCGGCGGCTCTCGACGTGAAGTTTTTCACCGACTACTCCAATATCGCACTCGTCGTCATCGCGCTCGTGTCGGGCGCGCTGCTCCTGGCCGGCCCTCCAGCGGCGCGGTCGCGGCGGCGTTTCCGCCGCCGAAGCCACCACCCTGATCAATCGCCGCAACGTCTTGGTAATCGATCTGCGGCGCGCCGCGGAATTCGCCAAGGGCCATCTGCCGTCAGCGCGCAATATCGAACAGGCGGAGCTCCAAGCAAAAATCGGCCAGATCACGAAGAATAGAGCAATCCGGTCGTGCTCGTGTGCCAGACCGGCCAACAATCGCAGCGCGCCAGCCGCACCGGAGGCCGGCTACGCTGAGGTCCACATATTGGAAGGCGGCGTGGATGCCTGGCAGAAAACAGGCATGCCGGTCGTGAAACAAGGAGCAGTCAAGTGAAGAACGTCATCATGTACAGTACGCAAGTTTGCCCGTATTGCCAGATGGCCGAACGTCTTTTAAAGTCCCGCGGCGTCGAAAGCATCCAGAAGATCCTGATCGACCGTGAACCCGGCCTTCGCGAGGAAATGATGACGCGCACCGGCCGCCGCACCTTGCCGCAGATCTATATCGGCGAAACGCATGTGGGCGGCTACGACGATCTGTCGGCGCTCGACCGCAAGGGCGGTCTCATGCCGCTGCTCGAATCCGCCTAACTCACCAACGCGCGTCCGGTTCGTGCCAGACACGCGGTGCACGCGCGCCAACACGGATTCACTTAGGAACCAATTATGTCCGACGACAACCAGCCGTTTTTCAACATCCAGCGCGTCTACCTGAAAGACATGTCGCTCGAGCAGCCCAATTCGCCGGCAATCTTCCTCGAAACGGAAATGCCGGTGGTTGAGGTCGAAGTCGACGTCAAGGCGGACCGTCTTGCTGAAACCGTCTTCGAAGTGCTGGTCACGGGCACGGTCACGGCCAAGGTCACCGACAAGGTGGCGTTCCTGATCGAAGCAAAGCAGGCGGGCATCTTCGATATCCGCAACATCCCGGCCGAACAGGTCGATCCGCTGGTCGGCATCGCCTGCCCGACGATCCTGTTCCCGTACCTGCGCTCGAACATCGCCGATGCGATCACGCGCGCCGGCTTCCCGTCGATCCACCTCGCCGAAATCAACTTCCAGGCCCTGTACGAGCAGCGTCTGCAGCAGCTCGCGGGCGCGCAGGAAGGCGCGGCGAACGGCGCGACCCACTAACACGTTTTACTCTCTGTCCATCCGGAGCCGAGCATGAAAGTAGCCGTTCTCGGCGCCGGCGCGTGGGGCACCGCTCTGGCGGGCCATCTCGCGGCGCAGCACGACACGATGCTCTGGGCGCGCAGCCGCGCGCTCATCGAATCCCTCTCGAACACGCACTACAACACGCGCTACCTCGCGGGTGTCGCGTTGCCGCGGGCGCTTCGCTTCGAAGCGGATTTCGACGCCGCGCTTGAGCACGCGGCCGCCGACGATGCGCTCTGCGTGGTCGCCACGCCCGTCGCGGGCTTGCGCGAACTGTGCCGTGCGATGCAGCAGGCGGGCGTCGTGCCCTTGCACATTCTCTGGCTGTGCAAGGGCTTCGAGGCCGGCACGCAGCAGCTTCCCAATCAGATCGTCGCAGCGGAATTGCCGACGCATCGCAGCAACGGCACGCTTTCCGGACCGAGCTTCGCGCGCGAGGTCGGCAACGGCCTGCCGGTCGCGTTGACAGTCGCGAGCGCATCGGCGGAACTGGGCGCGCGCACCGTCGCCGCGTTCCATCACGGCGCCATGCGGATTTATACGGGCGACGACGTCACTGGCGTAGAAGTGGGCGGCGCGGTGAAGAACGTGCTGGCTATCGCGACCGGCATCTCCGACGGCCTGGGCCTCGGGCTGAACGCGCGCGCCGCGCTGATCACGCGCGGTCTCGCGGAAATGTCACGCCTGGGTGTCGCGCTCGGCGGACGCGCGGAGACCTTCACCGGCTTGACCGGTCTGGGCGACCTGATCCTCACCGCCACCGGCGACCTTTCCCGCAACCGCACCGTCGGCGTGCAACTGGCAAGCGGCCGCACGCTCGACGAGATTCTCGCGGCGCTCGGTCATATCGCGGAAGGCGTGCGATGCGCGCGCGCCGTGTTCGGGCTGGCGCAATCGCACGGCATCGAGATGCCGATCACGCATGTGGTGTGCCGCGTGCTGTTCGACCGCGTCACGCCGCGCGACGCGGTCCACGCGCTACTCAGCCGCGACGCGAAGGCGGAGTAAGCGCGTCGAGCCTCTCAGGCACCGCCTTCGAAGCCCGCCTGACGCCACGCTTCAAAGGTGACGATCGCTACCGATTACACCAATGCGTCGTGCACGATGCTGCTCAATCTCGGCGCGCTCGAATGGGATCGCGATTTGATCGGCACATTCGGCCTGCAAGGGCTGCGCTTGCCGGCGTTGCGTCCATCTTGGAGTTCGGCGCGACCGATTTCGACGGCTTGCTTGAGCGGCCCATCCCGATCCTGTCGATGATCGGCGACTCGCACGCGGCCGCCATCGGCGAAGGGTGCCTGAAGCCCGGCGTCGCCAAGGCCACGATGGGCACCGGCTCGTCGATCCTGATGAACCTCGGCGCGAAAGCGCACGAACCGGAGCACGGCCTCGTCTCCACGCTGTGCTTCGCGATGGACGAGCGCGTAGACTACGCGCTGGAAGGCATTGTGATCAGCACGGGTTCGACGCCCGCTTTCTTCAAGGAAAAGCTCAACCTGTTCGATGACTTCGCCAAAGCCGAGCAGGCGTTCACCGAATACGACCGGCGGCGTGTTCGTAATCCCGGCGTTCTCGGGCATCGGCTGCCTGTGCTGGAAGTATCCGGGCGGTGCGCAGGT
Source organism: Candidatus Paraburkholderia calva (assembly GCA_001184395.1). Classification (GTDB taxonomy): domain Bacteria; phylum Pseudomonadota; class Gammaproteobacteria; order Burkholderiales; family Burkholderiaceae; genus Caballeronia; species Caballeronia calva. The sequence goes on along the minus strand of LFLF01000019.1, from coordinate 5,847 downwards.
GGTGGGCCTCAACTTCTCGACTTCGTAGCAGCACGTGGCGCGCGCGGCGTATGAATCAATCGTCTATCAGATCAAGGACGTCATCACCGTGATGGAGCAGGTAGCCGACGTGCCGCTCGCCGAATTGTATCTCGATGGCGGGCTCACGTAGCGCCCGCTCCTCTTGCAGTATCTGTCCGATACCTTGAATCGACCTATCGGCGCGCTCGCGTTGAGCGAGATTTCCGCGGCGGGGACGGCGGCGCTGGCGGCATGCAAGGCGGGACTCGTCGCATTGCTCGAGGCGTGGCACGCAAAGCGGGTGGTCGCGCGTCGGGTCGAACCCGGCAGCGGCATGCAGACTGCCGCGGAAAATCATGCGCAGTGGCTGCATTGGATCGATCGTCTTTGAAATATCTTTGGGAAAATCCGACGTGGCTCAGGAATTGAAGCGGTTCGAAAACAAGGTGGTGGTCGTGACCGACGGCAGTCGCGGCATCGGGTTGGGCATCGCGGAGCGCTTTGCGAAGGAAGGCGCGAAGGTGTGCGTGACGGCCAACGAAAAGAGTGTGCATGACGCGGCCGCGCATCTGCGCGAAGCCGGTTTCGAGGCGCTCTCGGTGGAAATGGATGTCACCGACAAGGCGCAGGTGATCGCGCTGTATGAGGAAGTCGCGAGCAAGCTCGGTGAAGTGAACGTGTCGGTGCAGAACGCGAGTGTTATCATCATCGCGAAACTGCCGGAGCTGACCGAAGGCGAATGGGACAAGGTGATGGCCGTGAACATCAAAGGCGTGTTCCTGTGCTATCAGGAAGCGGCCACGCGGGGCGGCTGATCAACACCGCATCCGGACAGGCGCGGCAGGGCTTCGTCTATACGCCGCACTATGCGGCGAGCAAATTCTGCGTGCTCGGCATCACGCAGAGTCTCGCGAAGGAACTCGCGCCGACCGGCATCACCGTGAATGCATTTTGCCCGGGCATCGTCACGACCGACATGTGGTCGTATAACGACGAAGCATGGGGCAAGCTGCTCGGCGATTACAAGCCGGGCGAACTGATGGCCGAGTGGGTCGCGAATATTCCGATGAAGCGCGCGGGCAACGGCGGGACGTGGCGGGTCTGGTGACCTTCCTCGCCTCCGACGATGCCGCTTACATCACCGGCCAGACCATTAACGTGGATGGTGGAATGTTCATGTCGTAAAGACGGTCGTGGGCCTCGGGAAGAGGCCCGTGGTTCAGCCCTGGACCGCGAGCGCGGCCAGCTTGCTCACGGTATCAGCGCATGCATGCGCCGCTTCCGCGCCCTTCACGAGGAAGCGTTCCTTGAAGAAGCTAACATGCTCCGCGCCGCCATGAAAATGATGCGGCGTTAGCACCGCCGAGAACACCGGCGTGCCGGTTTCGAGTTGCACCTGCATCAGGCCGTTGATGACGGCCGTCGCGACGAACTCGTGACGATAGATGTCGCCATCGACCACCAGTCCCGCCGCCACGATGCCCGCATAGCGGCCGCTTTGCGCGAGCTTCTTGGCGTGCAGCGGAATTTCGAATGCGCCGGGTACTTCGAAGAGATCGATGTCTTCGCGCGCATAGCCCTTCGCAAGCATCGACTCGATGAACGACGTCTTGCATTGATCGACGATATCGCGATGCCAGCAAGCCTGTACGAAGGCAATGCGCGGACGATGGGAACCAGCGGCGGACACCGCCTGTGCTTCTTGAGAGTTGGAAATGTTCATGGACTTCAACCTGTTTGTGTGAACAGGGCGAAGGACAGCACATGGCTCACGCACGCCTTGACGCGTACGAAACGAATGAACACCGTCCCGTTCTTTTTCATCCGGACTGTACCGTCGGCCCCGGAATCCAACCGAGTCTGCTGACCTCACCTCGTTCGCCGTCTCTTTGCATGGGTTGCATGAGCCAGCAATCGAGCGCTCGCGGGCTACATCTGCGCACAAACGGAAGATGATTACCGCTGGTGGGGAATTGCACCCCACCCCGAGAACATGTTCTTCAAGGGAAGAATGGGCTGTAACTTATCACGAGTTGGCGAAATGTGTGCGTTGCGCCAATATTCGCCGTGTGGTTTCCGTTGCCTTTATTGCGCGCTCGTGAAGAACGCCGCATCGCGCTGTTGCGTGACGCCGACGATCGTCATCTGGCCGCTGATCACGGTGGCTTCGACCGACATCGACTTGCCGCTGTAGGAGCAGCTGCTGCCCGAGAAGGCCAGCGTGTCCTTGCCCGTTGCGCGCAGCTTGAACGAGCCGGTGAACGTGCAGGCGCTCTGACCCGCCCGTGGACCTGCCCTGCACCGCGCATCCGCGCCGATGGTGATGGACGAGACCGGCGTGATGCCCGAACCGCTGGTCCACGTGCGCGCGAGGTCGGCAAGCGCGATCGGCGTGTCGTAGGTGGCGTTGTAGGTGCCGGTATAGATTTGATTTGCGGACTTGGATTCCTGCGTCTGGAGGAAGAGGCTCGTGGTGGCCGTAGCGTAACCTTGGCGGTGAAGTTGCCGGACAGCGTGCGGCGTTGAGCATGCCGCCGCGGCTGATGCCGAGCGTGGCCGAATCTGCGAATACACCGCCTGACGCCGTCATGACACCCTCGATCATCCACATGTATGAACCGCCTTCCGTGAAGATGCTGTAGTACTGGCCGTTTTCGAGCACGATGGTTTCGGCCGACATCGAGTCGTCCGAGCTGACCGGGCCGAACCAGATGCCTTCGGCGATTGCCGTCGACGGCTTGGTTGTGCAGGTTTTGTTCAGATCGACGCCGCCGGTGCAGGTTTCATCGCTACCGCCGTCGCATGCGGCAACGAGAGCGGGCATGTTCAAGCAACATGAGCTTCGGGAGTAGTTTCATAGCGCTTGTACGTTATCTTCTAAGTGGGCACGGGCAGCCGGGGGCAGCATGCCGACAATCGCGATTAACGGAAGACTGCGAAGAAACTTTAGGCGACCGCGCAAGTTTAACGTTTGCGAGCGCCAAACATTTGCGTGTTGTAAATCAGCACACCAATATGTGTTGACTGCCGAGACGTCTCAACGGGAGAAGGGGCGATCCGGTTCGAGCGGCCCGCCGCCGAGTATGGAATTGGCATCGGCGCGTGCGTTGTCGAGTTGTACCACGCTCGCCTGGTGCGCCACGAGCGCATCGTGATGCACAATCGCGGTAAAGATCGCCTTGTGACGCGGCAAGGAGAGCGAGTGCGTATTGGGATGGCAGCTCGTCAGCTTGATCGACTCCGACAACGCCAGCGACAGCATATTGCCGATATACGCGAGCATGTCGTTGTGCGTCGCCGACATGATGGCGCGATGAAACGCGAGGTCCGGTTCGAGCAGCGCGTCGGCGGTCGGTGCGTCTTCCATGCGTGCATAGGCCGCGCCGATACGTTCGATGTCCTCGTCGGTGGCGCTGATCGCGGCGAGTGCGGCCGCCGCCGGTTCGATGATCTGCCGCACCGTCATCAGCGATTGAAAGACGCGCCCTCGGGCAGATTGCCGATGGTCCATACCAACACGTCGGGGTCGAGCATGTGCCATTCGTCGCGCGAGCGCACCACGCTGCCCACGCGTGGCTTCGATACGTCCAGCTCCTTGGCGACCAGCACGCGCGTCGCTTCCGCAGCACGGGGCGGCTCACGCCATAGGTTTCGCATAGCGTCGGCTCGGCGGGCAGCCGCAGTCCCGGCGCGAACGCGCTGCTGACAATCTGCATGCCGAGCTCCTGCACGATGCGTCCGTGCATGCTCTTGCGTTTGTCGGGATGGTGGTATGCCGGGGTCACCGCAACGGGCTCAGAGAGTCATTGGGCGGTGGTCGCGCGCATCGCCCGGTATTCTCTTCTCACGATATCCATCAGTTCTGCCACCGATGTATTCGCGCTGCGCTGTTCGTAAGTCACGCGGCCGCGCTGCATCAGCATGATGCGATCCGCGATATCCAGCGTCTGCGCATACTTGTGCATGGTCACGATGATCAACAGACCGCCTTTCTCCTTCAGGCGCAGCACGAGATCGATGATGAGCGCAGCCTCGTGCGCGTTCATTGCGGCGAGCGGTTCATCGAGCAGCAGGATGCGCGCGTTCGAATTCACCGCGCGTGCCACCCCGCGATGGCCTGCCGTTGACCGACTGATAGACGTTCCACCGGCAAATCGACCGAAGGCACATGCACGCCGATATCGTCGAGCAATTGCGCCGCGCGTTCGCGCATCTGCTTGTGATCGACGAAACGCAGGATGCGAGACGGCCCGCTTCGCACGATCTCGCGATTCAGGAACATATTGTGATAGATCGACAGCGAATTGACGAGCGCGATATCTTGATACATGCATTCGATGCCGAGCGAACGCGCGTGATCGACCGAACGCATGAGCGTTTCATCGCCGTGCACGTAGAGCTTGCCGTCCGTTTGCTGATGAAATCCCGTGAGGATTTTCACGAGCGTCGATTTGCCCGCGCCGTTGTCGCCGAGCACGCCGAGAATCTCGCCCTGACCCAGGGTGAGCGATACGCCGTCGAGCACGGTCACGGCGCCGAAGCGCTTGACGAGATTGTCGCCGCGCAGCGCGAGACCGGTGGTGGTGGCCGCCTGTGTATCAGCCACCACTTCGCTCCTTTACGACGAATGCGCCCGACATGGATGTTGAAGATCATCGCGGCGAAAATCGCGGTGCCGAGAATGATGTTGAACATGAACGCGTTGATGCCGATCAGCGTGAAGCCGTCGTTGAGAATGCCGAGACCGCCGTGCCGATCAGTCCGCCGACGATGATGCCCGAACCGCCGGTCAAAGGCGTACCGCCGATCAGCGCCGCCGCGACCGCCAGAAACATGATCTGGTTGCCACGCGCCTGCGGGTCGATGGACGTGATGCGGAATCCTTCGAGAATGCCGGTGAAGCCCGCGAGCACGGCGGCGAAAATGAAGTTACTCATGCGCAGGCGGTTCACATGAATGCCCGTTTCGCTTGCGCCGAGCGAATTGGCGCCCGCCGCCTGCGTATGCAGTCCACAGCACGTGTGTCGAACAGCACATGCATGATCAGGCCGAGCACGATGGTCCAGAGTATCTCGCTGTAGCCCCACGAACCCATCACGGCGGCGAACTCCGGCGTGCTGGTCGTGGCAACCGGCGTGCCGCGCGAGAGCGTGAGTGTGATGCGGTTGATGAGGAACAGCGTGCCCAGCGGATGACGAACGAAGGCAAGCGCAGATACACCGTCACCGCGCCATTTACGATGCCGATGATGGCGGCCGCGACGAGCCCCCGAGTCCCGCGATCACGGCGAGCCACATGGGCGCGCCCGTATCGTTCGCGAACACCATCATGAACAGCGCGAACGCGAACACCACGCCCGCCGAGAGATCGATACTGCCACCGATCATCAACATGATCTCGCCGAACGCGATGATAGCCACCGGCGCGATGAACTGCGTCAGATTGACGAGGCTCACATTGGACAGCAGAAAATCACGATTGACGATCTGAAAGTACGCGGCGAGCAGCACCGCGACGAGCAGGATGCGCAATTCCGCCGCCCAGTTGGACAACAGCGCGCCGCGCGGCCTTGCGACCGGCGCGGGCGTCGGCGCTTTGCCGGATTCGTTCACCGTATTCATCGTGCTTGACGGTTAAGGCAACGCTGATTAAGTCCACCGCTTGTGCTTGTCAGGTGTTATAGAGCGCACGTGCAAGGAGAAAGGCAAACGACGATGAAGCAGCAGACGCTGGCGATGGCCGCGGATCAAGGTGCGGGGTTCGAGACTTGCCGCAAGCGCACGCGACGCGACGAGTTGCTTGACACGATGAACACGATCGTTCCGTGGACCGAACTGTGTGCGGTAA
>LFLF01000188.1 GCA_001184395.1 Candidatus Paraburkholderia calva | reverse complement strand
AGATCGGTGCTCGCGTTGAGCAGGGGTTTGCTGTTGTCAAACGCCTGTGGGGCTTCACGAAGGTGCGCTATCGGGGTCTGGCGAAGAACGCCAATCGGGCTTTCGTTGCGCTGGCGTTGACCAACGTTTATCTTTCTTTCGCGCAAGCGATTGATGGCACAGGTTCGCCCGTAATGGGGGAAAGCGGGCCGCAGGCCCAGGCGCAACACCCTGGTGGACCGGAAATCCAGGCGCAAAGCCTCACTCACGATGAATCTGCCGCTGTTTGCGCCTGAATCGATGAATACAACGACTTGTTCAGCGTTGCCTTATTTCATGTAAGTGAATGACACGCTCGGCGGTCCGCACCGCTGCGCCGCGTGCTGCACGCGCTTGATCGAGTTCGCGAAAATCGAGCCTCTCTGAGGCGCATACGCATTCAGAATTACATACCCATCGACTTGTCGTATAAAATCCAATAAAAAACTACATTCTCTTCTCCGGAAGTCATGGAGCGGAATCTTATAGCCGTAATATCACCGCACGTCGTTAGTACCTGTGCGAACCGCCGACAGCACCGCCAAATAAAAACGACCCGGCTGCTCATGCAGCCGGGTCATGGGAAGCCCCTCTGATTATTTCTCGATCGCTGTGTTAAGTGCGACAGTAGCCGAATTGGTTGATCCCTCGCAGACCGTGGCTCGTCTTGACGGACGACATACATGACAGCATCAATCGCGCACGCAATCGACGAAATACTCGATGCGTCCGTTGATCATCTTGCCCACCAGCCCGTGGATATCCTTGTGGAAGCCCGGGAAGCGCTCGTTGAACTCGCGCGCGAAGCGCAGGTAATCGACGATCGTGCGATTGAAGCGCTCGCCCGGAATCAGCAACGGAATGCCCGGCGGATACGGAGTGAGCAGAATCGACGTGACGCGCCCTTCGAGTTCGTCGATAGGCACACGGTCGATCTCGCGATGCGCGAGCTTGGCGAACGCTTCGGACGGCTTCATCGCAGGCTCCATGCTCGACAGAGACATCTCGGTCGTCAGACGCGCGATATTGTTTGCGCGATACACGCTGTGGATCTGCTGGCACAGATCGCGCAGGCCGATGCGCTCATACGACGGATGCTGCGCGACGAACTCCGGCAGCACGCGCCACAGCGGCTGGTTGTTATCGTAGTCGTCCTTGAACTGCTGAAGCTCGGTGACCATCGAGTTCCAGCGGCCCTTGGTTATACCGATCGTAAACATGATGAAGAACGAGTACAGCCCCGTCTTTTCCACGATGATGCCGTGCTCCGCCAGATACTTCGTGACGATCGCAGCCGGAATGCCCGACTCGCCGAATTCGCCGTCCACGTCAAGTCCCGGCGTGATGATTGTTGCCTTGATCGGATCGAGCATGTTGAAGCCGTCCGCGAGCGCGCCGAAGCCGTGCCAGCAGTCGTTGGGCTTGAGCATCCAGTCCTCGCGGTCGCCGATGCCCTCTTCCGCCAGCGCCTCCGGGCCCCAGACCGTGAAGAACCAGTCGTCGCCGTATTCGGCGTCGACTTTGCGCATCGCGCGGCGGAAGTCCAGCGCCTCGGCGATCGATTCCTCGACCAGTGCCGTGCCGCCGGGCGCTTCCATCATCGCGGCGGCGACGTCGCACGACGCGATGATCGCGTACTGCGGCGACGTCGACGTGTGCATCAGATACGCCTCGTTGAAGCGATGGCGGTCGAATATGCTGTTCTCGCTGTCTTGCACGAGAATCTGCGACGCCTGCGAAATGCCCGCCAGCAGCTTGTGCGTGGAGTGCGTCGCGAAGACGAGTGCGCCGGTGCGCAGACGGCCCGCGCCGATCGCGTGCATGTCCTGATAGAATGGATGGAACTCGGCATGCGGCAGCCACGCCTCGTCGAAATGCAGCGTATCGAGCATGTCGCCGAGCAGATCCTTGATCATCTCGACGTTATAAACTACACCGTCATACGTGCTTTGCGTGATGGTCAGAATGCGCGGCTTGACCTTCGGGTTCCTCGCCAAAGCCTTGCGCGCGAACGGATTCGCCTCGATCTTCTTGCGGATGTTCTCCGGCTTGAACTCGTCACGCTGAATCGGCCCGATGATGCCGAAGTGATTACGTGTCGGCGTGAGGAACACGGGAATCGCGCCGGTCATCATGATGGCGTGCAGGATCGATTTGTGGCAGTTGCGGTCCACCAGCACGATATCGTCCGGCGCGACGGTCGCATGCCACACGATCTTGTTCGAGGTGGAGGTGCCGTTGGTCACGAAGAACAGGTGATCCGCGCCGAAGATGCGCGCCGCATTGCGCTCCGACGCCGCGACCGGACCGGTGTGATCGAGCAATTGCCCGAGTTCCTCGACCGCATTGCAGACGTCCGCGCGCAGCATGTTCTCGCCGAAGAACTGGTGAAACATCTGCCCGAGCGGGTTCTTCAGGAACGCGACGCCGCCTGAGTGGCCCGGGCAATGCCACGAATACGAACCTTCGTCCGCGTATTGCACCAGTTCATTGAAAAACGGCGGCGCGAGCGCGTCAAGATACACCCGTGCCTCACGAATCACGTGGCGCGCGACGAATTCCGGCGTGTCTTCGAACATGTGGATGAAACCGTGCAGTTCGCGCAGGATGTCGTTCGGCAGATGCCGTGAGGTGCGCGTCTCGCCGTACAGGAAGATGGGAATGTCCGCGTTGCGGCGGCGCACCGCTTCGATGAACGCCCGCAGCGCGACGATCGCCGAGGCCAGTTCCGGCGTGTCGCCCTTGACCACGACGTTGTCCGCATAAGGCAGCAACTCGTCGTCATCGATCGACAAAATGAAACACGACGCGCGGCTCGACTGCTGCGCGAACGCCGCGAGATCGCCGTAGCTCGTCAGGCCGAGCACTTCGACGCCTTCTTTCTCGATCGCCTCAGCGAGCGTGCGGATGCCGGAACCCGAGATGTTCTCGGAGCGAAAGTCTTCGTCGATGATGACGACGGAGAAGCGGAACTTCATGAGGCGAATCTCCAAATGGAACGACCGCTGCCCGAGACGCAATCTCGATACCAGCGGTCTTTCGACAAGCGTTTGCCGTGTGCGTTGCGTGAAACGTGGCGATTATCAGGTTTTCGGCAAGGTTACGCCATGCTGCCCTTGATATTTCCCGCCGCGATCCGCGTACGAGGTCTCGCACATTTCGTCGCTTTCGAAGAACAAGACTTGGGCCACGCCCTCGTTCGCGTAGATTTTTGCAGGCAAAGGTGTCGTATTCGAGAATTCGAGCGTGACGTAGCCTTCCCACTCCGGCTCGAACGGCGTCACGTTGACGATGATCCCGCAGCGCGCATAGGTGGACTTGCCCAGACACACCGTCAGGCAGGAGCGCGGAATGCGGAAATACTCGACCGTGCGCGCGAGCGCGAAGGAATTCGGCGGAATGATGCAGACATCGCCCTTGAAATCGACGAAGGATTTCTCGTCGAAGTTCTTCGGATCGACGATGGTCGAGTTGATGTTGGTAAAGATCTTGAATTTGTCGGCCACGCGGATGTCGTAGCCGTAGCTCGAGGTGCCGTAGGAGACGATCTTGCGGCCGTCCTCAGTCACCCGCACCTGATCGGGCATGAACGGCTCGATCATCTTGTGCTCTTCGGCCATGCGCCGAATCCACTTGTCGGACTTGATGCTCATAGGGATGCGTTTAAGCGTTCGAACGGCCTGCACCGTTCAGTGACAAGGGCATGGCCGAAAACCGCAATGCTTGCGCTCCGGCCAGATGAAAGTGCGTATTTTACGCGATTGAAGCGACGTGGCGACGCGCGCCCAACGCGCTAGCGGCGGATGACCCCGCATGCGAGCGCCGGCCCAACGTTATGCGGATACATGGCGTAAGGGTCGGTGGCTTCGAAATGCAGCATGATGGCGCGCGAGATGACGGAGCGCACGCCGTCGAGCGAGACATCGGTCGCGACGATGAAGCCGGTGGCCATGCCCGCCGCGTCCGCGCGGATATTGCCGAGTTCGCCCTCGAGCCGCGCGTACGGACGCCTGCGGTCCGATTGCAGCGCGAATACGGGACTCGTGTCTTGGTCGTTGACGGCGATGCAGTCGCCGCGCTCGTGCACTTCCAGCGCGTGCTCGCTGTTGGGCGGCATGTCGGTGAGGTTGTACGACACCTGCACGCCATCCGCGCGTTCGATCAGCGTGATGGTACCGCGCGCGGTGTTGCCGGGCGTGGGCGTGAGCTGCGCCTCGGCGCGTTTTTCGTGATTCTGGAAGAGGATGCCGCAGCCGCTCAGCATCATGCTGCACGCGGCCATCGCGATCACGGCGCGAAACGCAATTCCCGTTCTTCCGTCGAATCTGTCTCTCATGCCATCCTCTCGGCGGCCCGCCGATGCCCCGTGCATTGACACTGCCGCGTCTCGAAGGCGACATAATACCGCGAGCCACGCCGCACAAGGCTCACAGCGATCGCGGTCCGAAGCTTCGCTCGAAAAATTACATGTTCTGAACCACGATGTTCGGAAACTTCGAGGTCATATCACGCTGCCTGTCGGCAATCGAAATAGCGACACGCCGCGCAATTGCACGATACGTCTCCGCAATGCGGCTTTCCGGCTGCGATACAACCGTTGGCTGACCGGCGTCGGTGCGTTCGCGAATCGCGATATCGAGCGGCAACTGGCCGAGAATCTCGACGCCGTACTCTTGAGCCATGCGCTCGCCGCCGCCCGCGCCGAAGATATGCTCCTCGTGACCGCAATTCGAGCAGATATGCGTGTTCATGTTCTCGATGATACCGAGAATCGGAATGCCGACCTTCTCGAACATCTTGAGACCCTTCTTCGCATCGAGCAACGCGATGTCCTGCGGCGTCGTGACGATCACCGCGCCGGTCACCGGCACCTTCTGCGCCAGCGTGAGCTGGATATCGCCGGTACCGGGCGGCATGTCCACCACGAGGTAATCGATGTCCTGCCAGTTGGTTTGCCGCAGCAACTGCTCGAGCGCGGAGGTGACCATCGGGCCGCGCCAAACCATCGGGTTGTCCTGTTCGATCAGAAAGCCGATCGAGTTCGCCTGGATGCCGTGGCCGTGCAGCGGGTTCATCGACTGGTTGTCGGGCGATTCGGGGCGGCCGGTGATGCCGAGCATCATCGGCAGGGACGGACCGTAGATGTCCGCGTCCAGCATGCCGACCGACGCGCCTTCCGCTGCCAGCGCGAGCGCGAGATTCGCGGCCATCGTGCTCTTGCCGACGCCGCCCTTGCCCGACGCCACCGCGATGATGTTCTTCACATTCGACAGCAGCTTCACGCCGCGCTGCACCGCATGCGCCACGACTTGCGACGACACGTCCACCGCGACTTCGGCCACGCCCGGCACCTCGCGCAGCGCATTCGCCACCTGGATGCCGATCGCGTCGAACTGCGATTTGGCCGGATAGCCGAGCACCACGCTGACGGACACTTTCGCGCCTTCGATGGAAACGTTGCGGATGCTTTTGCTGTCCACGAACTTGTGGCTAGTGTTCGGATCGATCAGTGTGGCGAGTGCGGTGTCGATCTTCGCGCGGTCGAGACTCATTGAAACTCCATGGAACGATTTTTGCTATAGGCGGTCGGTGCCTGACAACAATCTGAAGAAAGTGAAAGTATTCGTTAGTGCCGTTGCGCACGGCCTCGCGCGCAATGCATTATCCCGCTGCATGAATTCCGGGGACGCATCGCAGCGTGCAAACAGACGAATTTCTCAATATCGATTTCAAGCGGCGAGTTTCTGCTGAACCGGTTGATCGTCTTGCACTGGTTCGCCGTCCTTGAAGGGGACGCCTTCGAGCCACAGCTTGATCTTTTCCGGTCCGTTATACGGCGCCAGGTTTTTT
>LFLF01000187.1 GCA_001184395.1 Candidatus Paraburkholderia calva | reverse complement strand
GAAAAGAATGCGACATTAGCAGCACCTGAATCAACGAAGTCCGGCGTTAAATTAGTTGGGTCTGAACGTCGCGTTGGCTCTTTCGAATGAGTAGGCGCACGTTCAAAAAGACTATTTCAACAGCCTGTTAGAACGCCCGGCCGACGATCAGCGGATTCCACCGGGCCGATTGCATCGATATCCCGCTTCGCATACAGCAGGCGATGCACCATGTAGTGCTGTGCGTTGAGCCGCCCGCGCGCCTTGAAATCGGAATGTGCGACTGCTCACGGGATATCAATGGTATCGGTCTGCGCGAAAGTAGCCTTCTTCGCGCCAATTCGCGCAGATAGCTGGCACTCAGGTCCTGATGGCATGCGAGATTGGCGAACGCGCAGGCCAGCCAGCTTTTGCCGAGTCCAGTCTTCGCAATTACGATCAAATTTTGCCGTGTCCGGATCCATTGGCCGGTCAGCAACCGCGCAAGCAGCGTGCGATTGAGCCCGCGCGCGTGCGGGTAAGTTGATATCCTCTGGTACGGCTGCGGGGTATCGAAGTTCAGCACGTCGAAGCCGCGCCGTGGTCTGGCGGGACTGCCGCTCGGTTGCTTCGCGCTTGACCAGTAGCCCAAGGCGCTCCTCAAAGCCGAGCTGGTCGATGCTCTGCTGCGATTGCTGCTCGGCGAGCGTCGCGGCCATGCTAAACAGGCGCAGCTCCAGGAGTCGTTCGACGGTCGGATGATGTAGCATGCGATTGCTCCTGCTAAAATGGTAGTAAGATGATCGCGCACGTTGACATGTGCGAGTGGGAGTTTGGACTGGGAAGCGGTTGACGTGGCGGAACCCTCCAATCCGTTTTTCAGGGTTGACGCGATGAACTGGTAGTTGATCGCCTTCCTCTCAATTGTGCAGCAGCAGGCGGCTTCGAGGCCCCTGCTGCGTACTTCTTGCCAGATGCCCAGACAGGCGCGGTAGGCCTGTTCGGGATGCCAGCGACCACGTAGCAGATGCCCAATTACGGCTGCGGTATGGGGCCGATGTCCATCGCCCATCGAAGCAGCCGCTGTGGACTCCAGTCAGCAGTGGCGACCTGGTGATGTGGTGGAATGTGGCTTGGGGATCGTAGTGGGATCGCCGCGGCGGTTGCTGCGTGTTGACAATGCTCTACTGGCGCATAGGCTAGCGTATCCACACGCAGGTCTTAAAGCGGCGGCGGGGCGACTATGGCGAAGAAGTCGTGCTGACCCTGGCGGCGCAATTGGTGAATGAGCACGACGGCAGTTTTTTGGTTAAGAACTTGCGCCGCATGGTGCAGTTTGCTACACACCTTCCCCGACGAGCGAATTGTCGTGTCACTGATACAGCTATTCAGCTGGACGCACTCGCCGCTGGGCATAATCCTTTGCACCGGCAAGAAGCGAGAACAGATCGAGCTTCTCGAACCGGACAAATTGGGCATGCACGTTGCCAAGTATCTGAGCACCTTGCCGCCGCGTGTGGTATCGGGTTCGCAGGCTGTGACCCGCGCCTCATGCGGAGTTGCACCCCTGATGGGCCTGCGCGCTCCGCTTGCCAATTTTGTCGACTAAATATCTAAAGGTACCGGCCCAGGGAGCCCGGACGGCTATCCGCTCGGCCCGATTACAATCCAAGAAAAGATTAAAACAAGGTATTAGCAATACCATCTTTAACAAAGGCCCACTCCACGTTCGTTACTCCCTTAAATGCGATAGAGCCAACGGAGGCGCTTGATGCACAACCACCGGGGCCAAGATCCCGCAAGGCTACAAGGCTGTTTCTGAGATCGGATTGCGATCCACCGTCTGAGCGATTGATCCGGACCTTCCATTTTCCATAATCCAGATAGATGGTGTCGCCCGTAAATAGGTAATTGGGTCCATCGTCCGATTGCACATAAAAGCATTACACTTCTGTCCATGTGTCTGGGCGTGGAGATGACCTTTACCTTTACCCAGCGGATTTCTCGTTCATCGAAGAGGCAATCGACTCGTACGAACCGGCTGACGGCCGGCTCCTCAAGGTGGTGGCAGCACAGCATCGAACGAAACCTTGATTTGATCGCTGCCAGTTGGGGATCCGCTTGGTCGCGGTGGCAGATATTGCTAGGTTATTCCGCCCAAAGCCTCAGTAGTTTAATAATGGTTTTTCTTACCAAAACTGTCACACAGGATGTTCCCTTCTGCTCGCAGGAACAAATAGGCGTGCGAGGTTACGTCCCCAAAGGGATGTTTCGCTTCGGTCTGCCACAGGTCTATATAAATCTGCTTGATTTTTATCCTTACGCCGACCGGCTTAGTCACCTGCTGCATTCGCGTTCGGAGATGGAAGTATTCATTTCACCCTTCTTCACCTCATTTTGCGGCGTGTGGTTCGCCACCGTCATCTACGCGGGTTGAAAAGTCAGTTCGAGTTCCGGGAAATATGTGGCGAGCATGCGATGCATATATCGGCTGAGATTGCGAATTTTCCGTGCGAAGTCACTGATCTCGGGGTGCATTTCTCGCGCTTGCAATATAGCGAGCGTCATGCCGACGACCACCGCATCAAACGAGGTCGGTTGATCTGTCCCGAGCAGATAGGTGTGGTCACCCAAGATTTCCGACACTGCCTGAAGATCTTTGCAGGCCTTCTCTACAATCTCGCCTGGCGTGTAACGGGCAATGCCCTGGTCATAGCACCGCCTGGAACGGTCGGCGCGTATCTCGTCAAAAGCGGCGGTGACCGGCGGCGGTAGCACGGTCGGATCGCAGACAGATGCTCGCAAGAGGAAATCCCAGCCGTTCTGATCATAGAATTCATAATAGACAATAATCCAGTAGAGGTGATCTTCCAGCGTGCGCTGAACAAGATGCCCCAATGCTCTCTGCGTAGCGGTCAAGTTGGCATCCGGGTCAACTTGTGTTCTTTTCAGGTAGTTGATGATGAGATCGGAATCGGTGAGCTTTGCGTCGCCGACGGTAATGTAGGGTACTTTTCCGCGTGGCGCATCATCAGTGTTCGTCACCGGCACGACTTCGTAGAGCGCTTTAAAGATTTTGAAGTACGCTTCCAATTTGGTGGAAGGCGGCGAAAGCGTGGACACGTAGCGAGCTACTTCGGGGTTGCCGACCGCGAATCGATGCAGCTTAACAACAGTTCCGCTGTCAATGCGGACGTTTTCATAGGGGTTTTCATATACGGGGTAACAATTCATAGTGGACTCCTAAGCAGTGCATCAATGTGAACTCCTGAGCAGTGCATCAAGATGAAAGGGCAATCTGAAAGGGCAAGCGCGTTGCGAGCGAGAGCGGGGGAGCAGAGGTCTGCGTAGAATCTCTCCCTTTGAGAGTAGACTTTCCTACTGTTTTGCATTTAAATGTAGACACGACTGCCCTGTCAACAATTATCTTCAGATTGGTACGAAAATGATGCGAGCAGCAGGCCGCGTGGCCGCCCCAAACAGATCAACGACGGCCACGTTCTCGAAGCCGTCCTAGGCGTGTTCTGGGAAAAGGGGTACGCGGGAGCTTCGCTTAGCGACCTTGCCGACGCCGCGGGCGTCAGCAGGTCTAGACTCTACGATGCCTTTCCCGACAAAGAGGTGATGTATCTTGCCGTGCCGTCGTTGATCGTGTGATCGGCGATACCCAAGCCGCGCTAGACGCGGCCCTGGTGGCGAAGCGATCACTCACGGACGAACTCTCTACTTTCTTCGAAATGTCGATCGATAACTATCTTTTCGGCGCGAAATCCCGAGGATGCCTGGTAACGTCGACGACGCTAGCCGAGGCGATCGAGTCGCCGGCGGTGCAGCTGGCGCTGAGACCCCTCATCGCCGCACTCGACGAGGCTTTTGAAACGCGTTTCCGAGTTGCTCAGGAACGCGGTGAAATCGGCTCGTCGATTTCCGCCGCCATGCGCGGACGACAGGCCACGGCGATGGTGCAGGAGCTTGGCGCTTCGCGCACGCAGCGGTGCCGGAATCCGTGAGATGCTGGAGATTGCCAATGCTGCTGTTCAATTGATGACGGCAGATGACGGCAAGCTTTCGCTAAGTGGGCTGTCGGCAGGCCAAGACATTCACATACAAATTTCACTAGTCCAATCGACGGCCTTGATGTCGGTCAAATCCGGCTATGCTGCGACGTGCAGGAACTGAAGAACCGCCATCGCCAGTTTTCGTCACCTTCTTCAGACAGATCCTGTACTGTACAGCCTCGGCTACGACGGCAGTCGTCGACAGTTCGCTCATTGACTGAAAGCCACCCCGGCTGCGCCGGTATGAGAGCACCGGACACCAGTAGCATTCCACCCAGGGCATCAAGCCCATGCTGTCCATTGTTTCCTACATAAGCGTCTCCCGGCCGGAAGGCATGGCCGGGTCTCGCTGTCGTGCTTTGCATCGAGCCTCGTAAACGAGTCTCGCCCCCTTTCGGGCTTCCATTGCTGACGCCTACGGCCCGGCTTCCAGCTTCGGGCCAGCGCGCTTCGCTTACGTGCGGGCGGCATAAAGGGACGACCGTTGCCTGTCCAGCCATTTTCCTGACCTCATCACCTTGTCCGCGACTGTAGCCTACTTCAGCATCAACCGGCATCGCAGCAGCGTCCGCTCGCTCCCGCAAACGAATCCATTTGTGCAGCTGGTTCGCGTTCACGCCGGCCGTTAGCGCCAGCCCCGCGATCGACGCACTGGCTGCAGGCAGGCATCAATCAGCTTGGGCTTACTTACGCTGCGCGTCAAACTTCCGCTTGCCACCAGCGCTCATGCCAGTCACATGTAGCGGAAGGAAATCAACTTCATTCTCTGTCATCGGTTGCGTCCGCAAGTTGTAGTTGCGGACGCAAGCCTGCGCCCAATTTCGTGCTTATTCTTTAACTCATCTCATGACAGGGCGAGACTATGGATGAACAAGCACGACGCGTGGTGATCGTCACGGGCGGTGCGAACGGCATCGGCTGGGCGACTGCTCGCGCCTTTGCCGCGCAAGGGTATCGCGTGGTCATCGCCTCTGCACCGCGACACGGCGCGACATCGCATCGAAGCACTCGGCGGTGCGGGTCATCTGGCAGTTGGCGTGGACATATCGTCGGAGCCCGAAGTCGTCACGATGATCGGCGAGGTTGTCAGCACGTGCGGGCGGCTCGATGTGCTCGTGAACAACGCGGGTATCAGCGAACAGGCCAAGCCGACCATCGAACAACGCGCAGCCGCCTTCGACACATTCATCGGCATATCTGCGTGGGACTTTCCTCATCAGCCGAGAAGCCGCCAGAACGATGCTCGGACAACGCGCGGGCGCCATCGTGAATCTGTGTTCGATCGCGAGCTCTCGGGTATTCCGCAGCGCCACGCATACGGCGTACCAAGGCGGGTATCGCGGCGATGACGCGTTAGATGGTCTGCGAATGGGCCCGCGACGGCGTCCGCGTGAATGTGGTCGCGCCGGGCTATGTCGCGACAGAACTCGCGCACAAGCTGGTCGAGAACGGGCAGATCGATCTGTCCGCCATCGAACGGCGCACGCCGATGGGGCCGTCTCGCACAGCCTGACGAGAGCGCGCAAGCCATCTCTTTCTCGCCTCCGATGCGGCAAGTTACGTCACCGGCGCGGTATTGAGCGTTGACGGTGGCTGGCATGCATCGGGTAAGGCATGAGCGGACGTAGAAAACCGCCGCGCCTGTATTAGCTCGTATTAAGTAAGGCAACGCTGATTAAGTCCACCATTAGTGCTTGTCAGGTGTTATAGAGCGCACGTGCAAGGAGAAGAAAGGCAAACGACGATGAAGCAGCAGACGCTGGCGAAGGCCGCGGATCAAGGTGCGGGGTTCGAGATTTGCCGCAAACGCACGCGACGCGACGAGTTGCTTGACACGATGAACACGATCGAGATTCGCCTCGAGCAGCGCCGTGGACGTCGGCGCGGATCTGGT
>LFLF01000186.1 GCA_001184395.1 Candidatus Paraburkholderia calva | reverse complement strand
GAATGCGACATTAGCAGCACCTGAATCAACGAAGTCCGGCGTTAAATTAGTTGGGTCTGAACGTCGCGTTGGCTCTTTCGAATGAGTAGGCGCACATTCAAAAAAACTATTTCAACAGCCTGCTAGGGTCGGTTACGGTGCGCTCAGCGAAAAACGCTCGAGCGCGGCATTAAAAAACGTGAGCCGACATTCTTCCAGATTTGCGTGAAACGCGCCGTGTCCTCCGCTGTGTCCCCATTAATGCGTTGCTCGACTCCGTGACAGCACAAATGTGTCGCTGAGTCCAGGCCGCATAGCGCGAGCCTATTCAGTGTATGGGAAAACAATATTTTTACCTTTAATTTGACTTGTTAGATTTGTCTCGCGGCCAGTCATCACGCATGACAACCGCCTTCCGAATGCGCATCGCGCATGGTGTACGTCGTCCCCTTTAGTCATCCCCTGCCGGTTCTCCGGCAAGCGGAATGGAACCACCCTGCTCCGGAATTTTCGATCATGGATAAGCTGGCACGTGTCGCTGAAGTCATGCCGGGCGCGTTTGCGCCATCATCAACTATCAAGATGCGCACGGAAGGTTTGTCGAAGCATTACGGCAATACCGTCGCGCTGCATCCGATGGATCTTTCAGTGCGCACAGGCGAACTGCTCACGCTGCTCGGGCCGTCGGGTTCGGGCAAGACCACGCTGTTGCAGATAGTCTGCGGCCTCGTCCAACCGACCGCGGGCAAGCTATTCACCGACGCGAAGGACCGCACGCACGCGCTGATGCACGAGCGTGATATCGGTGTCGTGTTTCAGAACTACGCGCTGTTCGGGCATCTGACGGTATTCGAGAACATTGCCTTTCCGTTGCAGATGCGCCGTGTCCCCGCGCAGGAAGTGAAGTGCCGCGTGATGCACGCGCTCGAAATGGTGCGGCTCGCGACCTTCGGTGAACGCTTTCCGCGCGAACTCTCCGGCGGACAGCAGCAGCGCGTGGCCCTGGCGCGCGCCCTCGTGTATCAACCGTCGCTCATTCTGATGGATGAATCGCTGTCCGCGCTCGACCGCAAGTTGCGCGAGAACATGCAGATGGAGATCAAGCGCATCCATCGTGAAACGGGCTCGACCATCATTTTCGTCACGCACGACCAGGAAGAAGCGCTCGCGCTCTCCGATCGCGTATGCTTCATGAACGGCGGGCGCATCGAGCAGATCGGCACGGCGCAAGCCATCTACGAAACGCCGCAGAGCGCGTTCGTCGCGGACTTCATCGGCGTGTCGAACAAGTTGCTCGGCAAGGTCGATCGCGACGGCATGGTCGTCACGCCGGACGGCGCGATCCCTCTTTTGAGCGCCGCCAACGCCATGCTGATTGTGCGCCCCGAACACATCCGCGTCGAGGACGGCGCCAACGGCTTCGTGCGCGGCCGCATTGTCGAGCGCATCTACGGCGGCTCGGAGACGCGTCTGATCGTCGAACTGCAAAGCGGCGCGCTGCTCACCGTGCAGCAGATGGCCGGCACGACCACGCGCGATATCGGCGACGTCGTTTCGCTGCGCCGGCAGCCGGAGCACGCGCTGCTGCTCGATCGCTAAACCCATTCAAAAACATCCCAAGTACATCGATCCACACCACACCCCGGAGAAATGAGCGTGAGTTCAAGCATCAAGCAAAGTCGCAGGCAGTTCATAGTTCATCAAGACCACGAGTGCCACCGGCCTCGCGTTTGGTTTTCCGACCATCTGGACACAGCGCGCCAACGCCGCCGCCACGCTGACCGTCGCCGACAACGGCGGTGCGTTCGGCCCCGTGATGCACACCGCCTTCTACGATCCGTTCGAGAAGGAAACCGGCATCCGCATCGTCAACGTCGCGCACGAGTCGGACCCGACCACGCAGTTCAAGTTCTCCGTCGATTCCGGCTCGCACATCTGGGACGTCGCGATGGTCACGCCCGACAACGTGCTGCACCTGAGTGAGTCGAAGAACTATCTCGCGCCGCTCGATATCGCCTCGAGCGATGCGAAGGGCATCCTGCCCGGCATGCTCACCAACAACTGGTTCGGCTTCTTGATCTACGACGTGGTGATGGCCTATCGCAGCGACCACTTCGCCAAGGCCACGCCCACCGGCTGGCACGATTACTGGGACACTGCGAAATTTCCGGGCCGCCGCGGCCTGCTCGAGAACGCGCTGATCGCCGATGGCGTCGCATCGAAGGACGTATTCCGATCGACGTCGATCGTGCGCTCAAGTCGCTCGACAAGATCCGCAAGAATATCAACGTGTGGTGGGCCAACGGCGCGCAGAACACACAGCTTCTGCAAAGCGGCGAAGTCGATCTGTCGGATACGTGGAACGCCCGCGCGCGCGCCGCCATCGCGGCGGCCGCACCGGTGAAGATCGTCTGGGAAGGCACTTACAACGTCGACGGCTGGTCGATTCCCGCCGGCACGACCAAACTCAAGCAGGCCCATCAGTTCGTGCGCTTCTGCATGCACGCCGCCCGGCAGGCGCAATACTCGAGCCTGATCGCCAACGGCCCGAACAACAACGACGCCTACAAGTTGATCGACCCGAAGCGGGCCGAATTGCTGCCCACCTATCCGAAGAATCTCGAACGCCTCCAGCGGTGCAACAACGCATGGTGGGGCAAAAAACTTCGACTCCGCGAACGAGAAGCTCCAGGAATGGATTCTCAACGCCTAACCCACACGATTCTTTGCAAGGAGACGCCGCATCATGGCTGACCGTCACATGGCTCTGGGCGTGCTAGTGCACGCCACGGGCTCACATCCGGCATCGTGGCTCAAGTCCACCGCGCCGAAGAGCGCATCAACCGATATCGAGTACTTCCGCGGGCTCGCGCAACTCGCCGAATCGGGCCTGATGGACCTGTTCTTCATTGCCGATACGCCCGCCGCGCGTACCGAAAAACTCGACGCGTATTCACGTTATCCGCATTTCATGAACTGCTTCGAGCCGATCACGCTGCTGTCCGCGCTCGCCGGTTCGACGAAGCATATCGGCCTCGGCGCCACGGCTTCGGCGAGCTTCTACGAGCCATACAACATCGCACGCCTGTTCGTTTCGCTCGATCGCATTTCGCATGGCCGCGCGGGCTGGAACGTGGTGACCTCGGCGAACGACTTCGCCGCGCGCAACTTCAGCCTGGACAAGCTGCCGCCGCACGATCAGCGCTATGCCCGCACGCGCGAATTCTTCGACGTGGTCGCGAAGCTGTAGGACACGTGGGAAGACGACGCCTTCATCGACGACAAGGAACAGAGCAAGGTCTTTGAGCCGTCGAAGATGCATGTGACGGATCATCAGGGCAAGTACTTCACGATCTACGGCGCGCTCAACATCAAGCGCACGCCGCAGGGACGGCCCGTGGTGATTCAAGCGGGCTTGTCGGAAGACGGCAAGTCGTTCGCGGCGGAAACCGCCGAAGTGGTGTTCTCGTCCGACCCGACGCTCGAGAAGTCGCAACGCTTCTATTCCGACCTCAAGGGCCGTATGCCCGCGTTCGGCCGCTCGCCCGACGAACTCAAGATCCTCGCCGGACTGTCGGTCATGGTCGGTTCGAGCGTGGCGGAAGCCGAGGACAAATACGCCGAACTGCAAAGCCTGATTCATCCGGACGCGGGCCGCATGCGTCTGGCGCGGACCTCGAACTCGACGTGTCGAATCTGCCGCTCGACGAACCGATTCCCGAACATCTGATTCCGCAGAAGGCAAACTTCCATCAGGCCTACTTCACCAGATCATGACCATGATCCGCGAACAGAAGCTCACGCTGCGTCAACTCTATACGAGCTACGGGCGCGGCAAGGTCACGCTGTGCGGCACGCCGCAGATCATCGCCGATCATATGGAAGAGTGGATCGACACGCGCGCGGCCGACGGCTTCATGCTCGCCTTCCACGTGCTGCCCAACGAAATGACCGACTTCATCGGGCAAATCGTGCCGGAACTGCAACGTCACGGCAACTATCGCAAGGAATACAGCGGCCACACGATGCGCGACAACCTGGGGCTCTCGCGGCCCGTCAATCGCCACGTACGGAACGAAAGATGAACACCACCACCGCCAGTCCGGGTGCAGCCGCCGCGCCCCACAAACGCTTGGCTTTAGGCCCGCTCTGGCTGGCGGCGCCGGGCACGCTTTTCCTGCTCGCCTTTCTGGTGTTTTCGTCGCTCAAGCTGTTGTCGCTGTCGGTGTTGCAGAACGGCACCGATGCGTTCTCGATGTCAGCGTTCGCGCGCTTCTTCGGGCCGTCCGTGTATCAGCGCGTGTTGCTGACGACGTTTTCCATCGCGCTGCAAACGACGGCATGGTGTCTCGCGCTCGGCTATCCGCTCGCCTACTGGCTTTCCGGTCTGCCCAAGCGCACGCAGCAAGGCGTCTCGCTGCTCGTGCTGCTCGCGTTCTGGACCAGTACGCTGGTCAAGAACTTCGCGTGGCTCGTGCTGCTCGGGTGCAACGGCATTGTCGCGGATGTAATGAAGATGCTCGGCATCGCAGGTGGCGATCAGTTGCTGTTCAATCGCCCGTCCGTGATCTTCGCGATGGCGCATACTCTGCTGCCGCTGGCGATCGTCACCATGTTGCCGGTGATGAACCAGATTGACAAGCGCGTGTCGCTCGCGGCAGCCACGCTCGGCGGCAACCGTGCGCAGGTGTCCTGGCGCATCTTCTTCGTCTCGTCGATGCGCGGCGTCGCGGTGGCGGGCCTGCTCATATTCATCAGCGCGCTGGGCTTCTTCATCACGCCGACGCTGCTCGGCAGCCCGCGCGAGATGATGCTCGGCCAGCTCATCATCGTGTAGATCAACGAGTTGCAGAACTGGCAACTGGACAACGCGCTGGCCGTCGTGCTGGTGGTGTCGGCGCTCGTGAGCTGCTTTCTTTATAACCTCGTGTTCGGCATGGCTTCGCTCGTCGACGATCGCGATGCGAAGCGCCCCACGCATCATCAGCATATGCGCAAGCTCGGCAACGCGATCGTCAACGGTGTCGGCTTCGCGTGCTCGCACGTGCTCTCGCCGTGGGACAAATATATGCGGCCCGTTGTGCGCGTGAGTCCGCTCGCGATCTATTCGTGTGTCGTGATCGCGGTGCTGCTGTTCCCCATCGTCGCGATCGTGCCGATGGCGTTCACCGCCGACACCTTCCTGTCGTTTCCCCCCGAAGGGCTTCAGCTTGCGCTGGTTCGCGCAGTATTTCGATTCCACGCTGTGGATCGGTGCGACGCTTCGTTCGTTCGGCATCGGCTTGCTGGCCGCGTTCTTTACCGCGGTAATCGCGACCATGGCCGCGCTCGGCATCGCACGTTCGAAATCGCGCGGCACGGGCGCGCTGTTCCTGCTGTTCCTTTTGCCGATGATCGTGCCGAGCATCGTCACCGCAATCGCGCTGTTTTATCTGTGCGCCCGCGTCGGGCTGGTCGCGACCAATCTGGGCATCGTGATCTTGCTCACCACGTTCCGCGGACACGACTGGGCGCTCGATCACGCCACCGTCAGTTCCTCGAACGAGGTGAAAAAGCCGATCACGAAGCCCGCGATCAGGCCGTTCTTCACCGACGGCAAGGTGATGCGCCTGAGCACCTGAATGCGATTCGCGCCGAGTGTGCCCGCGGCGTAGTTCATCGGCGGCGGCATCAAGACGACGCGGCCCAAGCAGTTGTGGAACGACATCCTTTTGCAAGTCACGCCGACGCTCGCGGTGGCATCGACGGTCGTGCTGTGCGTCGTCACTTGCTGTTCCTCGTGCTTCAATACTTGCAGCCGCGCAGCAAAACCGCAGCGTCGGCGTAAGCGTTTCGATCAACCCTACTTAGAGATCTTTAGCAGGCTGTTGAAATAGTCTTTTTGAATGTGCGCCTACTCATTCGAAAGAGCCAACGCGACGTTCAGACCCAACTAATTTAACGCCGGACTTCGTTGATTCAGGTGCTGCTAATGTCGCATTCTT
>LFLF01000185.1 GCA_001184395.1 Candidatus Paraburkholderia calva | reverse complement strand
ACGAAGTGAATCCGCAGCATACGCTCCCAACCCATCGGCGGACGACCGTTGCCGTGTTTCGGGTAATAGGGTTCGATTACCGCACACAGTTCGGTCCACGGAACGATCGTGTTCATCGTGTCAAGCAACTCGTCGCGTCGCGTGCGTTTGCGGCAAGTCTCGAACCCCGCACCTTGATCCGCGGCCATCGCCAGCGTCTGCTGCTTCATCGTCGTTTGCCTTTCTCCTTGCACGTGCGCTCTATAACATCTGACAAGCACTAATGGTGGACTTAATCAGCGTTGCCTTAAACGATACCGCGTTCGTTCGCGCGCTCGGTCGATGCCCGCACCACCAGTTCACCTGGTAGCAAACACTCGTGCGCGGCCATCGACGCGCCGCCCAGGCGCTCGTGCAGAAACTCCACTGCGCGCCGGCCGATATCGTACGTCGGTTGGCGCACGGTCGTCATGCCCGCGAGTTGCGCCCACTCGGAATCGTCGATGGACATGAGCGCGATCTGCGCCTGCCAGTCGCCACCGAAACGCGACTTCAGATGCACGGCGACAAGCGCCACTGGTCCATTCGCTGCGAACAGCGCAACGCGGCGCCCCGCATCACGCGCTGCGGCCACACGGCGATCCAGGTCGGCGAGCGCGGGCCCGGCATCGGCGAGATCGATCACCAAGGTCGCGCTATGCAAGCGGTTCGCACCGGCCGAATCGAGCGCCGCGACGGTCTCACGAAACGTGGCCTGGCGCAAGCGCCGCGAACTGACGTGTGTCACGGGTTGCACGATGAAGAGCAGTTCGTCGAAGCCTTGTTCGGCTAGATGCCGCGTCGCGAGCGCGACGGCCGCAAGATTGTCGAGGCCGACCATGTCCGTCACGATGCCTTCGACGGTCCGGTCCACGAGCACGACGGAATCCCGCCTTGTGTGAAGCCGTTCAGCAGTTCTTCCTTGACGCCCAACGCATTGACGATCACGCCTTCGACGCCATAGGTCCAGCAGTTGCAGATAGCGGCGCTCCATGTCGACTTCGTTGGCTGCGTGACAGATAAGCGGCATGTAGCCTAGCGCGTGGCAAGCGGCTTCTACCCCTTGCAGCACTTCGACGGAGTAAGGATTCGTGAGGTCGGCAAGCAGCATGCCAATCAGGCGATTGCGTCCGCGCTTGAGACCGCGTGCCATCTGATTGGGCCGATAGTCGAGCTTGGCGATGGCCACTTCGATGCGCTCGCGCAACTCCGGCGACAGCACGCTCGTCATGCCGTTCAGATAGCGCGAAATGTTGGTCTTGCCGGTGCCGGCTTCACGCGCGACATCGGTGATGGTCGCGCGGCGCGTACCGAACTCGGGCACGCGGTTGTTCGCGCCGAAGGTGGGATTGGGATCGTCGGACATGGTCGTCGTGTTATGTTGACGCGGCGCCCGTCTGAGCGGCGGCGCGCGCGATCGTCATTCTCCTCGCATGTGCGCCATGTTAGCGCATGCCGACATGGGCATTCGAACGAGCGATCCCTAGCCGTCAGTGCTCGAGCATCTTGCGATTGACGATGTTGGTCGTGAGCGTGCCGTTGAGTGTGCCGATCAGGTTTTCGGCGGCATTGCGGGCCATGACGTGGCGCGTTTCGTGGGTCGCCTATCCGATGTGCGGCAGTGCGACGACGTTCTTCATTTTGAGCAGCGGCGAGTCGGCGGAAACGGGTTCGTGCTCGAACACATCGAGACCTGTGGCGCGAATGGTGCCGTTTTCAAGCGCTTCGATGAGCGCGGTTTCATCGACGGTGGGGCCGTGCGATGCGTTGATCAGAATCGCGGTTTTCTTCATCTTCGCGAGTTGACCGTGGCCGATCATACCGCGTGTTTGCGGCGTGAGCGGAACTTGCAGGCAGACAAAGTCGGCTTGCTTCAGCAGTTCGTCCAGTTCCACGCGCTTGGCGTTTTAGTCTCTTTCTGCTTGTTCGTTCGGATGGCGGTTGGTGTAGAGCACGTTCATGCGAAAGCCAAGCGAGGCGCGGCGGGCGACCGCGCCGCCGATACGGCCCAAGCCTATGATGCCCAATGTCTTGCCCTGCACATCCACGCCGGAGCATTCCTCTCCGATGCTTCCTTTCCAGTTGCCTGCTTTCACCCACTCGGCGAGGTCGACTACGCGGCTGGCGCTCGACAAGATCAAAGCGAATACCGTGTCGGCGGTGGATTCGGTCAGGACATCGGGCGTGTGAGCCAGGATGATGCCGCGGCGCGTCAGGTCCTCTACGTCGAACTGGTCGTAGCCTACTGATATCGTCGATAACGTTTTCAGGCGTGTTGCGTCTTCTAGCATTTCTGCGGTTATTTTTATGCTCGCGCCTATTGCTCCGTCGGCATTTTTTAGCGCCTCTTTTAGCTTTGCTTCGTTCTTTGGGTCGATGTACTAGACTTCTGCGTGTTCGCGCAAATAGCTTTCTACGTCCGGTGGTAAGGCTTTGTAGGCTACGATTTTTTCTTCATGGTCTTTTCTATCTCTCCATGGTTGCTTGCTTACTTAGGTTGTAGGCGTCTTCAGTATGTTTTATCGGCACAATGGATCTGTTGTCGCGCTTTTATTGCAGTAGCCGCCTCCCCGGCGGAGGGTTAACTTTCTTTGCGGCAGCAAAGAAAGTCACCAAAGAAAGCCGCTTCTCGAGGCACCAGTTCCTTCTCCGCGCTACCGCTCTTGCGATGCCTTGGTGGGCCCAGCCGTAGCAAGCGGCCCCTCGACACAGTCCGGACCGGCATCCATCCGATCCGATCCCCCTGGTCCTCCAACTGACCGGTTCACCCCCCCCCGCTAGCTCCGGCGTTGCGCTGTGCGCCGCCGTTCGGTTTGCGATCATCGTGGGCTTTTCCGCCTTTTCCATTACGCGCCTTATTCATCTCGCGCGCAACTTCCATGTTCGCCCTTTCTCATGGCGGGTTCACGACATCTTTTGCGTGCGCCCGACGTGGTTTCGCACTTCGTTCCATACTTTCTTCGATGTATGCCCGCTCACACCCTTCCTGGAGCCTCCATGCACGACCTCAAAGGCAAATCCGTTCTCATCTCGGCGCAAGCACCGGTATCGCTGCCGCCGCGCGCGTTCGGCTGCTACGGCGCCAATGTCGCCGCCCACTACAACAGCTCCAAGGAACAGGCCGAGGAAGTCGCTCAGGATATTCGCGTGCTCGGCGTCTCAGCCATCACCGTCGCCGCCGATGTGCGCGACTCCCAGGCCATCGATGCCGCCATCGCGCAAACCATCGAAGCCTTCGGCAAGATCGGTGTGCTCATCAATAAGGCCGGCAGCCTCGTCAAGCGCAAACCGCTTGCGCAAGTCACCGACGAACTGTTCGACGAAGTCCTGCACATCAACGCGCGCTCGGTCGTCGCCTTCACGTGCGCCGCGCTCCCGTCGCTATGAGAAGGTGGTGGCGGGTCCATCATCAACGTGACCTCGGTCGCGGCCCGCAACGGCGGTGGGCCCGGCACGTTGCTGTACGCCACATCCAAAGGATTCGTCAGCACCATCACCAAGGCATGGCGAAGGAATTCATGGCGGATCGCATCCGCGTCAGCGGTCGCGCCTGGTGTCATCCAGACACCGTTTCAGGAGTGCTTCACGACGCCCGAGCAGCTCGAAGGCTTCCGCAAAAGTATTCCGATGGGCTTCATCGGCGAACCGGACGATTGCAGCGGAGCCTTCCTGTATCTCGCGTCCGACGTGATGTCGTGCTATGTGACCGGCCAGATCATCGACGTGAACGGCGGCCAGCTCATGCCGTGAGCCATCGCGGCATGGCCCGTTTCGTGCGATGCAGCATCGCACTCGTGGTATAAGCCTCAACTCTTGCAGCAGACAGCCCAAGGAGGACGCAGCAGATGTCAACGAAAAAAGAATCGCGCTTTCGCGCTTTCGCCATCAACGCCGTGGTCGCATCGGCGCTGATCGCGGCCGGCTTCATTGAAACCACGCCCGCCTACGCGAAAACATCGAGCAACGAGCCGCAAGTGCTGACGGCGTCGGGCGTGGCCGTCGCGGATAAATACGCTGCCGATACCGCCGAACAGATCTTCAAGATGGGCGGCAACGCGGTAGATGCGGCTGTCGCCATCGCGTTCTCGCTCGCCGTCACCTATCCGGAAGCGGGCAACATCGGCGGCGGCGGGTTCATGACGCTCTACGTCGATCACAAGCCCTACTTCCTCGATTACCGCGAACGCGCGCCACTTTCGGCCACGCGCAACATGTATCTCGACGACAAGGGTGAAGTCATCAAGAGCATGAGCCTGTACGGACATCGCGCGGTCGACGTGCCGGGCACGGTGTCGGGTATGTGGGAAGCGCAAAAGCGCTTTGGCAAGCTCAAGTGGAAGCAGGTGCTCGCACCCGCCATCAAGTACGCGCAGGACGGCTTCGAAGTGGACGATCAACTGATCTCGCGACGCGATGCTGCATCGAAAGACTTCGCGGGAAAAACCAACTTCGACCTGTACTTCGGCAGCATGAAAGCGGGCGAAGTCTTCAAGCAGCCTGATCTCGCCAAGACTTTGCAACGCATCTCCGACAAAGGCGCCAAAGGCTTCTACGAAGGCGATACCGCCGATCTGATCGCCAAGTCGATGGAAGGCCACGGTCTCATCACGAGGCGTGATCTGAAGGAGTACAAGGCCGTGTGGCGTCAGCCGATCACCGCGAGCTGGAACGGCTATCGCGTGATCACCGCGCCGCCGCCGAGTTCGGGCGGCGTCGGCCTCGTGCAGCTGCTCAAGATGAAGGCTGACCTGAAAGACAAGTTCAACGGCGTGCCGCTCGATTCCGTGCAGTACATCCATCTGGTCGCCGAAATCGAGAAGCGCGTATTCGCCGATCGCGCGCAATATCTTGGCGATCCGGACTTCTACAAGGTGCCGGGCGCGCAACTGATCAACGACGACTACATCCTGAAGCGTGCGCAAGAAGTGAATCCGAACGAGCCGTCGGATACCAAGAGCGTTCAGCCGGGACTCGGCACATCGATGCCCGAGAAGGCCGAAACGACGCACTTCTCCGTTGTTGACAAATGGGACAACGCGGTGTCCAACACGTACACCATCAACGGCTACTTCGGCTCGGGCGTCGTTGCGGAAGGCACTGGCATCGTGCTGAACGACGAGATGGACGACTTCGCATCGAAGCTAGGCGTGCCGAACATGTTCGGCGTAGTCGGCAGTGATGCGAACGCCATCGCGCCGAAGAAGCGCCCGCTCTCCTCGATGACGCCGACCATCCTCACCAAGGAAGACAAGGTCGCGATGGTGATCGGCACGCCCGGCGGCTCGCGCATCTTCACGTCGATCTTCCAGGTGCTGAGCAATGTGTACGACTTCGATATGCCGCTACCGGAAGCGGTCGGCGCAACGCGCTTCCATCACCAGTTGCTGCCGCCGAACACGATCTTTCAGGAGCCGTACCATCAGCTCAATCCCGAAGTCGTGAAGACGCTCGAAGCCAAGGGCTACAAGTTCACGATACAGGGTTTCAACGGCGATATCCAGGTCATTCGCATCGACGGCGACAAACCCGAACCGATGTCCGATCCGCGTGGACGCGGTGTATCGCGTGTGATCCAGTAAGGCGCAGCAGTGCTGCAAAAGTAAGGTTTCAGCCCGATGGCCCGACTAGGCGTTTCCCCTAGTCCGGCCATTTTCGTCTTCTCTCGAAGCCCCGTTTCATGAGGGTTTCGCAGCATATAAGCCCCTCGGCCTGCTTGCAATTACCCACTTCGGTTCAGTGCGAGAGTTCATAGCCCAGTTGAATATCGGTAAAGCGCTGCATCCCGCGCCACATGACAGTATTGCCCGGAGGTGGATCCGCTGGCGCGCCCCAGATAGCCTCCAAGCCGGGCAACCTTGATCAGGCTGCGGCAGCAGCGGCAGCGCCTGTGTCGCGAGCGGCAAATCCGGCACGAGGCGATCGAGTAAATCCATTTCGGTTGACGTGAACGCCGTCTCGGGAGGCGCTTGCGGCACGCAACAGCTGATCATGGTTAGCTAGAAGATGCACCAGCTCAAAATGCAAAATACCGAGATCAGATTCGCAAGCCGATCCGCTGTGCGCAGCTTCGAGTCCTCGGCTTTGCATCCAGACTTGAGAATCTTGTGGAACGTTTCGATCTT
>LFLF01000184.1 GCA_001184395.1 Candidatus Paraburkholderia calva | reverse complement strand
GCTGTGCCGTGCAGGCCACAATCTGCGCATGATCCTCCGGAAACTGCGGCTTTTTACGTCCTTGTTCTCGTCGCTTTGCTGAGTCGCCTGGTTGGGGAGTTACTTGCGGCATGAGTGCCGGCGGCGCTTAATAGGATTATTCAGGGCCGACTAACTATGTCGGCGCGACATCTCTGTGACGCAGCGAGCGCAGAAAGAAGCGCGACGGATCGACGGCTTCAGCCAGTTCGCGCTCGATGGGCAAAAGCTCGCCCTCGATCTGCGACGCGATCAGTTCTGCCGCCAGCACCGACCACACCAGACCACGCGATCCGAACGCAAACGCGCCGTACAAACCCGCCAGGCGCGGCAGGTCGAGTGGCCATGCGCCGGACAGTCGGCGAGCATCGCGGTGCGCGGCGTCTTCGTCGGCGAGCTGGCCGATCATCGGCATGCGATCGCTCGTCACGCAGCGAAACGCAACGCGGCCGCGCCGAGGCGCCGAATCCGCCGGCGCGAAGCCGGGCAGCATCCGCGTGACGCGCTCGATGTTCTCGCGATGCCCCGACTCGCGAATCTCGCGATCCGTGCTGTCGATGTCGTAGGTCGCGCTGATCAGCGTTTCGCGCAGGCCGAGCGGCACCGCGTAACCATTGCCGATCACGGGCACGCGTAACGGTTCGGCGAGCGTGACGTCGAGCAGCGTGAGCTGGTCGCGTACGCCGCGCGTCGGGTCGCCATGCTGATTCGCGATGCGCGCGGCATCGTGCGCGTTGGCGAGGATCAGCACGGGCGCATCGGCTATCGACGTATCGATCGAATCGAAGACATGCCAATGCGCGCCGTTTTGCCCGATGCGTGCCGATTCGGTGTTCATGCGCGTGGTCAGGCGCTCGCCGGCATCGGCGAGTGCGCCGCGCAGATCGCCGCCGGCGATACCGCGCCGCCGTGCGGAAAGAACCAGCCGCCGCGCGTCACCGGCATGTCCGCGATGCGCGTGGCATCGTCGTCCGATGCGGCGATCACGTACTCACGCGGATAGTCGAACTGCGTGATGGCTGCCGCGAGCGCTTCGGCGTCCTCGGGCGTATCGGCGATCTGCAGCAGACCGGCGCGGCTGTGATGCAATTCGTGGCCCGCTTCCTCGAGCCCTCGCCATGCGTCGCGCGCCGACAGGAAGCCCACGCGCGTGAGTCGCGCAGCCACGCTGTCGTCACGCCAGACGATCGGATGAAACACGCCCGCCGGATTGCCCGATGCATCGCGCGCGGGTAGTGCGTGACGGTCGATCAGGGTGATGCGCCATCCGCGCGACGCGAGACGTGCCGTGATGGCACAACTCGCGAGTCCCGTGCCGATCACGATCGCGTGGCGCATTTGGGCGCGTAGCGCGGCATCGTTGGCGCGCGGCGGTTCGTGGCGGCGCACGCGCCAACGCGGCGTGAACCGCGCGCGCAGCAGGGTTCGCGTATGCGTATCACATTCGAAACCCGACGCACGTAATGCATCGCTCAACGATGTGAGGGTCGTTTCGTCTGCGTTGGCCGTGACCGTCGCGTCATCGTCCGCGAATCGAGCGAGCGTTTTCGCAATGCGCTTGGTGTCGGCGAGGGCGAATGCATCGAGATGAAAGGCATCGACACGTGCCCACAGTTTGGACAGCCCACCGTCATCATTGCCGATGGCGAGCGTCAGCACGACCCGCCCGGAGTCGAACGCGAGACGATGCACGCCGGGCACGCGCATCGGCCATGCGCGCACGAGTTGCGCGGCGCGCGGATCGGCATCGTCGGCCGGTTTCGCGTCGAGATCGGCTAATGTGCCGACGGCGATCACATGCAGACGATCGCAACGTGCGTCGTCCGCGCGCCAGCGCCGCCATGCATCCAGAAAGCGCGCGCCGCCGAAGTGCGTATCGGCGAGGGTGAAGATGCGCCGCTGCCGCCAGCGCGCCGGAAGATCGTGCAAGGCGAAAAGATCGGGCAATGTTGAAGCGTGCGTCGGTGCGGACATGTGTCGAAAACAGAAAGCGGAAAGCGAAGGAGGAACGGCGGGCCGGGCGATCAGACGGACGGCGATTTCGCCACGACATCGGTGGCACCGGCGGGAAGGACATCGGGCACGATCGGCTCGACCGCGTGACCCGTCGCGCGCCACGCCGCGAGGTCGCCGAGCAGCGGCGCGACATCCGCGAAACCGTGCGATGCGAGTTCGCTCGCGGCCAATGCCGCCAAAATCTCGTTCGGACAGTCGCAGTACGTGACGAGCTTTCGGCCGCGCGCGATATCCGCTAGCTGGGATGTGAAATCGCCCTCGCGCAACAGCAGCGCGCCGGGAATCGCATACAGGTCCATCGCGCGATGCGCGCCGCGCGCACATCGACGACCAGCGGCGGCGGTTCGCCCGCTAGCATCGCGCGCAGCGTATAGATATCGACCCGCGCCATGCGCAAGCGCCGCAGCAGCGCGACGCGTTGCCACCAGCGCAGCGCCAGATACAGCGCGAGTGCCGCCGCGACGGCCAGCACACCGCGGCCGAGGAGATCGAAATAGGCGAGCGCGGTATCGACGAGATCGGCGAACATCGCGCCGAACGCCACGCCAAGGCCGGACCAGAGCAGGGCGCCGAGTGTATCGAGAAGGAAGCCGCGCCAGCCGACGCAGG
Organism: Candidatus Paraburkholderia calva; assembly: GCA_001184395.1. Lineage (GTDB taxonomy): Bacteria > Pseudomonadota > Gammaproteobacteria > Burkholderiales > Burkholderiaceae > Caballeronia > Caballeronia calva. The sequence goes on along the minus strand of LFLF01000184.1, from coordinate 3,555 downwards.
TTGCGCCGGCGACCGGAATCGCCAGCGTCGACAGGCCGGGAATGAACTTCGATACCGCCAGGATCCGCACGCCGAAACGCGCGAAGAAGCTCAGGCTGAGGCTCACGCAGGTATCGCGCTAGATCGAAAGTTTGCAGAAAAAGCCGAGCACGCGGCTGCCGTAGCGGCGCCCGAGCCAGAACCAGAGCGTGTCGCCGAGCAGCGCGGCGATGCTCGCGACTGCCACGATGGCGGGGCGAGCGGCGCGAATGCGGAAGCGGGAAAAAGGCCGTCGAAGGCTGTTTGCAGCGCCGGGGAACTCTGCGCCCCGAGGCTCGCCAAAACCGTGATTGCACCCGTCAAAACTAGTGTGGGCAAGGCTGGGAGCGGCAATCCGAGGCACTCCAGAAGGACGTTAGCAAAAACCAACGGCAGGCCGTATTCGATGATCAGTTCACGAAGCATGGACCGGACCCAGGGAATGTGAAGCCGGAAAGCCGCCCGAAACCCTCAAAAATATAAGGGTAAATCTTTGAAACCCTTGTCCAGATTGAGTTTGCGCTGCGCTATCATACCAAGCGCCGCGTGTAGAAGCGGCGCGAAAACCATCCGGCAAGACCATGCCGGTGACGCAGCGCGAAAATCCGTCGAATCGCCGGGAAAGCGCGCCGGATGGGCGTTCCCGCTGGACGGTACGGCTCGCGCACGTATAATCGGCGCGTTCGCGCTGTTCGTGTCAACCTAAACTGATAAAGGAACCTTAATGAACAAACAGGAATTGATCGACGTCGTTGCCGCTCAGACCGGCGCAAGCAAGGCTCAAACCGGCGAAACGCTGGATACGTTGCTCGAAGTGATCAAGAAGTCTGTGTCCAAGGGTGACTCGGTTCAGTTGATCGGCTTCGGCAGCTTCGGTTCGGGCAAGCGTGCAGCACGTACGGGCCGCAACCCGAAGACCGGCGAATCCATCAAGATTCCGGCCGCAAAGACGGTCAAGTTCACGGCTGGCAAGGCATTCAAGGACGCAGTCAACAAGCGCTGAGCATCCTGCCGATTGCGCGCCACCGCTTCGTCGCGCGGCGCCAATCGATTGGGTTCCTCCGCATGCGCGGAAATGGACCTTGTACGTGATCCGCCACTGGCCGGTTTTTTCGCCCGCCGTTGAAGTGTATTGCTCGCGTGCTCGCGGGCCAGTGATCATGGTCGTTGCAGCCGCAGTCGGGCCGTGAACGTGATCGTCGTCGTGATCGTGTTCCTCGATATCCCACGTGGGGAATGGATCTACGAAGGCTTGCCACGCTTCCGCGCCGCGCGACCATTCCTCGTCGCTTAGCAGGCATGCGTCGAAGTGTGACTGCCACGCGCTTGCGTCGAGGCGCTCGCCGATCAGCACCAGTTCCTGACGCCGGTCGCCGACGCTGTTGTCGTCCAGGTCGCTGTACCATTCCGCGACGATCTCCGCTTCGAGTTCGGGATCGTTGGTCGGGCATTCGCTGCGATCCTGTGCCGCCCACCAGACGCCCGCCGGTCCGTGACGCACCGTGGTGTCGCCTGCCTGCGAAAGCGAGCCGCGCACTTCGCCGCGCGTGGCGAGCCAGAAGAATCCTTTCGCGCGAATGACGCTCGTTCACTCCTGATGCATCAGCGCCCACAGCCGTTCGGGATGAAACGGCCTGCGCGCGATACACGAAATGGCCGATCTCCGATGCTTCGTCCGCATCGATCGAAGGCGCTTCGCCTTCGAGGATCGCGAGCCAGCCCGGCGCGCCTGCCGTGACGTCGGAGTCGAAGCGGCCGGTGTCCAGCACGTCCTCGAGCGGCACGTCGCCGTGCGCGGCCACCAGCCGATGCGCGCGCGGATTCAGCGTGGCGGTGATTTCCGAGATCCTGTTCGCGTCGTCGCATGCATCGGTTACGAGTACGTCGCAGAATTCGATCTGCTCCACCAGCGCTTCCACTACGGTCTTGCTTTGGTCGTCGCCGGCGAGCGCTTCGGTGGACGCATAGTCCTGCAGGAAGCGCTGCCCACGAGCGTCGCGGCGTCGTCGTCGCCGAACGCGAGTTATTCGGCGATATCCATGGGATCGAGCATCGCGGGCGATTCGATGACGAGCGCGTCGAAACGCCGAGCATCGGCCAGCGCGACGATGGCGCGCTCGATGGTTTCGAGCGAATGATCGGCGAGCGTCACGCGGCGGCAGCCGTTCGGCAGGTCGCGCGCTTCGTCAGGTATTTCCGGCGAGCCGAAGGCGACCACGCCGATGCGCTTGCCTGTGTCGTTGGCGAGCAGGGCATCGAGCAATGCGGACTTGCCCGTGCCGGTGAATCCCGAGATCACGGTGACTGGCAGTGGCGTCTGGTTCATTGCAATGAGTGTGGAATGCGTCGAGCGATGGATGAACGGAAAAACGCGCAGCGAGCCGCCCGGACGGCGGCGCGCTGGCTATCGGAATGGGGATTTTGCATCAATTGAGCCGCGCGTGACGGCTCGGGGGTATCCGGCGATGGCGAAATCAGCGCTGGGCCTGAACCTGAACCATCTTCCAGCGATGCAGGATCTCGATGATTTGCGCGGAGTATTTGTCGTGCAGCGCGGGTGTTTCGGAATGGTAAGCACCGACGGCCTGCCACGAATTGCCGTACTTGTTCATTTTCTGGCGCAGATGCCAGGCGGCCACATACACGCTCTTGCAAGGCTCATGAGCGTGCCGCTGTTGATGCCGTATTGCGCGAGGGTGTTCAGATGGATCGAATTGATTTGCATCAGCCCGTAATCGGTCGAGCCATTGGCATTCTTGTTGATGACGTCGGGCTTGTTATGCGATTCCTGCCAGGCAATGGCGCGCAGGATGAGGGGATTGACCTTCTGATACTTCGTCGCTTCGTCGAAACAGTCGGCGTGAGCGGAGGCGGCCACCAGCATGGCGCCGCAGCCTATCGCAAGTAATCGCAGTATTCGTTTCATATTCTTTCTACTCCATCCGCCCATGCGGAACGTCATGTAGCCTTTGCGGCGCGGTGCGCCATCGCCAACAAACACACGTCCGCAGCCGGGTTGGCATCGGGAAAACCCACCGCATTTAACCCGACAGGTTGCCTTAATATTCATACGTTTAAGGCACCTGGAGCAATCCAAGCAAACGTTACACCAATCGAATTTCTGGCGGGCACCAAAAACAATTTCTGGCAGGCACCTAAAACGTATGTCTGCTGGCCAACTAATGCCGAAAAACGTCAGCGGGTATGATATGGGCGGTTCCGCATTCCGGGGCGTGACGTAAAGGGTCGACGCGCTTCAGTCCTCGATACATCGCCTGCCGAATCCTCCCGACTGTCTTGCTCCAACCAAACACCTGCTCAATGCATTTGCGTTTGCGCTGACTAATGGCGCCGCCGGGCGCCGCCGCCTACGTGCCCCATGTAGCAAAGCATCGCGCCCGGCTGGATTCATGAGTGTCGTTGCTACGTTTCTCGCCATGCCAGTTCTCTTGAGAACTGCCACCGCCATCGGGCGACGAGTCGTCAGCCGATCTGGTCTTTGGCACGAAGCTCTTGTGCCCAGCCCAAGCCGGGATG
>LFLF01000183.1 GCA_001184395.1 Candidatus Paraburkholderia calva | reverse complement strand
CTTCTGTCCTGACAACCTCGCTGCACTGAAGTACACCGCTCGCAATATGCTCAAGAGCGGGCAGAAACGCAAATCAATCATCGCCGCATGTTGGAAACAAGCCGAGCTGTGGTGATGTCATGACTTACGTAAGTATCAATAGAGAAGGAAACAGACATGGCCCGCATCACCGTTGAAGATTGCCTGAAACAAATTCCGAATCGCTTCGAACTCGCTCTGGCGGCTACGTATCGCGCGCGTCAACTCGCGCAAGGCCACACGCCGAAGATCGAAAACCGCGACAAGCCCACGGTCGTCGCGCTGCGCGAAATCGCTTCGGGCCAGGTCGGCATCGAAATGTTGAAGAAGGTTCCCGTTTAAGCGGTGCTTTTTAGTTTTTAGTACCGTTTCATCTTTTTAATCGACGACCAACGCGTCACACAACCACGGAGGCAATCATGAGTCCGACACCGTTGCCCGCCTCCGTGAACGTCGATCCCGACCTCGAGCCGGACACCGACGCTACGCTCGACGCGGACAAGCCTCATGCGGCGCGCAAGTATATCGACGCGGTCCTCGAACAGTCCTTCCGTCATCTGTTCGGCCCGACCGCGACTCCGGAAAAGCCACGCCGGCACGACGTCGTTTCCATCGCGAAGCTGACCAACGCGCTGTCGAGCTACATCACTCCGAAAGAGATCAAGGAAGTCAAGGCGGCTTTCCATTTCAGCGACGAAGCGCACCTCGGGCAATATCGCCAGAGCGGTGAGCCGTACATCACGCATCCGGTCGCGGTCACGGAAATCTGCGCGGGCTGGAAGCTGGATGTGCAGTCGATCATGGCCGCGCTCCTGCACGACTTGATCGAAGATCAGGGCGTGACCAAGACGGAAATTGCCGAGCATTTCGGCGCGAAGGTCGCGGAACTGGTCGACGGCCTGTCCAAGCTGGACAAGATGGAATTCCGCAATCGCGAGGAAGCGCAGGCGGAAAACTTCCGCAAGATGCTGCTCGCGATGGCGCGCGACGTGCGCGTCATCCTCGTCAAGCTTGCCGACCGGCTGCACAACATGCGCACGCTGGGCGCGGTGCCGCCGGAGAAGCGCCGCCGCGTGGCGCGCGAAACGCTCGACATCTACGCGCCGATCGCGCATCGGCTCGGTCTGAACAACACATATCGCGAACTGCAGGACCTGAGTTTCGCGAACTTCAATCCGACCCGCTACGCCACGCTCGAAAAAGCGGTGAAGACGGCGTGCGGCAACCGGCGCGAAGTGGTCGGCAAGATTCTCGAAGCGGTGCAACGCACCATCGCGGATGCGAAGATCAACGCGGAAGTCACGGGCCGCGAGAAAACCATCTTCAGCATCTACAAGAAGATGCGCGACAAGCAGTTGTCGTTTTCGCAAGTGCTCGACGTATACGGTTTCCGTGTGGTCGTCGAGAGCGCGCTGGAGTGTTACACCTGCGTCGGCGCACTTCACGCGCTCTACAAGCCCGTGCAGGGCAAGTTCAAGGACTACATCGCCATTCCGAAGGTGAATGGCTATCAGTCGCTGCACACCACGCTGGTCGGCCCGTTCGGTGCGCCTATCGAATTCCAGGTCCGCACGCGCAAAATGCACGAGATCGCGGAGGCGGGTGTCGCGGCGCACTGGCTCTACAAGAATGGTGGCGCCGATCTGAACGACGTGCAGAAGCGCGCACATCAATGGTTGAAGTCGCTGCTCGATATTCAAAGCGAAGCGGGCGATTCGAGCGAATTCCTCGAACACGTCAAGATCGACCTGTTTCCAGATTCCGTCTACGTTTTCACGCCGAAATCGAATATCATGCCGCTGCCGCGCGGCGCGACGGCGCTCGATTTCGCCTATTCGATCCACAGCGACCTCGGTAATCAGTGTGTCGCGGTCAAGATCAACAATGAACTGCTGCCGCTGCGCACCGAGTTGAAGAGCGGCGATATCGTCGAAGTGATCACCGCGCCGTATTCCAAGCCGAATCCCGCGTGGCTCGGCTTTGTGCGTACTGGCAAGGCGCGTTCGGCCATCCGTCACTATTTGAAGACGATGCGGCTGAACGAGTCGTTACAGTTGGGCGAACGTCTGGTCGATCAAAGTCTCAATGGCTACGGACTCGCGCTTTCGGATGTCACACCGGAAGTGTGGGAAAAGCTCGTGCAGTGGACCGGCAACAAGACGCGCCAGGAAATTTTCGCGGATATCGGCCTCGGCCGGCGCCTGGCGGCCGTCATGGCCAAGCGCATCGAAGTGTTGATAAACGGGCTGGACGACGAACATCCGCATCGCGAGCATCACAATACGAATACCGTGCCGCCGGTGGTCATCACGGGCACGGAAGGCATGTCGGTGCAGTTGTCGCCGTGCTGCCGCCCGACTCCCGGCGACAACATCATGGGCTATATCGGCATCGGTCTCGGCATGGCCATTCACACGACTGATTGCCGCGTCGCGCAACGCATCCACCGGCGCGACCCGGGCCGCTGGATCGACGTCGCATGGGCGCCGCAGCCGGACCGTCTGTTCGATGTCGCCATGAAGGTGCTGGTCAAGAACACGAAGGGCGTGTTCGCTCGCGTCGCGGCAGATATCACCTCGGCGGACGCCAATATCGTCCATATCGCGATGGACGAGGACGTGTCGCAGGAAGCCAAGCTGCTGCGCTTCGTCATTCAGGTCAGCGACCGCGGGCATCTGGCGAACGTCATGCGCCGCGTGCGCACCAATCATGACGTGATGCGCATCGCGCGCGAGCGTCCGACCGACGAACCGCATCACCGCAATCAGGACGGCGGCATGCGCATCGACCGGGAACGTGCCGACTACTGATCCGGCGCTGGAACGCCGCGTACACGCTTGTCGAAAACCGATAGACAAGGAACGCCGCACATGAACACCTCCGATCTCGACGACACCGCGCTGGACTACTAGGTCGCGCGTGCGCTGTACGACTTCATCCGCGAAATCCACTTCACCGACAGCGGCGAGACGCTCTCCATTCGTGGCAACGACCGTGGGCAGCCGTGGGATGGGCGCTTTTTGCCTTCGTCTTCGTGGGAAGCTGCTGCCGTCGTGCTGCTGGAGCGCGCCCGCAATCTTGAGATGACCAACCACGAGCGCGGCGAGGTCACGTGCAGCGTGAGCTTCGGCAAAGATGGGAAGACAATGGAGGGGAGCGGGCCACCGCTGCGTATCGCTCTGCTCAGGGCGTTTGTGCGCCAGGCGTTCGGCAAAAAACCGTGGACGACGAGATACTGCGCCGCCCGCAGGCGCTGACCGGCCTGCGCGCCGATGCGATCGAGGAGTCGAGCGCGGTGACATCGGTGGAGGATATGCCATCGCGAACATGCATATTATCGGTTCCAATCCGCGCGTGCGTGTGAGGCAGTTTCAACGCGGCGTCGGGAAAGCGGGAAAATAAAAAGGGCCTTCTGTCTTCTAGAAGGCCCTTCGAAAAAATGGCGCGGCTGGCAGGATTCGAACCCACGACCCCTTGGTTCGTAGCCAAGTACTCTATCCAACTGAGCTACAGCCGCACGCATAAGTATTAATTATAACGAGGGTTATGGAAAAGGGAAGGATTATTGCTTAAATCGTCGAGCGAGCGCCGGCGCGACATGTGCGCGTCATGGTAAATTGTTAGTTTCAGAGCAAATATCCACGATAAGCGATTCGCATCATGAACAAGGCATTTGTCAAAGAGTCGGACGAAAGCGAAACGACCTCGATCTCGGCCAGCCCGATGTTCCCGTGGGGCCGAAGAACTACATCAGGCCTGCCGGCCACCAGTGCCTGCGCGACGAGTTGCTACAACTGCTCGATACCGAGCGTCCGGAAGTGGTCAAACTGGTCTCGTGGGCGGCGTCCAACGGCGATCGCTCGGAGAATGGCGACTACATCTATGGCAAGCAGCGTCGGCGCGAGATCGACTGCAGGATCCGCTTTCTGAGCAAGCGGCTGGACAAGGCGGAAGTGGTGAACAGCACCAAACGGGAGAACGTCGATCAGGTATTTTTCGGCGCGACCGTCGATTATGGGGGCGACGAGGGCGACGTGAAGACGGTGACCATTGGTAGGCGGTAGGCGTGAACGAAGCGGATCTGGATCTGGATCGTGGTTACGTGAGCTGTATCTCGCCTGTGGCGCGCACACTGCTGAAGGCGAAGATCGGCGATACGGTGTCGCTGCATACGCCCGTAGGCATCCAGCAGATCGATATTCTCGATCGATATCCGCGCTGAGCCTTGTGCCTGTCTCCAGACGAAAAAGCCGCTCCGAAGAGCGGCTTTTTCGTCTGCGTTATAGCTTGCGGTGAAGCGTCTGTCCTTAGAAACGGTGACGCACGCCGACCGTTGCCGAGACCTGGTTCGACGTCGACGACACACCCACGCCGTTGATCGTCGCGCCGCCCGCCGTGCCGTCCGTACCCGTCACGTGCTGGTACTCGCCCTGCAGGTAGACATCGGTACGCTTGGACAGCGCGTATGCCGTTTGTAGGTCGACCTGGTGGAACTTCGGCTTCACACCGTCGATACGGCTGTCGGTATACGTGTAGTTCGCGGCGAGCGACAGAGCGGGCGTCAGGTTGTAACGACCGTTGACTTCATAGTTCGTAAAGCGCACGTGGCCGTCCGACAGCGCCAACGCGCCAGCGCCTTGCGTGCCCGGGTTGGTGATCGCCGTGGCATTGTCCAGCATCGTCTGCGTGAAGATGAAGCCGACCGTCGCCGGGCCGAACGCGTAGCTGATGCCGCCGCCGAAGATACGCTGATGGCCTGCCAGGAAAGGGTTGTCACCGTTGATCGCGCCGGCAGTGTTCAGCGAGCCGCCGTTGTTCAGTTGCAGGTAAGCGCCCGCGACGTTCAACGGACCGTAGTTGTATGATGCGCCGACACTGTATTCGCGGTTATCCGAGAAGCCGCCCGCTTCATTCGAGAAGCCGTATTGCGCGCCCACCTTGAAGCCGTCGTAGTTCGCGCTCGTGTACTTCACCGAGTTGTTGACGCGGAAGGTGTTGTCGAGGTTGTCGTTGTCGAACGGGTGGGCGAACTGCGTGCCGCCGTATTGCGTGCCCGTCAGAGCCAGAGGTCCGAGGAAGTCGACCACGGAGTCATATTGACGGCCGAGGGTGATCGAACCAAACTGGTCGCTCGACAGACCAACGAAAGCCTGACGGCCGAACTCACGGCCATTTTGACCCAGCGTGCCGTTCGCAATGCTGAAGCCGTTTTCCAACGTGAAGATCGCCTTCAGGCCGCCACCGAGGTCCTCAGCGCCGCGTAAGCCCCAACGGCTGCCGTTGACCGAGCCGCTCGTCTCTTTCCAGTTGCTGTGGCCGCCCTGGTTGTTCGTGTAGGTAATGCCGGCGTCGATCAGGCCGTACAGCGTGACGCTGCTTTGCGCGTGAGCGGCGGTAGCAAAAACGCCCGTCAGGGCAGCGACCATGAGAGTCTTTTTCATCTTTGAAACTCCGAGAGCAGTATGGGCCGTTGACCCAGGCTTTGAGGAAATCCCGCCGCGACACGCTGCGAAAGACGCTGACGCGAAAGCAATGTGTCTGGGGATGCGACACATTTGTTTCCTGGCCAGATGAAGTGTAAAGATGGTGTTACAGCCGCGAGGTTCCGATTTCCGCAATAAATCATTCTTCAATCAGCAATGATCTTGAAAATGCGTATTCTCCTTTATATACAAAGGCTTAATGGCGAATGAAGTCGTAAAACGGGAAGTGTCAACCGATCGACGTTGCGTGAACGCGACATGAAAAGTCACGTGAAAGCGACAGGCGGAGTCTTAAAGTCGATTGTTGAGAATATGGAAACAGACGATTGCTACTTAGTCGGCCCTGAATAATCCTATTAAGGCGCCGCCGGCACTCATGCCGCAAGTAACTCCCCAACCAGGCGACTCAGCAAAGCGACGAGAACAAGGACGTAAAAAGCCGCAGTTTCCGGAGGATCATGCGCAGATTGTGGCCTGCACGGCACAGCACCGCGTGAATTGCGTCGCCGCGCGCACCCTTTAGCCAGTTCCGGTCGAGCTTGCCATCCGCTTTCATGTGCCCGATGGTAGGCTCGATCGCACTACGCCTTCGGACCATTGCGCGCAACCCGCGTGTGATACCGCGCCGCAGCCCGGGTGATAGATCATCACGCCTGCACCGCAACGCCTTTGTAGTCGCGGTCAACGATGGCAATCTCCGGCTGCACATCCTCAGGATCGCGGCCTGTTCCAAGGCCTCGGCCAGCGTGTGGCCGTCGTACGGATTGCCCGACAGAACGAGCCCCGACCAC
>LFLF01000182.1 GCA_001184395.1 Candidatus Paraburkholderia calva | reverse complement strand
GATAGCCTTTCCAGCATCCCAGTGCTTTCCAATGCTTTGCGATCCAGCAATTCGGCCTCCAACGTCCGTTTCCAGACGTCAGATTACAAAATCGCCGACACGCGTCCACGGAAATCTGCGATGAACCATAAAAAGCCCCGCACCGGGCGGGGCAAAACATCCTTAAGAGACATAGCCGCGGCAGGGACATCCACGACTACGGGTGAGAGAATAGGTGGTCGCGCCACCGGCACGAATCAGCGTGATCCTAATCTTGCTGCTTACCGTCAATCGATTGATTTCGAGCAATTGCAGCTCGATATTCATTGGCGCTGCGCGCCAAATCTTCATCGCTTCACGCCTGATCCCGCGCGCTCGTACGGTCGGCAACCGACCACGCAAACGACGAGGCGACAATCTTCTGCTTTATCCTATCGGGGTGGCGCACGGACAAGCACCTTCGGGAAAGCATGCAGAAAAGCGTATCGAAGCGATGGTTCCAGGCAATTCACTCACTGCTGACGTGGGCCTTCCTGGCCGCGTTCATGCCGGTTCAGGCGCACGCCGCCTCTCCTCCACCCGATTGCCGCGCCGGTACGCTCATCACAGTGGTCGCGCACCTGGATGACGATCTGCTCTTCGTGAATCTTGGCATCAGCGACAAGCTCGACGCAGGCTGATGCGTGACGACGGTGCATTTGATCGGCGGGGCCAATGGCGCGAAGTTCGACTACGTCGTCCTGCGCGAAACCGGCACCAAGCTCGCCTACGCGCGCATGGCCGGCGTGCCAGACAAGTGGAACGAATCGACCGTCACATTCGCCGGTAAGCCTGTACATCAACTGGTGCTGGCGGGCGATCCGCGCGTGAAGCTGCTCGAAATGCGTTGGCCCGGCGGCGTGCGCGGCGGCAAGGTGCCGCTCGGCTTGCTATGGGATCGCGGGCAGACCGTCTCGACCTATCCGATGCATTCGGACGGCACGGCGCCATCAATTACGACCGCGCTGCGCTCAGCGCGACCTTGCGCGCGATCCTCGCGCAGGCGACCGAATCTGAATCTATACGCTCAATCCGGATACGGTCGCGTTCATGGAGCACCCCGATCACATTCTCGCGGCACGCATCACGCGCACGGTTGCGCAAAGCCTGCATCGCGATATTCCGATCGGCTATCACATCACATATCCGACCGGCGGACTCGCGAAGAATTTCGAGGCCGCGCAGACGCTGCGCAAGCGCGATGTCGTCGGCAGCTATTTCGCCATCGACGGCAACGATTCGGGGCACGTCTTCGGCGAGTACATGTGGGACGGCAACTGGGTCGCGCGGCGCTACTTCAGCATGGCGCGCGCCAACGACGCCGGCGCGGAATTCCAGTTCGGCCGTTTCAGCTCGTCAACGAATATTCGAGCCGCTGCGCCATGTCGCAGGGCAAGGGCCGCGCGCCGGACCGCGCCGCCTGCACGGGCGCACCGCAGCAGAACTGGTACTGGCAGCTGCTTCCCGCCAATCCCGGCGAAAAACACGACGCACTGCTCATGAATGCGGCGACGCGCAATTGCATCGCCGAGCACGATTCGTCGCTCGTCGAAGAAGCCTGCAATCCGACCGCGCCCACGCAACGCTGGACGCCGTGGGACTTCGGCTTCGTCTACACGCCCGCCGATCATTGCCTGGGCGAGAAAGACGGCGCACTGGTCGCGGGCCGCTGTTCGGTGCTGACCGCGAAGTATCGCTGGTCGCCATCGACGCGCACGGTCTGGACCGACACGCGCAACGAAGGCGCGTTGTACGGTGACGTCAAGGGCGACGGCCGCGACAGCGTCGTCAACATCCAGCGTCGCAAGGACGGACCGGGTTTCAACGTGTGGGGCGGCAGATGTCGCGCTTCGACAATGCGTCGCCGTGGTATCTGAATGCGGTGCCCTTCAATCCGAAAGCGACCGCGCCGACGTGTCAGGCGGACGTGCTGTGCTTCGACAGCACGCGCTTCCTGCTCGGCGATTTCGAAGGCAACGGCCGCGCCGATCTGATGGTCATCACGCCGCGCAAAGACGGCACCGCGTTCTGGCTGATGAAGAGCACGGGCACGCACTTCGACACGCCGCGCCTGTGGTATAGACCGGTACGCGCTGGACGCCGGATATCGCGCAGCAATACGTCGCGGGCGACTTCAACGGTGACGGCGACGTCATGATCGCGCAGAAGCGTCAGGATGCCGGGCTGGATCTGTACGTCGTGACGTCGAACGGAATGACGGCGAACGCACCCGCCCTGTGGCTCGAAGCGCGCAATCTGGACGCGGGCGCGCGCTTCCTGCCCGCGCGCATCGACGCGTCGAATTCCAAGTGCAGCGGTCTGCTCGCGATGGAGGACGTCGACGGCGCGCTCGCCGTGTCGCAGTTGGCGAATACGGACAGCGCGTTCACGGCGAACTACCGTACGAGCGTCTACAAGCAATTCGACACGGCCGATGCCAAATTCGCAGCGGGCAATATCGACGGCGACGGTATCGACGATCTCGTCGTACTCGCGCCGCTCAGCGAATCCACCGGCACGCGCGTCTGGACCATGAAGGGCGGCGCGCCGTTCGGCCCCGTGCACGAAGCGGCGACGCTCGCGGACGTCTCCTTCGCCGATTCCATGCCCGCGCTGATCCACCGCAACGGGCACGAGAGCGAGGCATCGCTCGTGCTGTTCAGGCGCGCGAACGTCTCGCTGCAGGAGTTCTATTTCACCGGCGGCGCGCCGAGTATGTCGGGCTACGACTTCGACAAGTCGTTCGCACTCGGGCCGGTGCAGATCTGGGGCGATCTGCCCGGGCTGTTCTCGGAATCGCTGTGGCTGAAATCGCTCGCATACTGGCAAAAACAGAACTAGACATCCGATAAAAAACGCGCGCCGCCCTCATCAGGCGGCGCGCGTTTCGATTTGTGCAGACGCTCGGGCGATTGCGCTTCAGCTCAGGCCGACGCGCAGATTCAGCACGTCCCGCAATCGCCAGATAGCGGTCCGCCGTGGTTTGCAGCGTGAAGCCATTGAGTGGGCGCGTGGTGCGCTGCTGCGTGAGCGCCGCGAGCAGCGGCGGCCGTATGCGTCGATGTCGGTCGTATCGAGCAATTGCACGCTCGGGAAATTGGCCGCGAACGTGAACGACGGAATCGCGTTCGCCACGACCGGAATGCCCGACGCCAGCGCTTCCAGAAAGCCGACGCTGTGCGCCTCGAAGTTCGAGGGCATCGCATACACGGTCGATCCGCGAAGGTTCTGCGCGACGTTCGTCTGCGGCCCTTCGATCGACACGCGATCTTTGAGCCCGAGCGCCGTGACCATATCGACGCCGGCCTTGTAATAGTCGAGATTCTCGATCACGCCGCACAGCAGAAGCCGCGGGTCGGGCTCCGCCCGCGCGACGCGCGTGAACGCCTCGACGGTGCGAAGCTGGTTCTTCTCCGGAAGATAGCGGCCGACCTGCACGATCTGTTTGCATACGCTCGGCGCGACGGGCAGCGTCTCATCGGTGAAGCACGACACGTCCACGCCGTTCGGCACGACGATCATCGACGGATGCAGGCCGATCTCCTCCACGTCGATCTCCTCCACGTAGTTGTCGATCTGCTTCTGCGATACGCCGATCACCGCTTTCACGCGGCTCGACAGCAGACGCTCGGCGCGCAGCAGCGCGCGATTGGCGAAGTCGTTGGCGCCCGAGTGCATCACCCAGACGATGGGCACGCGCGTCGGCAGCAGGCGCACATAGATGGCGGGAATGGTCGCGTGCGCGAAGATGATGTCCGGCTTGAACGCGCGAATCGCGCGATGCAGGAACAGCAGGCGTCCGGCCTTGCCGAGACTCTTACTCGGAAAAATGCATTCGACGCCGTGCGTGCGCAACTCCGCGCTGATGTGTCTGAAGTCGTCGTGTTCCGGCATCAACGATGTGATACAGACGTCATGGCCCCCTTCTTGCTGATGTCCGATCGCAACGCCCTTCGCTAGTACTTCCGCCCCGGATAATCGTGGCACTAGAACGACCTGGAGAATTCGCATTTGTGCAGTCCCTCGTGACTGGTCCGAAGTGCGTCCGGAGGCCACAGCGTGCCTGCGTACACGTGGTCCCCGTCGACGATTGTCGCATCTCACGAAGGCTCTCGTAATTCCGGCAAGCGACGCACTTCCTATATTTTGTTGTAGTCAAACTAATAGGTCACGATCGCCGTATACCGCCGGCGTCACGTGCGTTTAAGTTACCTCTGAATTCATCCAGGCCACCTGCCAACGCGTAGTGTTTTTCGATCGCTGGGACTGGCGTTGCGCGCCATATGCGGCAATGCACACACGAACATTGCGCGATACGCAATGTCGGCGCAGTGAAGGGCTTGAGTCGGGATGTCGGCGGCGCACTGGATCACGCGCCGCGGGGGAAGGATCAATTGGAATTGGTGTTGAGATTCGGGCACTTCAGATTGCAGCCGTTCGGATCGCCGTTGTTGGCACGGCGGCGCATTTGCGACGTGCCGTTCTGGTACTTGTCGCTCGGCGCGGAGGCGGCGAACTGCATCTGCGGATGCTCGTTGAAACGGAACTGGTCCTGCAGCACGCCACCCGGCATGCCCGGCGAGTTCTGCGCGAACGCGACAGGAACCAGGTAGATGGCACCGACAACGAGTGCGGCGGATGCGGAAGCGAGCAGCGTGAATTTCATAGCGGTATTTCGTGCGTCTCAGACGAAGTGGAGCGCGAGGGCAACCTATTATGTTAACTCATATTCCATGCCCTGACAGATTTTGCCGCCTCGCCTCCTTTACGGATCATTTCTCGCGCCGCTTGCCGGTCAGCCGTTGAGTCCCTCGTCGACGCTTACGACCGCGCCACAACTCGCAGGATCGTAGCCGACCAGATACGCGACGCTGTCACTGAAGGCGTCGCTGCGCAGGATGCGCATACCGAGCCGAGCTGCGCCTTGTCGAGCCTTGCGCGCTCGCACGCGAAGAAATAATCCTCGTCGACGACCGGGATGAAATCGAGCGCGAAGTGCTGGGCCGCGGGCTGCACGCCGAAGCCCAGATCCGCCATGCTGCTTTCGACAAACGCGGCGATGGCCGAATGCGTGAGTTCGGTGATCGCATAGCCGTTGATCTGCTCGGGATCGACGCCGACGCCGCGCAGGGACAAATCGAGCAGCATGCGCGTGCCCGAACCCAACTGACGATTGACAAAACGCACGTCGCGGCGCGCCAGATCGCGCAATCCTTCTATGCCTTTCGGATTGCCCTTCGGCAGAAACAGCCTTGCGTGGGCCAGGTGAGGTGTATCAGCTGATGCTTCTCCGGGTCGAGATGCGGCCGGTAAATTTCGGTGCAGGTCGAGCGGACCGGCCCGATCGGCAAGTGGAAGCCCGCCAGTTCGCATTCGCCACGCGCGAGCGCGCTGACGGCCTCGGCGCTCTCGCGATACTTGATGTCGACGGGCACGCGCTACGCGCTGCTCGCCCAACGCGCGCACCAGCGTCGCGACCGCGTAACCGTGTGATGCATGGATGCGCAACTGCGTCACCGCGCCCGACAGACGCCGGTTCAACTCGCTGCCGACGTCGTTGGCGACGGTCTGCAACGGCATCTCGAGGCGCTCGCTGTTCATGCGCTCGGCGCGCAAGACAGTTTTGCCCAATTCGGGCAATACCGACCCGCGTCCGCGCGATTTGGTGATCAGCCCGCCGCCCAGACGGATCTCGATTTCGCGCAGCAAACCCCACGCGTGCCGATAGGACGGACAAACCCTTAGCGCTCGCGGCATTCGCGATGCTGCCCCCGTTTGCAAAACGAGCTGCAAAAGCGGCACAACCGCGCTGAGACTGTTTTCCCGGCCGTCAGCGTCCTTCAGGATCAGTTCCGCACGGCATTCGACATCGATCATATGTACCCACTCCTATTGCCAAGATATATCACGACGCCTATTGTTCTTTTACAGGCTCGTCCTTTTACAGGCTCGGCGCATTAATTATATTAGTTAAGGCAACACTGATTAAGTCTACCGCTTGTGCTTGTCAGGTTTTATAGAGCGCACGTGCAAGGAAGGCAAACGACGATGAAGCAGCAGACGCTGGCGATGGCCGCGGATCAAGGTGCGGGGTTCGAGACTTGCCGCAAACGCACGCGACGCGACGAGTTGCTTGACACGATGAACACGATCGAGATTCGCCTCGAGCAGCGCCGTGGACGTCGGCGCGGATCTGGTGGAAGTCTCTTCGCCGAGGTGGGGCGAGTGCTGCAAGCCAGCGGTATGAAGCTTGCCAGCGGCACCATGGTGGACACGACCTTGATCGCCGCCCGCAGCTCGACCAAGAACAAGGAGCAGGCACGCGACCCT
>LFLF01000181.1 GCA_001184395.1 Candidatus Paraburkholderia calva | reverse complement strand
GCGATTGATGGCACAGGTTCGCCCGTAATGGGGGAAAGCGGGCCGCAGGCCCAGGCGCAACACCCTGGTGGACCGGAAATCCAGGCGCAAAGCCTCACTCACGATGAATCTGCCGCTGTTTGCGCCTGAATCGATGAATACAACGGCTGGTTCAGCGTTGCCTTAACGGCGATGACTTCATGGTCGAACGAATCAACGAAAAAATCAGCGAGTTGAAAGAGGCGCGCGCCTGTACGCAGCAGACGAATAACAGCGATTAATAACCCTCCTTATCCCGAGGCTGGAATGCCGAATGCGCCGAATCTGTCGGTAGAATGGCATCGCAAGGTTTATCCCCTGTCATGCCGACGCTCACGGAGCGCACATGAGAACGAGCCTGTTGATCGCCGCTTCGCGGCATGTGGCAAGAAAAATGATGCGAGCGAGTTCACGCTGGGCGACGCGATATCCGCCGACATGAAGACTGCTCGCGGCCAGCTATGCCTCAACCGGAGCGGCCGCGGATCCTATATCTTCCCATCAGCCTACACGGACCGCGATCTCAATGAGTACTCCGCCGCCGCTTTGCGCGAGCAACTTGCGGCCATGGAGAAAGCCGGCCTGATCGCAAGGGCAACGCCGACACCCACGCACGCCAACGCGAAGCAGAACGGCGTCGCCTATAGCCTCACGGGCGAAGGCCAGAAATACGCCGTCGAAACCGCGCGCCCTTCGGGTGATCCGAACGCCACAGGCGACGCTCGCGCGTGGATGCTCTGCTATGCGCACGTCAAGCTCGACAAGGTCGTCGGATGGGCCGAGCCCGACCCGACTGCGCATCGCTCGGAAGTCACTTATACCTACAAGCTCGACGACGTCGCGCCCTGGGCCGACGATCGCGAAATCAAGCGCGCCTTCCCCGAAGTCACCGCATCGGATCACGAAGCCGGTGACGCGAAGCTGCACGTCACTCTGGAGCAAAGTACCGATGGCTGGGCCCGCGTGGACTGACGCATGCCCGCCAACGGTCGCGATCTGACGACCACTCCGCCGCGCATGTCGGACGTCGCGCGGCTCGCGGGCGTGTCGAAAATGACGGTGTCGCGCGTGCTCGCGGGGCACAGTGTGGCGCTGGCTACGCGCGAACGCGTGCAGAAAGCGATCGACGAATTCGGCTACGTCGCCAATGCCGCCGCTGGCGCGTTGTCGTCTGGCCGGTCCGAATTCGTTGCGGTGCTGGTGCCTTCGCTTGCGAGTTCCAACTTCTCCGATACCGTGCGCGGCATTGCCGCATCGCTCGAGCCTGCCGCATCGCTCGAGCCGCATGGCTTGCAGTTGCTGATCGGCGATACCGACGACCACCTCGATCGCGAGGAAAGCCTGATTCGTTCGATGCTGCGTCATCAGCCATGTTACATCGCGCTGACAGGATTGCGTCATACCGAAGCCACGCGCACCTTGTTGCGCCGCTCGGGCGTGCCAGTGGTCGAGATGTGGGATGCGCCGGCCGATCTCATCGATGCCGCCGTCGGTTTTTCCAACGTCAACGCGGCCCGCGCGATGGTGCTCTTTCTCGCAGAGCAGGGCTATGCGCGCATCGGCTTTCTAGGCGGCGCGAGTGAACTGGACCGGCGCGAACTCGATCGCCTGAAGGGCTTTTGTACGCAGATGAAAGCGCTCAGTCTCGACGACACGCGCATCATTCGTCTGGGTGAATCCGGGTGACAATGAGCCACGGCGGCCCCGCCATGGCCGCTCTGCTGGAAGCCTGGCCCGATACGCAAGCCATGATGTGCGTAAGCGACATGTCCGCGTTCGGGGCGATAATGGAATGCCATCGGCGCGGCATGACGGTGCCGGACGATATCGTGGTCGCGGGTTTCGGCAACTTCGAAGTCTCGATGTGTTGCACGCCGACCATTACCACGGTGTCCGTCGATGCTTACTGCATCGGCTTGCGCACGGGCGCGCCGCTGCTTACTGCATTGCAGGAACGCGATGCGAGTGCGGCTTATGAAATCGGCCGCCGTGTGCATGTCGCTTATAAGGTGGTGGCACGCGAGAGCGCCTAGTACGTCACGATTTGCGTGCTACCATAGCTCCGATGTTACCGGTAATGCCCCGCTAACCAAGCCAGCCGTTAGCGTAAACCACACACGAGAGCCGCATCGACAAAGGTCGATGACACGCTACTCATGGAGACAACACCATGCCCCAGCAATCACCCCGTCGCCTGCGCAGCCAGGAATGGTTCGACGATCCCTCGCATGCCGACATGACGGCGTTGTATGTCGAACGCTTCATGAATTACGGTCTCACGCGTGACGAACTGCAATCGGGCCGGCCCATCATCGGCATTGCGCAGACGGGCAGCGATCTCGCGCCCTGCAATCGGCACCATATCGAACTGGCCGTGCGCACGAAGGCCGGCATTCGCGATGCGGGCGGCATACCAATGGAATTTCCCGTGCATCCGCTTGCGGAGCAGAGCCGCAGACCGACGGCGGCACTCGATCGCAACCTCGCGTATCTCGGTCTCGTCGAAATCCTGCACGGCTTTCCGTTCGATGGCGTCGTGCTCACCACCGGTTGCGACAAGACCACGCCTGCCTGCCTGATGGCTGCCGCGACGGTCGATATGCCCGCCATCGTGCTATCGGGCGGTCCGATGCTGGACGGCTGGTATCAGGGCAAACGCGTCGGCTCGGGAACGGTCATCTGGCATGCGCGCAATCTGCTTGCGGCAGACGAGATCGATTACGAAGGCTTCATGACGCTGACGACGGCATCGTCGCCGTCCATTGGACATTGCAACACCATGGGCACCGCGTTGTCGATGAACAGTCTCGCCGAAGCGCTCGGCATGTCCTTGCCGACTTGCGCGAGTATTCCCGCCGCGTATCGTGAGCGCGGGCAGATGGCGTATGCCACGGGCAAACGCATCGTGGACATGGTGCGCGAAGATCTGAGGCCGTCGGAGATCATGACGCGCGATGCGTTCATCAATGCAATCGTGGTCGCGTCCGCGCTCGGCGCGTCGACGAACTGCCCGCCGCACCTGATCGCGATCGCGCGGCATATGGGCATCGAACTGAGCCTCGACGACTGGCAGGAACATGGCGAGCAGGTGCCGCTGATCGTGAACTGCATGCCCGCCGGCGAATATCTCGGCGAGAGTTTTCATCGCTCGGGCGGTGTGCCCGCCGTCATGCGTCAACTCGACAACGCCAAATTGCTGCGCCGCGACTGCCGCTCGGTATCGGGCCGCACGGTCGGTGAGATCGCGGACGATGCGCCCGCCGCTGACAACGAGGTCATCCGCACCGCGGCCGATCCGATGAAGCATGGCGCGGGCTTCATGGTGCTGTCGGGCAATTTCTTCGATAGCGCGATCATGAAGATGTCGGTGGTGAGCGACGCATTCAGAAAGACCTATCTGAGCGAGCTGGGCAAGGAGAATGTGTTCGAAGCGCGCGCTATTGTGTTCGATGGTCCCGAGGATTATCACAAGCGCATCAACGATCCCGCGCTCGAAATCGACGAGCATTGCATCCTCGTGATTCGCGGTTGCGGCACGGTGGGCTATCCCGGCAGCGCGGAGGTGGTAAACATGGCGCCACCCGGCGAGCTCATCAAGCAAGGCATCGATTCGCTGCCATGCATGGGTGATGGACGGCAAAGCGGCACGTCGGCCAGCCCCTCGATTCTCAACATGTCGCCGGAGGCGGCCGTGGGCGGTGGCCTCGCGCTCTTGCGCACGGGCGACAAGATTCGCGTCAATCTGAACTCACGTGCGGTGAATGTGCTGATCGACGAAGCCGAGCTAGCCGGCCGCCGCAAGGATGCGAGCTACGCCGTGCCGCCTGCGCAAACGCCATGGCAGGAGTTGTATCGGCAGACGGTCGGGCAGTTGTCGATGGGTGGATGCCTCGAACCTGCGACGCTCTATCTGAAGGTGATCGAAACGCGCGGTAATCCGCGTCATTCGCATTGATCCGGAGGACGACAACATGAGTTATGCCATCTATCCGAGTCTCGTGGACAAGCGCGTCGTCACGGCCGGCGGCAGTAGTATCGGCGCTGCGATCACCGAAGCATTCGTCAAGCAGGGCACACGCGTGTTTTTCATCGACGTGGCCGAAGCCGAATCGCGGTAGCTCGAACAGACGCTCGCAAGCGAAAGCCACGCGCCCCGGTTTCATCGCTGCGACTTGCGCGATGTCGAGCAGATCGAGCGCGCCTTCGGCGATATCGCGAACGCGGCAGGCAGCATCGACGTGCTAATCAATAACGCGGCGAATGATGATCGTCATCAATGGGACACGGCGAGCGCCGCGTATTGGGACGATCGCATGGCCGTGAATCTTCGGCATCAGTTCTTCTACGCGCAGGCCGCAGCGAAACGCATGCGCACACAGAAGAAAGGCTTGATCGTCAACATGGGTTCGATCTCGTGGCATCTCGCCATCGCGGATCTCATCATCTACATGACGGCGAAGGCGGGCATCGAAGGGCTGACGCATGGCCTTGCGCGTGAACTCGGCGAGCATGGCATTCGCGTCAATACGGGGTGATCCCGGGCGTGGTGCGCACACCCCGCCAGATGAGGCTGTGGCAGTCGGCTGACAGCGAAGCCGCGCTCGTCGCGCAACAGTGTTTGCACGAGCGTATCGAGCCGGAGCATAGCGCGCGCATGGTACTGTTCCTTGCATCCGACGACGCATCGCGCTGCACCGCGCGCGAGTATTTCGTCGATACGAGCTGGTTCGGAACATGACGTAACGTACTGGGACCGCATTACGTTACGTGAATCAAGCGAATACGATCAGACGTGCGCGGCATTGCTTTCGCAACCGGAACGTTGCCGGTCTCGATGTAATGCTGCACCGATTCGGCGGCTTCGACGTAATCGCGTTCGTCAAGCCAATGCCATACGGCCGCGAGAAACAGGCCGAGGCCCGCATGGCCGCAATGCGCGATCATCTCGGCGATGCCTTCGGCCAGCGCTTCATCGCGTCCTTCCTGGCGCAATGCGCTTGCCACATGCGACGCGCTACGCAATACGAGCATCGCATGCAGTTGCGGATTTAACGCACGCGCCGCATGACTCCTGTGCCTGCTGCCCTTAGTTGAAACCCCGTCGTGGTGTCGACGCGCGAAGAGCCCGCCAGGCGATGCGCGACGCCGTTGGTTTTCGTCTGCTGATTTTTTGCAACGGATTCAGGTACGCAAGAAACGAGCCGATTCGTATGAAAATCAGCGAAGGCCTTGTGCGGCGCGGACAAGGCGTCAACGCCACATTTCCGACACACGTTCGAATCGTACGAAATCACAGCGATTTCTACATTCCGTACAATCGAGCGCACAGGTTCGCGAGCGAAAACGAAATCATTCGCGCCGCGAAGGCAGACGTCCGTCGAATAGAACAAATCGAGCCATGCACCGTTTCCGCCCTCTTTCCGTTTTGATCACGCTTACCTTGCTGACAGGCTGCACGCATCACAACGCCGCGCGCAGTGAAGAACGCAACACGTCCGATGCGCCACAACCGCTGCATCATGCACGGCGCTCGCCGTCAGGCGTGTTCGAAAACAACTACAACCTGCCGCGCGAATCGCTGTTGAAGTGGCGCTGGGAACGCTGGACGCAAGGCTTGCCGAAGCCGCCCGCAAACGGTTACGACTTTCCGATGGCGCATCCGGATATTGCGTGGCTCAAGGCGAATCGCAGCGTGAATACGCTTACATGGATCGGTCATGCAAGCGTGTTGTTGCAAATCGACGGCGTCAATATCCTGTGCGATCCGATCTTCTCGGAACGCGCCTCGCCCGTGTCGTTCGCCGGACCGAAGCGCAAGGTGCCGCCGGGCCTCAAGCTCGACGAGTTGCCGCATATCGTATCGTGCTGATTTCGCATAGCCATTACGATCATCTCGACAAGCCGAGTGTCTAAGGCAACGCTGAAGCAGCCGGTTGTATTCATCGATTCAGGCGCAAACAGCGGCAGATTCATCGTGAGTGAGGCTTTGCGCCTGGATTTCCGGTCCACCAGGGTGTTGCGCCTGGGCCTGCGGCCCGCTTTCCCCCATTACGGGCGAACCTGTGCCATCAATCGCTTGCGCGAAAGATAAACGTTGGTCAACGCCAGCGCAACGAAAGCCCGATTGGCGTTCTTCGCCAGACCCCGATAGCGCACCTTCGTGAAGCCCCACAGGCGTTTGACAACAGCAAACCCCTGCTCAACGCGAGCACCGATCTTCGACTTGTTGCGATTCTTGCCGCGCGCTACCTTGTCAATTTCGCCCGCCCGACGCGTACGCTGATTGGTGAAGTCGCGTGCCTTGGCGGCCTTGCCACGCATCAGCGCTTTCTGGCTCGCATAGGCGCTATCTCCATAGACGCCTTGCTC
>LFLF01000180.1 GCA_001184395.1 Candidatus Paraburkholderia calva | reverse complement strand
GGCTATCTGGGGCGCGCCAGCGGATCCACCTCCGGGCAATACTGTCATGTGGCGCGGGATGCAGCGCTTTACCGATATTCAACTGGGCTATGAACTCTCGCACTGAACCGAAGTGGGTAATTGCAAGGAACCCAGGTCGCATACTCGCCATCGAGAAACGGCGCAGCATGTTCGAGCAGGAAACGGCGAAATGAGAGACATGTAGGCGAGAGTTGTTTGGCGCGCGAATGGACGAGCTGCCATGTTCGTTCGACGGGCGTGCCGTTCACGTCGAGTACCGCGACTTCGCCCGTACGTAATTCGAGCACTAGCGTATGCAGTGAGATGAGGCTCACGCCCATTCCTGCCATCACCACCTGCTTGATGGTCTCGTTGCTGCCGAGCGTGACGCTGCACGACGGCACAAACAGGTTTTGCCGGAACACATGTTCGGCGACAGCCCGCGTGCCCGAGCCGGGTTCGTGCAGCAGAAACGTATCGTTCGCAAGTTCGTGCAGATCGAAGCGCTTCGCATGACGCAAGCGATGCGTCAACGGCGCGATGATCAGATGGGGATGCGCGGCAAGCGGCTCCGCCGTGGTCACGAGTTCCAGCGGCGGGCGTCCCATGATCGCAAGATCGGTCGCGTTGTTCTGCAAGAGCCTGAGCAGCGTCTCGCGATTGTCGACGGAGAAATGCACATCGACCTTGGGAAACTGCTGCGAATACAGCGCGAGCAGCTTGGGCGCGAAGTATGTCGCCAAACTGACTATGCTCACCGCGATGGAACCGCTATCGGCCTGCGTGAGCGACGTTATCTCGTCCTCGGCGTCCTTGATCTCGCCGAGTATACGATTGGCGTGATGCGACAGGCGCTCGCCCGCCTCGGTCAGCGTGAGACGCCGCGCGACGCGTTCGAACAGTGGCAAGCCGACCGCATCCTCGAGTTGCTTGATCTGCATCGATACCGCTGGTTGCGTCAGATGCAGCTCTTCCGCCGCGCGCGTGAAGCTCGGACAACGCGTGCAGATGACGAAGATCTGCAACTGGCGCATGGTGAGAGAGCGGACGAAGTTCACGGTCGCTGCATAGGGTCCGGTACACGAATTTCGCTGCATGAGTTCGGGGACTCATGCAAGCGCCAAATCAATTGCTCGCGCGCGGCGCATTGCCCGGTTTGACCGGCGCACCGCCCGGCGGCATCTTGAGTGCACCCTGATACGCGATGGTTTCCTTTTGCACGGGATGCGCAAAGTCTCCGCCCTTGCCCGGCACTTCTGTGCAGATCATCAGCACGTGGCCGGGAACGTCGTCGGCGATGACGAACATATAGCGCTTCGCCGTGTACTGCGCGAAGCGTTCCGCGTTCGGGTCATTCAGATATGGCTGTATCACTACCTGCCGCGTTTTCACATGCTTCGGCAAGCCGAGCGATTCCGTGCGGACCGGCGTGATCGCCGGATTTGTCGCGAGCGCCAGCCGCACGCGCTGCTGAAAATAGCGCCGCTGCCCGCCGGTCAACTGCTGCATTTCGGTGATGTCGTGCTCCAGAAATAGATGATCGCCGGATTGTACGGCAGGCCGCCGGGAATCTCGACCTGCCCTGTGCGATCGGTGACGCGCGCATCGTGCTTGCTGTTGCCCTGGCTCATTACCAGCACGCGCACGGTGTCGTTGACCTTGTCGGGCGGCCCGGAATAATCGACCGCGTAATCGAGTTCGGTCTGCGGATCGACGCCGTTCATATGTGGCTGCATGAACAACAGATCTTCGGCGGGTGCGATCTGCACGCCGGACGTGGACACCGACGAGGTAGCCTGATCGGCCGCGTGCGCCGATGTGTCATTGCCACACCGCACACGAGCGCCGCGACGAGCGACCTCATTGCGCAGATACCGGCTGCAACGGCAGCAAAGGCACCTGATAGGTCGTCAGAATCTGGTCGATCTTCGGCTGATTCGACGCGATCCAGTTATCGACCTTGTCGCGCCATGCCTTCTCGCCGTAACGCACGCCCATCGCGATTTCATAGTTGAAGCGGATGCCCGGCTGCACGGGGAACGGCACGAGCCGCACCTTGTTGTCGGATCGATTCACGAAATAGCCCGCGATCGGCCCCCAGACAAAAGCCGCGTCGACGTTGCCCTGCGCGAGATCGTGCTCGATCATCTCGCCGGGGAAGGCGTCGGGGTCGCCGCTTTGCCCCTGATACGAGACGGCCTGATCGATGAGGTTGTTTCTCATGAGCCAGTCCGTTGCGGGACTCTTCACGAAAATGCCGAGCTTCATCTTCTTCAATTGATCGGGGGCAGATTCATCAGATCCTGCGGCGACTTGATGCTCGCTTACTCGGGCTCGTTCGAAAACACCATCGCGTAGGTGGAATGCAGATATGGGCGCGTGGTGGCTATGAGTTCATAGCCCTTCGGCACGCCGATGATCAGGTCGCGTTTGAACTGCTCGGTATTCGGCACCTTCTCCCGCAGCGTATTGCGCACGAAGCCCATGCGTTGCAGCCAGAAGGTGTATTCGACCTTGTAGCCGAAGTCGCTCGCCATCTGCGCCGCGATCTTGCTCTCGAAGTCCTCGCCCTTCTGATTGGACAGCGGCATGTTGTTCGGATCGGCGCATACGCGCAGCATGCCGTCCGCGCCGTCGTTGTTGGGCAAGTTGGGCGGCGGGCCGACTTGCGCGAAGGTTGCAGGCGCCGCGCATGCTACCCATATGGCGGCGATCAATCGGAACGAAATGGCGCGGCCTGCATGGCGATCAGACATCGGGTCCTCCGGGAGGATTTGAATCGAAGCACACTGCAGTCCCCTCATTTCGCGTCGATTGCCTGCAAGTCCTCCGGATTGATCTTGCAATCGGAGCGCCCCTTGAGATACGCAAAGAGGTTCTCCCAATTCTTCTGCATCATCTGACTTGCGCTGAAGTCGAGCATGCCCTTATCGACACGTCCGCCGAACACCGTGCGATGAAATTCATTCTTATCCAGTGTCTTGAACGCATCGATTAGCGAGGGGCCGACCAGGCCTTCCTGCTTCGCGCCGTGACAGCGTTCGCACGCGAACGCGCGCCAGGTACGCCAGCCTTGCAGCGTATCGGTATCGACCTTGTTGCCATTGACGACCATGTACGCGACCCGCTTCAATTGCGCAGGCATCGGAGGCGGCGTCTGTGCAAAGGAAGCGGACGACGCGGCGAGCGCCATCGCGAGCACCAAGAGTGATCGGCCTTTCATACACGTGACTCCATGAACATGTTTGGTGTGGGATGCTGCCGCGCCGCGGCCGGTTGCCGCCGCCGCACCTTAGTACCTCGACTGTTCAACCCATGCCATCAGCTCGGGATGGCGAAGATGAAGAGCGTGCCGCCGAGCACGGTGTACTTCGCGAGTTCGCGATATCCGCCCACGGCGCCCAGACCTTCCATCGACTTCTCGAGACCCGCCGCCATGCCGATGCCGGCCCAGTCGCCGATGCCCGAATACACGCCGACGAACTGCTTGCCCTTGTACTCGTAAGTGAACACGTTGCCGATGATCCCCGACGGGGTCTTGAACTTCCACAGCTCCTTGCCGTCCTTGATGCGCACGGCCTTGATATAGCCTTCGAGCGTGCCGTAGAACGCGATGCCGCCGGCAGTCGCGAGCGCGCTGGACCACACCGAGAACTTCTCCGGCTTGGACCACACGACCTTGCCCTTGGAGGCATCCCACGCGATGAAGTTACCCATCGCGCCGTTCTCGTTGGGGCCGGGGAACATCGACAGCGTCGCGCCCACGAACGGCTGACCCGACACGTAATCGACCTGGAACGGCTCGTAGTCCATGCAAACGTGATTGGTCGGCACGAGGAAGAGGCTTGAGCCCGGATCGTATGCAGCCGGTTGCTGGTCCTTCGATCCGAGCGCGGCCGGGCAGATGCCCTTCACGTTGTGATCGGGACCGGCCTTTTGCGTCGAGTAGCTGGCGTTGCGAATCGGCAGGCCGCTCTTCAGATCGATACTGTCGGCCCAGTTCACCGCCGGGTCGAACTTTTGCGCGACGAGCAGCGCGCCCGTTTCGCGATTCAGCGTGTAGCTGAAGCTATTGCGGTCGAAGTGGACGATAGTCAGAACCTTCTTGCCGCCGATGTTCAGGTCGAACAGGATCATTTCGTTCACGCCGTCGTAGTTCCACTCGTCATGCGGCGTCATCTGGTAGACCCATTTCGCCTGTCCGGTGTTGAGGTCGCGCGCGAAGATGGTCATGGACCATTTGTTGTCGCCGGGGCGCTGGGTCGGATTCCACGTGCCCGGATTGCCCGAACCGTAGTAGACAAGGTTGAGCTTGGGGTCCCATGCATACCAGCCCCATGTCGTCCCGCCGCCGTATTTCCACTGGTCGCCTTGCCAGGTCTTGAGCGACGAGTCCGCGCCGACGGGGACCATCTTGTCGTCCGACTAGGTCATGGTCTTCTCGGGGTCCATCAGCATTTCGTTATCGGGGCCGACGCTGTAGGCCTTCCAGGCTTCCTTGCCGTCCTTGATGTTGTATGCGGCCAGGCGGCCGCGCACGCCGAACTTGCCGCCGGAGATTCCGGTGATTACCTTGTTGCCGAAGATGTGAGGCGCGTTGGTGTTGGTTTCGCCTTTCTTCGGATCGCCGTTCTGCGCGGTCCAGACGACGTCGCCGGATTTGGCATCGAGTGTGACGAGTTTGGTATCGGCTTGCTGGAGGAAGATCTTGCCGTCGCCGTATGCGAGATCACGGTTGACCGTATCGCAGCACATCACCGAGATGACCTGATTGTCCTACTTGGGCTGGTATTGCCAGATGAAGGTTTGATCCTTCAGGTTGATGGCGATGACCTTGTTGGGGAATGGCGAGTGGATATACATCGTGTCGCCGATGACGAGCGGCGATTCTTCGTGGCCACGCAGCACGCCGGTGGACATGGTCCAGGTAACCTGCAGCTTGCCGACGTTGTTTTCGTTGATCTGTTTGAGCGTGCTATAGCGGTGATTGGCGTAATTGCCCGCCTGCGCCGCCCAGTTCGAGGGGTTCTTGATAGCGGTGTCGAGTTGCGAGGCTGCCTGTGCCATGAGCGAGTTAAGGCCAGCCGTCGCGACCACCGCCAGTCCAAGAACCAGGGTACGTAAGTTCACATCTCCTCCAGAAAGATGATGCATCCGACCCAGGATGAGCACGCTACCTCGTGTATCGCGCGCGCCTTCTTAATGCAGGTAACGAGCTTCGCTTCCTCCGATGCGTTGCCAGAGTCTTGCGTATCGTCGCCGTTTGCATATTCCATGCCGGTTTAATACGGCGTTCTTTCGTCAGGGTATGTACTCAATGTTTTGCGCTCTCAGGCCTTTTGTAGAGCCTTCGCTTTGTTTTGCGCGACACATACTGTGTCAAATCTGTGAATTTGTTCTTGTGATGGAACAGCGGGCGTTCTGCGTTGCAGCAATCTCGTATCTCTCTGTGAGGATCGTTTTCGGAGCGCATACTGTTTGGTCATCGGATTACTTTGCTCATTTATTTTTTCTCTGGAGGTCGTGTCATGGCTCAGGCAGAAAAGGTCTATTCCGAAGACGAGGTCAAGCAACGGCTGACCGGGCCGCTTTCGCACTGGTATGTCGAGGATGGGTGGCTGGGGCGCAAATTCAAAACTGAAGGATGGAAAGGAACGTTGATGGTCGTGAATACCATCGGGCATCTGGCCGAAGCGGCCTGGCATCATCCGGATCTCACGGTCTCTTATGCCTTCGTCATCGTCAAGCTCATGACGCATTCTGCTAAAGGCATCACCGATAAGGATCTGGCTCTTGCCTCCAAGATCGAAGAGGTCGTTTCCTGGCGGCCCGGGCGGGAGGAAGAGCCGCTCGATGGCACGCCATCAGATGATCAGTGGTTTCGCTATATCAAATATGACTGAACTTGGGACTGATGCTGGTGCTTTTTTGGGGCGCGGGCGTAGGCGTCTTTAGTACGGTTCGTCGGCCCCATTGTGCCGACGAAGCGTACTATTGATACTTACGTAAGCTATGACATCACCACAGCTCGGCTTGTTTCCAATATGCGGCAATGATCGATTTGCGTTTCTGCTCGCTCTTGAGCTTATTGTGAGCGGTGTACTCAGTTCAGCGAGGTTGTCAGGACAGAAGTTGGCCAAGGCGTGCCGCTTAAGGCAACGCTGATTAAGTCCACCGCTTGTGCTTGTCAGGTGTTATAGAGCGCACGTGCAAGGAGAAAGGCAAACGACGATGAAGCAGCAGACGCTGGCGATGGCCGTGGATCAAGGTGCGGGGTTTGAGACTTGCCGCAAGCGCACGCGACGCGACGAGTTGCTTGACACGATGAACACGATCGTTCCGTGGACCGAACTGTGTGCGGTAATCGAACCCTATTACCCGAAACAC
>LFLF01000179.1 GCA_001184395.1 Candidatus Paraburkholderia calva | reverse complement strand
GTGGTCGGGGCTCGTTCTGTCGGGCAATCCGTACGACGGCCACACGCTGGCCGAGGCCTTGGAACAGGCCGCGATCCTGAGGATGTGCAGCCGGAGATTGCCATCGTTGACCGCGACTACAAAGGCGTTGCGGTGCAGGCGTGATGATCTATCACCCGGGCTGCGGCGCGGTATCACACGCGGGTTGCGCGCAATGGTCCGAAGGCGTAGTGCGATCGAGCCTACCATCGGGCACATGAAAGCGGATGGCAAGCTCGACCGGAACTGGCTAAAGGGTGCGCGCGGCGACGCAATTCACGCGGTGCTGTGCCGTGCAGGCCACAATCTGCGCATGATCCTCCGGAAACTGCGGCTTTTTACGTCCTTGTTCTCGTCGCTTTGCTGAGTCGCCTGGTTGGGGAGTTACTTGCGGCATGAGTGCCGGCGGCGCCTTAATAGGATTATTCAGGGCCGACTAAGTAGCGTGCGTTGACCAATACAAGATGTCTACATATTTATTCGAGATGAGCATGACCAAGCGAAGACGAATCTTTTGCTTGACTGATCATTGACGTATTCCCATTTGAATTAAGTAATACGTCTCTACGACGGTGTGTTGTGGGTAAATACCGAGATATTTCGTCCGCAAACACCAAGGGGCGATTCTATCGAGCAGAGCTGACGCCGTAATAAGTCGCGAGTTCCAGCGTAGTTCAACATAGAACTCGACAGCTAAGAATTCATCCCGCGATGAGTAGCTTTCTATTTTTATAAGTAGGCGATGTACAGGCAAGAAATGCTCGCCGACAATATAGTAATCATGCGCGCGTAAAAGTTGATGAACCTCGCTGACATGGCCAGCTACCAAATTCTCAATGGGAACAACGGCGCACCAGCATGCCTCCTCTTTGACGGATGTAAAGCATTCTTCAAATGTAGATGAGGTTTCAGAACTCGACCAGGGAATAGCTCGCTGGCGGTGATGTGACTGAATGTTCCTTGTTCGCCCATGAAGGCTATGCTCGTCTGCCGCAGACTCATGATGAATTTCGCTGATTTGCGGGTACATTCCAATTTGCGGGTGCATTCCAATAGCTACTTCAAGATATAAGCGAGAAAGCGCCCACAAATTGAAGAATGAAAATCAGCCTTCATCTTGAAGGTGCTATCCGCTTCGATAAATTAAAATAATAAGGCTACGTCAATTAATCTGTTCGAAAATCCCCATTTTTTGTCGTACCAACCCATCACCTTTAACGACTTACCATTGATAATCTTTGTCAGAGCCGCATCAAAAATGCATGAGGCGGAATCTGTGGCAATATCAGCGGAAACAATCTTGTCCATTGTATAGCGTAGTACGTCCGTCAGCTCGTCGTTTGCGGCCGACTCGAACAGGCTATTTACCTCGGCGACCGTAGTCGGCCGCCCCAGTTCCACGACGAAGTCGACGAGTGATCCGGTGATAACGGGCACGCGGACGGAGTATCCGTTGAGTTTGTCAGCGAGATCAGGCACGATCAGGCCGATCGACTTGGCTGCTCCGGTTCTAGTAGGTACAATATTATTTGTTGCAGCTAGTGCGCGACGGAAGTCCGAGTGTAGACCATCCTGCAAGTTCTGATCTTGCGTGAAGGCGTGAATCGTAGTCAGCCAGCCGCTTTCAATACCAATGCCGTCATGCAGTACCTTGACCATCGGCGCCAGACCAGACAGTTGGTGGCGCAAGATGCTTTAAAAACAATATGGTGGCTGTCAACAATATATCCGCGTGCGCGGGATGGCGGCAGCATCTTTATCTCTTGGAGTACGGGCGTATATCTACCGCTTCGATCGGTGCACGGGCGAGCGGATCGGCGTTGTGCGAGTGCCGGCATCGTTCGCGGTGACGACGCTCGCGCCCATCGGCGACGACGAGATCAGCAAGAACACCTCGGGGTGCGTCGCCAACAAGGGCATGGAAGGTCTCGCGATCTCGCTCGACAGCGACACACTTTACGGCGTGATGCAAAGCTTGCTGATTCAGGATGGCGGCAGCAACGGCGGCTACACGCGCATCCTGCGCATCGATCTGCGCAGCGGCAAATTGACCCAGTTCGCTTATCCGCTCACCAACATCGGCACGAGCAGCAAGCCGAAGTATCCGACTATCAGCGATATCGACGCCATCAACGATCACACGCTGCTGCTTGACGAGCGCGACGGCAAAGGTCTCGGTGACGACTCCAGTGCCACCTTCAAGCGCGTCTACAAGGTCGATCTGGCAGGCGCACAGGACGTGAGCCAGACGAGCGGTGAAGCGGGCCTCGCGCCTTACGCGCTCGCCAAGACGCTGTTCCTCGATATCTTCGCCGCGCTCAACACGGAATGGCCTCGCTGCGCAGGACATTCCCGCCAAGCTCGAAAGCCTCGCATTCGGCCCGGACGTGTGCGTGAAGGGCGTGCTCAGGCACACGCTGTTCGTCGCCAACGACAACGACTTCATCGGTACAGCGACGGACATGAATCATCCGAACGGCATCGACAATCTGAACCAGTTCTTCGTCTTCACGTTCGGCGATGCCGACCTGCCCGGCTACGGCGCGCAGCGCCTGCCGGGCGGCGCGGGCGGCCACGACGACAAGGTCTGCCGCTCGAGTCACGACGATGACGGCGATCACGGTCATCATCACGGTCGAGACGACTGAGGTGCGTGTGACGCGTCGCGCGCTATCTGCTGACGCACAAGCTGTATCCCGGCGCGGTGAACCGTCGCGCCGGTCGTTTCTTTGGTGAATAAACCGTATATACTGTTTTCTCCGCACGGTAAGGAGAAAACGAATGAACACACCTCAAATCGACCCGTCCACGAAGAAGGCTTTCAACTTTCCGAAGAGCGCCGACGGCAAGGACGAAGCGAAGGCAGACGCCAAGTCCGGAAAGATGGCGCAAAGCAAGGCGCAGCCAAAACCCGCAAGCGAAAGCAAGACGAAGGCGAGCGCGCCGGCGGTGAAAGACAAATCCGCAAAGAAGGCTGTGGCCGCAAAGAAAAACGCCGCCGCGAAGAAGGCTGCTACCACAACCGAGTCGAAGGCCGCTGCCCCCAAGGTACCGAAGGCCAAGGCCGCTGCTAAGACGAAACCGGCCACGAAACAGGCTGCGAAACCGGCCACAAAGCCCGCCGCCGATGCAACGGCCCAAGCCGCCGCAAAGACCGACGCCAAGGCGAAGCGCGTGAAGAAGGAAAAGGTCGTGCGCGACAGTTTCACCATGCCCAAGTCGGACTACGCGAGGCTCGCCTCGCTCAAGCAGAAGTGCCTGACCAACGGCGTGCGCGTGAAAAAAAGCGAACTGCTGCGGGCCGCACTAACCATGCTGGATGCGGCTTCCGACAAGAGCCTGATCGCCGCGATCGAGGCGCTCGAAGCGGTGAAGACCGGTCGCCCGTCGAACGCCTGAGCGCCAATGACGTCTGACGCGCGATCGCGTCAGAACACGTGCTTGAATAGCCAGTAGAGCCCGGCTGCCAGCGCAATCGATGCTGGCAGCGTCAGCACCCACGCCAGCACCAGGCGGCGCACCGTGTTCCATTGCAGGTCCGAACCGTTCGCGGCCATCGTCCCTGCGACGCCCGACGACAGCACGTGCGTCGTGGAGACCTGCAGGCCGTAGGCATCGGCGTCGTCGATGGTGAGCATCGTCACGAGTTCGGCCGATGTGCCCTGCCCGTACGTCAGATGCTGCTTGCCGATCTTCTCGCCAACCTTCACGACGATGCGCTTCTAGCCGACCATGGTCCCCAGTCCGAGCGCGATCGCCACTGCCACTTTCACCCAGGTCGGGATAAACTTCGTCGCGTGATCGAGCTGCTTCTTGTAGTTGTCGATCACGCCTTTGTCGGCGGCGCTGAAGGTGGGCTAGTTCGATTTCTCCATCAGCCGGATGGCTTCCGAGACGAGGTAGATGTTGTTGCGCACGTTGTCGATATTGCTCTGCGGCACCGATGCCAGCGATCCCGACGACGGCACTTATTTCGCGATCGTATCCGTCAGCTGCTTCACGGCGGGCACCGATGCGGACGAAATCTGCCGCGTACGCATGAAGGCCTGCGTGTCGTCGCGCGGATTCGACGAGGGCGGCGTGTTGGCCGCGTACTTCGCGAACACCGCCGACGCCTCGTGCGCGACCGCGACGAAAGTTTGCGTCTCGGCCGGGCTCACCGCCTTGTTCAACGCATAGGCAGTCGGCACCGTACCGATCAGGATCAGCATGATGAGACCCATGTCCTTCTGGCCGTCGTTCGAACCGTGCGCGAAGGACACCCGTGCAGGTCAGAATCAGCAGCGCGCGAATCCAGAACGGTGGCGGATGATTGGCCTTCGGCTACTTGTAGAGCGAGGGCACGCGCACCAGCGCCTTGAGCAGCAACAGCAACAGCGCCGCCAGAATGAATCCGACCACGGGCGAAAACAGCAGCGATTTGCCCACGCCCGCCGCCTGCGACCAGTCCGACGCCGCTCGTGCCATTTGGCCCGCGCATCCACTGGTTCATCAACCCGCCGCCGATGATCGAGCCGATCAGCGTGTGCGAACTGGACGACGGCAGGCCGAAGTACCACGTTGCCAGGTTCCAGATGATCGCGGCGATCAGCAATGCGAAGACCATCGCGAAGCCCGCGCTGCTACCCACTTGCAAAATCAGTTCGACGGGCAGCAATTGCAGGATGCCGAACGCGACCGCGCCGCTCGAAATCAGCACGCCGATGAAGTTCCACGCACCCGACCACATCACGGCGATGTTGGGCGTCAGCGAATGGGTGTAGATGACGGTGGCGACGGCGTTGGCTGTATCGTGAAAGCCGTTCACGATCGTGAAAGCCGTTCACGAACTCGAAGCCGAGCGCAATCAGCAGTGCGATGTTGAGCAAGACGTAAGCGAGCGAGGAGCTTTGCTGAACGGATTCGAGATCGGAGGCGAGATGCACGGCGACATAGCCGATGCCGATCACGAAGATGAGAAGGAAGACAGCGAGACTCGTGTGGCGATTACGTTCGCCCGAGCCGGATTGCTGAGGAAATGCGATGTCCGGCATGATGTGCTTGGCGCGATCGTCCGTTAGCGAAGCTCAGCATACGACCCGCCGCGAAGGCCTTCTATGAATATTTCGTGTCATCTTCAAACAGAAGCGATCACGCAGATCGAATGGCATCGCTTCGACGAAGCCATTCCCGCCTTCCTCGCGATGATCCTGATCCCGCTGACGTATTCCATTACCGACAGCGTGGCCTACGGCTTTCTCGCCTTCGTCGTGCTGAAGTCGGCGACGGGCTGCGCGAAGGAAATTAAAGCCGGCGATGTGGATCATCGTGGTCTTCTCACTCGTACTGCTTTCGCAGTTGTAGTTTTATTCATAGAAACGGAGACGTTGCATCATGACTCAGACCGCCTACCGCGCCCAGTTACTGACCTTCCGGGAAGATCCCGCGCATGCCGCTAACGGCACGCTCTATGTGGGCCGATGGTCTCCTGATCGTCGAGGACGGCAAAGTGTCGCGGCGGGCGCGTATGCGTCGATTCGCGACAGGCTTGCCGCCGACGCCACCGTCCATACGACACGACAAGCTGATCTTGTCGAGCTTCATCGACTCGCACATCTACTATCCGCAAACGGACATGATCGCGTCGCCCGCGCCGGGCCTGCTGCCGTGGCTCAACACGTACACTTCCCGACGGAGCGCGGCTTCGAGAATCCAGCGGTGGCGCGCGAGACGGCGAGCTTTTTATCGACGAACTGCTGGCGTGCGGCACGACGACCGCGCTCGTCTACTGCAAGGTGCACAAGCAATCCGCCGATGCGTTCTTCACGGAAAGCGAGTCGCGCAATCTGCGCATGGTCGCAGGCAAGGTGCTGATGGATCGCAACTGCCCCGAGTTTCTGCGCGATACGGCGCAATCCGGCTACGACAACAGCGACGAACTGATCGCGCGCTGGCACAGACGCGGACGTCAGCAATACGCGCTGACGCTGCGCTTTGCGCTGACTTCGACCGAAGCGCAACTGGAAGCGTGCGGCGTACTGGTGCAAAAGCATCAGGACGTGTTCATCCAGCCACGTCGCCGAAAACACCGACGAGATCAAATGGGTCGAGCCTGTTTCCGGGGCATCGCAGCTACCTCGACATTCTACGATCACTACGGCCTTCGACATGCGTCTGTTACGGGTAAGCGCCAATTTGAGCGCACAGGCATGCGCATGAATGTTGCCTAGCGCTGCAAATCTGCTGGCGTGGGAAGCGCGACTTACATCTAGGATTTTGCGTATGGTTTTCTTTGGTCAGGCGGCGTTGGTCGAAGCCTGAGACTGCGTGAACCGAAATGGCAGTAGGTTGCTTATGTCGGCGTCTTGTACGCGTTGAGGCAGTTGGGTCAGTACGTGAAGCAGGTACGTGTATGGCTCGACGTTGCACGCGTGGCATGTAAGCACGAGACTGTAGATGACGGCGCTGGCTTTCGCTCCGGCGACCGTGTCGCTAAAGAGCCAAACTTTCCTGCTGGT
>LFLF01000018.1 GCA_001184395.1 Candidatus Paraburkholderia calva | reverse complement strand
CCCACCTCGGCGAAGAGATTTCCACCAGATCCGCGCCGAC
Source organism: Candidatus Paraburkholderia calva (assembly GCA_001184395.1). Lineage (GTDB taxonomy): Bacteria > Pseudomonadota > Gammaproteobacteria > Burkholderiales > Burkholderiaceae > Caballeronia > Caballeronia calva. The sequence continues at coordinate 41,962 of LFLF01000018.1, read as the reverse complement.
GTCCACGGCGCTGCTCGAGGCGAATCTCGATCGTGTTCATCGTGTCAAGCAACTCGTCGCGTCGCGTGCGTTTGCGGCAAATCTCGAACCCCGCACCTTGATCCGCGGCCATCGCCAGCGTCTGCTACTTCATCGTCGTTTGCCTTTCTCCTTGCACGTGCGCTCTATAACACCTGACAAGCACAAGCGGTGGAATTAATCAGCGTTGCCTTCGGGCCTTCGGCATTCATGCGATCCGATTCCGTCATCCTCTTCGGCGCCTTCGACCGTCAAACTTCGGTGATCTACTTTTCTCGCACGTAGCCGAACGCATGCTTGCCGATGTGTGGTCCCGGCCGCGCTCCGATCTTCGCCGGACTGGCGACCCGCGATCTGCGTGCATGGGGCGGGCATGAAGTCGTCGCGCTGGCGGCGCTCGCGCAATCGTCGCGCGATGCGCGCGTCGCCTTGCTGCACGTCGGTGGCGAATTGCTGACTTGCACGGCGTGGGAAGCCGCCGTGATGCTTGCGCACCTCGAAGATGCGCAATCGCTGATCGCGAGCCGTCACTGCACGAGCGCCGACGCCCGCTCGGCGTATGCTCGCGCGACACTGGCATCGATGCGCACGCGCCGTATGTTGTCGGGCGCGAGACGTTCGCGCGCGCGGCGCATATCGGTGTGATGGCGGTCGGCGGCGTGTCGTTCGTTGTATGCGCGCAAGCAATGCGCACGGAAGTGCTGACGAAACTCCGCAATGCCGAAGCACTCACCGTGGGCAATGTCCGCACGCAATCCCTGCTGCGTGACGCCGGCATCGAGGCGCCGCTGATGCCCGATCCCGCGTCGATGATCGCCATGCTGTTCGATGAGCGCATCCAGGCGCACGCGCGGCATGGCGAAGTGGCGCGCGTGCGTCGCGCGTATCTGCACGGTTATCGGGCCGTGCAGTTCAGCGCGGATTTCGGCGATGACGCCACGCTGTCGCGGACCGTCGTGCAACTGGATGCGCTCGACGACGGCATCGTGCTGTTTCGCGCGGGCGCGGCGCCGTGGCACGACGATATCGGCGTTTATGCGCGCCTGAAGCGTCATATGCAGAAAACGGACGTGACGATCTTCGAGTCGCTGAACGTGTGGGACATTTGTGTGCTGATCGCGCACAGTGCGGGCTGGGCAGCAGTCTGCATGGCAGCATCGTCGCGATGGCGTATGGCTTGCCGCACGCGAGCCTGCTTCATCCGGATGCAAGCGTGCAGTCCGGAAAACAGGCCGCCTATGCGCAAACCTGGCCGATGCCGAGCGACCGATCGAAGGCAATGCAACTCGCGGAAAGCTGTCACTGGGACTACGCCCGAGCGCTGGCCGCATCGATGAACTAAAGTGAAGGACCGAAGCATACACAGCACTCGAAAGGAATCGCATGTCCCGACACGACGAAAACGTCACGCTTCACGTCAGCATCCGCGACCAGCGCCTGACGTTCTCCGAAGCGAACGGTGCTACGCGCAGCTATTGCGTATCCACGGCGTGCAACGGCAGCGGCAATCGCGCGGGCAGCGGCTGCACGCCGCTCGGCTTCCATCGCATGCGGGTGAAGATCGGCGCGGGCGGCCATCGGGGGCGGTGTTCGTCGGACGGCGCGCGACTGGCGAAGTCTTCGGTCCCGCCGAAGACGCGCGCGAGCCGGATCGCGACTGGATGCTCTTGCGCGTGATGTGGCTGCAAGGCATGAAACCCGGCGTGAATCGCGGTGGCGCGACCGATACGCTGCGCCGCTTCGTCTATATCCACGGCACGGCGGCGGAAGCGGAGATCGGCATGGTCGTGTCGTTCGGCTGCGTGCCCATATCCAATGCGGACGTCCTCGATCTGTTCGAGCGCGTTCCGCAAGGCGCGCTGGTGCGCATAGAGGCGTGAGCGCGAGCTACGCTTCCACCGACTTCAGATAGGCCCGCACCGCCGGCGCTTTCTCGAAGCGCCGGTAGACCATCACGACTTCGGACGTCACCGGCTTTCCCGCGATTCCTCGATATTCCACACCCGGCACCGCGACGCATTGCGCGAGCGAGTGCGGCACGATGGCGGCACTCCGCCGAGCGAGACATGCGCGAGCACGGCGGACAGCGTGTCCGGCTGCGCGACGATCTGCGGACGAAACCGCCCGTGCCGTGCGACCTCGAAGGTGCCCGACTCCTGTTCCGGCACGACGAACAACAACCCACGCAACTGGGCGGGCGAGATGCGCTCCGACGCGCACAACGGCGAATGCGCAGGGAGCGCGCCGATGAACGCGTTGCAATGCGCGGTGCGTGCCTCGACGCCTTCCGGATACGGCGCCGGCGGCCGCACATAGGCGATATCGATGCGCCCTTCGACGAGCAGCGCGCCCGCTTCGCGCATCACGATTTCGCTGATGCCGATCTCGACGCGCGGATACCGTTCACGAAAGCCGCGCACCGCGGTTTGCAGCACGTCGGTGTAAACCGCCCGCCGCCATAGCCGATCACGATGCGCTCCAACTCGCCGCGCTCGGCCATGGCGGCCCGTTCCGCGCCGTGCGTCAGGTGCTCGAGCGTACTGACGGCCTCGTTCAGATAGGCCTCGCCGGTGGCGCTGAGCGCGACCGAGCGTTTGGTCCGGTGAAACAGCCGCACTCCGAGCAGGCGCTCTGCTTCCTGAATCTGCCGGGTCAGCGCGGGCGGCGCAATGCCGAGTTCCTCCGCCGCGCGCGCGAAGTGTAGATGGCGCACGACGCTCAGGAAACATCGCACGTGACGGAGTTCGACGGGCATATCGGTATTGATGATTCAAGCAATTAAGTCGCGATTCTATGCCAATGACGGGAAACAGTCGCGCGTTTAGCATCGACGGACCTTGTCACGCTCGCGAACATCATGTCCGACGTTTCCCTCACGCCGGAAGCCGCGCACTTCGTGCTTCTGACCGCATCGGCAACCTGCGCGCTCATCACGCTCGACACCAATGTCGTCGCGATCGCGCTGCCGTCCATCGCATAGGACTTCCACGCCGGTTTCGCCGATGTCGAATGGGTCGTGAGCGCCTACATGGTGGCGTTCGCCGCGTGCCTGCTCCCGGCGGTCGCGCTCGCCGACCGCTTGGGACGCAAGCGCATGCTGATCGCAGGGCTCGGCGCGTTCATGCTGGCGTCGCTCGGTTGCGGGCTCGCGCCGTCGGCATTCGCGCTGAACTTCGCGCGCGGCGAAAGGCGTCGGCGCGGCGATGCTGCTGACTGCCGCGCTCGCGATCATCGCCAACATCTTCCACGAAGGCGCCACGCGCGCCCGCGCGTGGGCCGTGTGGGGCACCTGCATGGGCATCTAGACGACCGTCGCCCCGCTGGTCGGCGGCGTCATCACGCAATGGTTCGGCTGGCGCTGGATTTTCCTGATGAACCTGCCGATCTACACCGTGTTCGCGTGGTGCGCATGGCGCGGCGTGCGCGATTCGCGCAACCCGCACGCCGGTGCGGTCGATCTCGCGGGCAGCGCGCTGTTCGCGTTGTCGCTCGCGTTCGGCATCTGGGCGCTGATCACGCAGGCCGACGGCTGGGCCGACTGGCGCACCGAGACGCGTCTTGCGGCGTCTGCGGCGCTGTTCTGCCAGCCGCGCTTCGTCGCCGCCGTGCTGGCCATGTTCGGTTACGCCGCCTGCGCGCAGGTGATGATGACCTTCCTGCCGCTCTATCTGCAGAACGCGTTCGGCCTGCCGGCGATGCGTGCCGGCATCGGCATGCTGCCGTTCGCGGTGGCGATGATCGTCGGACCGCATATCGGCGCCGCGCTCGGCAGGCGCATGCCGGGCATGCTGCTCCTGAGCCTTGGGCGCGCGACTATCGGTGCGGGCAATCTGCTGACGGCGTGGTTCGCCGGGCTGTCGAATTACGCGCTGCTCGCGATCGGGATGATCGTCACCGGGATCGGCGCGGACGTGCTGAGCGGCGATACGCAAAAGGTGATCATGGCGTGCGTGCCGACGCATCGCACGGGCATGGCGTCGTGCATCAGCACGACGACGCGCTTCACCGCCATCGTCACGTCGGTGGGCGTGCTGGGCGCGCTGCTCGACGCCGCATTCCTCTCGCGCGTGCTGGCGGGCGATCTCGCGCATGCGGGCGCGGCCACTGGCACGGGAGCGGCGGCCATCGTCGAGATCGCCCGCGCGAGTTTCGCTACCGGCTTTTCGGCGGCGCTCACCGTAGCAGACGTGCGCGTGCTGTCCGTGGCGCTGGCGGTTTGGCTGCTTGGCGGGCGCGCCGCGGAACGGGCGATCGTGAAAATAAGTGCATCGGGCGACCGGGCGGCCTGATGCCGTAGCGTGCGCCGCGTGCGCGCGGCTAACATGTCGGACTCTTGACGATCGCGCACAGAGTTCGACGCGTAGCCCATGCCGCGTATCCGCGCATCGGCACGTGCCGCACCCTCGTCGAGATGCCGAAGATCGTTACGCATCTGTCGTCGCTCTTCGGCATGAATGTCGCCCTGTTGTTCTTCATCCTCTGCACGACGATGTTCTACTTCGGCGGTCCCATCAACACGGTCACGCCCGTGCCCGTCACGTTCGGCGAAACGCTCCTCTATATGTGCGGGGTGACTGACCTCACGATCGGTTACGGCGACATCGTGCCGACCACGGCCATCGTGCGCGCGACGCCGACCGCCGTCGCGCTGCTCGGGGTCTTGTGCACCGGTCTCCTGACCTCGGCGGCCGTGCTCGCCGTGCAGCGTGCGGCCGTTCACGTCCGGACCGAAGCACAATAGCGTTTTCGCATCCGACGGCTGTGCGACTTGCGACCACGACCCATGTCCGATGCGGCGGTCCATCATTCACCCGAGCGAGGACGCAATGAATAGCCTGAACGGAAAGACTGTCGTCGTCACCGGCGGTTTTGGTGCGCTGGGATGGGCGACGGCGCGTGTGCTGGCCGAACGCGGCGCGCGCATCGCACTGATCGCGCGCAGCGGCAGGTCCGGTGCATTGTCCGTGCCGTTCGACCATACGATCGTGCTGACCGGCGTCGATCTCGCCGATGCGCACGCCGCGCGCGCCGCGCTGGACCAAGCTGCCGCGCAGCTCGGCGGACTCGATGCGCTGGTCAACATCGCGGGAGGCTTCGCATGGGAAACTATCGACGGCGGCAGTATCGATACCTGGCAGTCCATGTTCGACATCAACGTGAAGACGGCACTGAATGCATCGAAGGCGGCGCTCGCGCATCTCGGCGCGCGCAGCGGAGGGTGCATCGTCAATGTCGGCGCGCTGGCGGCACTCAAAGCTGCCTCGGGCATGGGCGCATATGCCGCATCCAAAGCCGGGCTGATGCGCATGACCGAAGCGCTGGCGGAAGAGTGGAAAGACCTGGGTGTGACGGTGAACGCGGTGTTGCCATCGATCATATAGATACGCCGGGCAATCGTTCGGACATGCCCGATGCCGATTATTCGCGCTGGGTGAAACCGGATCAGATCGGCACGGTGATCGCGTTTCTGCTGTCCGACGACGCGCGCTGCAGCATTACGGGCGCATCGATTCCGCTTGCTGGAAGGATTTAGCGCTCACGCCTGCGCCACCGGGCGCATGCGTGCGAACGTCGAACGATCGCCGGCTTTGATTCGCGTCGTGCAAAAAAACGCTCACTTTACCGGCGGGCCGAAATACGAAGCACACCGAGAGGACGCGCTTCCTGCAAATCAGAATAGAACCGCACCGACAAAGTTCAACGTGCGAAAGGCATGGATTTGCAACCGCCAGCGAAACAGTTTTGCATGTCGGATCAAAGGGATGATTCGGTTTATTGAATAAATGAGGATTCTGTATGAATCTGGCAGTGCTCGCAACGAAACGGCAATCTCTGCCTCGAATTCGCCTTTACGCGTAAGTCCTCACTCATATAATCGTTTTCACCCGGCGCTCACGCAGCGTGACTGTTATGTCCCGCGCGTCATTCACGCGCGGGATTTTTTGGGTCTCACGCGGTTTGCGATATCAAGAAGTGTTTTACATCCGTACGGCCTTCGTAAAACCCTGCTTCGCAGTACGCCAGATATAAGCGCCACGTCCTGACGAAGCGTTCATCGAAGCCTTGCGCGCGCACCGCGTCCAAGCGCGCTTCGAATGTGCTTCGCCAATGACGCAAGGTCGCCGCATAGTCCTCGCCGAACGACAGTGACACTTCTGACGCAAGCCCCGCGCGCCGCGCCGCCTTTGCGAAGCGTTCGGGGCTCGGCAGCATTCCGCCCGGAAAGACATACTCCCGAATGAAATCGCTCGATGCGCGATACGCCGCGAAGCGCGCATCGTCGATCGTGATGGACTGCACCAGCGCCTTAGCGGGCGGCGCGAGACAGCGGCGCAGCGTGCAGGATATTACGGCGTTGTATTGTCCGCTCAGGTCGCGGTAATCGCGCAACTCGACCCGCGCGAGCGCGCCGAGTTGTTCCTGCGCGATCCGCTCCACCGCGAACGCATGTTGCGCCCGCAAGATCGTTACGCCATGCACGTGAATGCCGTGCCGCATGACAGACGAACCCACCCCAGCCGCAACCGATCTCCAGGACGCGCAGGCCGAGCGTATCGATCAAGCGCCGGTACTTGCAATGCTGCGCCGCTTTGAGCGAGAGCGTCGCGTCGCCGTCGAACCATGCGCTCGAATAGGTCCAGCTCGGATCGAGCCATAGCGCGTAGAAGTCGTTGCCGATGTCGTAGTGCGCGTGAATGTTGCGCCGGCTGCTGCGCCGCATGTTCGGCCGCAGCCGGTGCCGCAGGTTGTACCAGCATTGCGCGATCAAACCGCCGGTCACCGTGCGCCGCATGGTGGCTTCGTTGCGGATGGCCAGGCGCAGCACGGGGGCGGCATCGGGCGTATCGAGCCACTGATTGCGATACGCCTCCGCGAAACCGATATCGCCCGCGCGCAGGATCGCGTGGCAAGCGCGCCAGTCGTGGATGTGCAGAAGATGCGCGGCGGGTTGCATCAGCGGATCGCTGAACACGCACTGGCCGCCGTCGGGCGTCACGAGCACCAGATGACCGGTGCGGATTCGCCGCAGAAGCTGAAGGAACAAACGCGCCGGGAGCGGCACGTCACCTTGCGCGAAAAAAGAGCGCAGAAGAGTCATGGTCGAGCCTCGTCGTTCAATTCGTTCATATTTCCGGTCCGCGCTTCGCCGGCCGGATGCTTGCCGTAGAACGGCACGCGCTTGATCCACAGCCGCAACGCCTGCCAGTGGATGCGCGCGATCACGCCAGCGGCGAGCATCGGCTGGGCGAGCAGCGCGCGAAACGCCCGCGCGCCGGTCCGCGGCCGCGCCCGCAAGCCGATGGCAGTGTGGATCAGCAAGCCGTCGTCACGGTAATCGATGGACACCGACAAGTGCTCGCCGTGACGCCGCACGCGGAAGGCGAGCACAGTGTCGCCGTCGATGGGCGCATGGCCGGGCGCGCTCAGCATGTACCCGCGATGTTCGCCGAAGGTGTTGCGCACATCGGCGTAGAGCGTGCGCAATGCACTGGCGCGATCGTGACAGAACCAGAAGCTTACCGGATTGAAGCCATAGCCGAACACGCGCGGAATCGTCAGCAGGGGAATTGCGCCGTCGGCGGGGCCGTGCGCATCGGCCAGACGCGCGCGCATCCACGGTTCCAGCGCACTGCCGTCGCGCGGACCGTGATCGCGCCGATACACCGCGAAGGGCCGCAGGCGATCGATATGCCGAACCACGCGCGTCCGAGCGCATCGAGCCGCGCGCGCCCTGAATCGACGGCAGACGCTGCTGCGCATCGATGGCGGCGAGATCGGGCAGCGGATGCTCGTAGCGGTAGCGTCCGAGTTGCGTCTCGGGCGCGGGTTTATCCACGGGATTGAGCGTGACGATTGCCGGCGTTTCGAACGGCAGCGGCTGGAGCTGATTGATCAGATAGCTCACGCACACCGGTTGCGCGCGCTCGCCCGGCCGGCACGCTCGCGCGCCGAGATAATTCCACACCGACCACACGCGCCGCCGCCGTGGCGGCAGCGTGCGGTCAGTGTGCAGCACCGCGAGGTTCTCCTGATATCGCACCGCGGAAAGCAGCGCGCGTTCGCCGTCCGATGCATCGGCGAGCAGGCGCAAGCTCGTCGGTGCGTGCGTGGCGAGCACGAGGGTGTCGAAGTGTTCGGGACCGGCGTCGTCGGTCACGACGACGCCATCATCGTCGCGGCGGATAGCGCGTACGGGCGTGCGCGTGCGGATATCGCCGAGCGTCGCCGCGATGCGCCGCACGTACTTGCGCCCGCCGCCCGCGACCGTGCGCCACGGCGGGCGGTCGTTGACCTGCAATAACGCATGATTCAGGCAGAAGCGCAGAAACGTCGCGGCGGGAAATCGCAGGATGTCGTTGGCCGCGCTGGACCAGATCGCGGCAGCCATCGGCAGCAGATAGTGACGTTGGAATGGCGCGCCGTAGCCGCCTTCGGTCAACAATTCGCCGACCGTGCAGCGGCTCGCAATCACGTCCTCCAGATGACGCCGCGCCGATGCGTTGAAGCTCAGGATATCGCGCAGCATGCCGAGAAACGGCGGCGACAACAGATTACGGCGGGCGCGGCGCGAACACCTTGTTCAGACTGGCGCTCGCCCATTCGAGCCGTCCGCCGTCGAGCGATACCGAAAGGGACATGTCGCTGCGGTGCGCTCGCACGCCGAGTTCGTCGAACAGTGCGATGAGGTTAGGATAGGTGCGGTCGTTGAAGACGAGAAAACCCGTGTCGACCGCGTGGCGGTGACCGTCGAGTTCGATATCGACGGTGTTGGTATGCCCGCCGAGTCGGTTGGCCGCCTCGAAGAGCATGACGTCGTGCGCGCGCGTCAGCCCGGCGATTCCCGCGCCGACCATCGCGATGCGTTGCCGTCGATGCTGCGGATTCCGGTTCATGCGGGGGGCGTTCTCTATGCGCTGAAGGTCGCTTTGCGCGGCATGGGTGCGGCGCCTGGCGGTCGGGCAAACGAGGTGTCGCTACAACTGATACGAAGCATGGACGTGCCTGGATGCATGTCACGCCCGCGTCAGGCCGTGGTCAGCCGATGTGCAGCCAATGAGCAGTGATCCGTCATTCGCGCTGGCCGGGGTTTTGGAATCCCGGCTGGCCGAGTTGTTCGGGCGATTGCGGCCCGCGCTGGAAGCGTGCCGTGTCGTAGCCCATCGCATCGAGACGGGCGAGCAGGGCGCGATAGGTATCGTCGCTCATGGTCGGCTCGCGCGAGAAAATTCAGCCGAGCTTCTTGTTCGGGTAGCCGAGGATCGTGTAGCGATAGTCGGGATCGACCCAGAGCGTCATCTGTGTGACGTGGATCGGCCAGAACAGCCGCACGCTCCATTCGCCGCCGCCGCTGCCGGGCTTCACCGTGTCGAGAAACTGATGTCGCGTCTCCGGCTTGTCGAAGCCCTTCTTGCGACCGTAGAACACGTCGTCGATCCTGCCGTTGGGGCGCAGCGTCCATTCGACGTGCGTCGCGACGAAATCGCGCTCGGCGAAATACGGCATGTTGGCGATCACATACCAGCGGTCCATGTAGCGCGGCAGATCGACAGGCATGCTTTGCAGCGGCATATCCGCGCGCGGGTTGGGGTTGGGCGGATCGTTCGAACAACTGGCGAGCGCGACGGCCACGCTCGCCGCGCCCAGGGCGATGAGGAGCGGGCGCTTCATGCCGTCACCTGCGCGGGACGTTTCTCGAAAAGATAGTGCGCAACGCCCCATTTGCCGCCGCGCGCATAGCCCGAACAAATTCGGCCACTGCCATGTAGAACATGCGCCACCGCTGGAACCAGACGGCGGAGGCATCGCCGTGAACGTCGCGCAGCATCGGCATCACGGTTACGCGCGCGGCATCGAGCGAGGCCAGCCATTGATTCGCCGTGCGCGCGTAGTGCGTGCCGTCGATCCACCACTGGTTCGTCACCCGCACGTCGTCCTGAAAGCTCAGCAGGAGCGCCGCCGACGGCATGGTGTGCCGCCGGTGAAGAAGTAGCGCGACATCCAGTCGGTGCCGTCGTGCGCGGTGAAATGATACGCCAGCGTTTTGTGCGCGAACAAATGGACGAAGAGCTTGCCGTCCTCGGCGATCCAGCGCGCGATCTTCGCGAGCAGTACGCCGTAGTTTTTCACGTGCTCGAACATTTCGATCGAGAGGATGCGATCGAACGCGATCTCACCGTCATGAAAATCGAAATCGACGATATTGCCGGTGACCACCAGCACATTGCCGAGCCCGTGCTCCTGTGCACGCGTCTCGATGAACACGCACTGCGCATGCGAATTCGACAGCGCGAGCGATCCCCAGCCGCAACCGAGATCGAGCACACGCTGACCATCGGCGAGCTGCGCGCGTTCGGCGTAGAGCGCGAACATGGCGTCTTCGGCCTGCGCGAGCGTTTCGTCGCCGCGCGGATAGTAGCCGTATGAGTACTTCAGACGCGGGCCGAGATACACCGCGAAAAACGACGTCGGCAACTCGTAGTGCTGCGCGTTGGCTGCCTGCGTTTCGATGGCGATCGAACTGTCCCGCAACTCGGCGATGAACGCATCGAACACCTGTGTGTGACGGGCGATGTCGCTCGCGTGCTCGTCGCGCAGGCGTATCAGCGCGCTCGCAGGCGCGGATGATCGGGCTGTGTCGAGCGCCGGCATCTCATGCTGGCGTGCGGCGTGGGTTGCGGCGTGATCGGCGGGAGCGTTCATGTATTTGGATCCTCTCGAGGTTATGCCCGCTTCGGCGGCCATGGCACCAGCGCGCTCGTCGTGCGCATGTAGTCGCGGTAACTGTCGCGGGTATCGGCCATGCGCGCTTCCAGCACCGGAATGCCGACACCTTCAGCAGCAGCCACACCATCAGCACGGGCGGCGCGAACGTGAGCCAGCCCCCACGGCAGGCCGAGTGACAGCACCGTGTACGCGAGCCAGTCACGCATTCGAAAAAATAGTTCGGATGACGCGAATAGCGCCACAAGCCGTCGTGGCACACCTTGCCGCGATTGGCGGGGTTCGCGGCGAACCGCTTCAGTTGCCGGTCCGCGAGACCTTCGCCCGCGACGGCGGCGAGCCAGATCACGATGCTCGGCCGACGCTGAATGGATGCGCGGCATCCGCCGCATACGCGGGCACGAAGAACACGATCGCGAGCGGCATCGAGACAATGGTCTGCAACTGGAAGAACCAGAACATCTTGCGCGATGCATCCTTGCCCCAGCGTTCGCGGAACGCGCGATAGCGCGGATCTTCGGGCTTGCCGTGATTGCGCATCCAGAAATGCCGGACGAGCCTGAATCCCCACGACGCGCCGCCGATCGTGACGAACACGCGATTGATCGTCGCGCCCGTGCCGAGCGCCGCGGCCCAGACCGGGTCGACCATGCCGGCGTTCTTCGTGCGCAACTGCCAGAGCCGCGCGGCCGAAAAAACCAGCACGAGTCCGATGAAAACGATGGCGAGTGTGGTGTGAAAGGACATTCGAGCATCCGTAAGTTGCCTTCTGGAAAGCAATACAGATGCCGCGCTGAGTCAGATGCAAAGGAAGGGAGTCGCTGCGAGACGAACGAAAGATCGACGCTCAACGCTGGCCTGCCTGCGCGCCGGTCGTGAACATCGACGCGCTCGAGGAGGCGAGCAGGACGCGCTGCATGAATAACAGGCGATGCATATAAGCCATGCATGCACCGCCCGGTTAATCGTCAGCTCGCGTGCATCGCGCCCGCGGCCACCACTGGACCGGTCGGCTGTCCGGTCGGCGAGCCACCCACCGGTTCGAGCGACACCGCCAACACGGCCTGCGCATTCAGTTGCGCCATGATTTCAGGCATGCAGATGCATGGTCGCGGACTCGCAGGCCGGGAACACGCCGAGCGGAATCGGCTTGTGGTCGGCGGGAATCAGCCACAGTTCGGTTGCCTTGTCTGGTTCGAAGCTCGCGAGCACCGCGGGCAACACGATCATGCGCGCGTTGGGCACATCGACGGTCGCGGTCCAGTGCGCCACACCGTCCTTGCGGGCGATGGTCGCGACCAACCATGTAGCCATTGTCCACCGTCGCCGTCGGCACTTGCTGAACCGGTTGCGTCTGCTGCAGCGACTTGAGGTGGATGCCGAGCAGCACCAGCGCCGCGACACTCGCACCGATACCGATCCAGCACCACAAATCGAGGCTGTTCCACATGCCGCGCCGCTCCGGTGCAGGCGTCGCGGTCGTTTGCGCTGTCAGGAAGCCGAGATCGCGCTGGATGCGCGTCCACACCCGCGCGGGCGGTTCGATGGCACGCACGTCCTGCGCGAGCGGCGCGAGCTGCCGATGCCAGTCGTCGAGCGTGCGCTGCAACGCGGGGTCGCGCTCCACGTCCCGTTCGAGCGCGTATTCGGCGCAGCGTAGTTCGTTTTCGTCGTGAGCGGGCGTGTTCATTGTTCGAGGCAGGTCTTGAGCGCCATCAGGCTGCGACGAATCCAGCTCTTCATCGTGCCGAGCGGCACGGCGGGCTTTTGCGCCAGTTCGCTATAGGTCGCGCCGGTGAGAACGCTTCGCGCACCGCACGGCCCTGCTGCGGTTCGAGCCGTTCGAGGCGCTGCCGCTCCTGACTCGCTTCGGCGGCGGGCGTCGGGGCGTCATCGGCGACTTCGGGCGCGTCGTCGTTGCCGAGCAATTCCTCGCGATGCTGACGCATGCGGTCGATGGTGCGATTGTGCCAGAGCATGATCAGCCACGTGATGGCGCTGCCGCGTGCGGGATCAATTTCGGCGCGATCTCGCCCGCCACCACGTCGGCGGCAAGCGTCACCGGTTCGGTGGCCGTCACGTGCAGCGGGCTCATCAACTTACCCATGCGCGTGTGCATCAACATCGGCACAGGCAGCGGCGGCGCCTCATATGTGCCGGCCTTGCCGCCAGCGGGTCGAGCACGCTGCAATACAACCTCTATTCCGATTGGGCGTACACCAAGGTCTGGGGCATGCGCTCGTCGGCCTATGCGCCGATCCAGGTCGATATCCCGCTTACCGCGCTCACCACCTACAGTGTCAACGTGCCGATGTACGCGCGCGTCGCATCGGGCCAGTCGTCGCTGCCGGCGGGACCGTACACGTCGACCTTCTCTGGTGCGACGCAAGCGCAGATGACCTATCAGGCTTTCCTGCTGTCGAGCCCGCCGTCATGCACCACGCTGACGGTGAATCCGGTCGCGCTGTCGTTCACGGTGTCGGCCACGGTGATCAACGACTGCACCATCAGCGCGAGTAATCTCAACTTCGGCACCTCTGGCCTGCTCACCTCCACTCTCGCGGCAACCGGCACGCTGAGTGTCGCCTGCACCAACAAGGCGGCCATGCGATCTCGCTGAGCGCGGGCAGCGGCCGCAACGCCACGGTCGCGGACCGGCGCATGATGCGCAGCGGCGGCACCGATCAAGTGAAGTATCAGCTCTATCAGGATTCGGCTTATTCGAAGCCGTGGGGCGACGGTACGAACGCCACGTCCACCTATGCGGGCGTCGGCAATGGCGCGACGCAGAACGTCCCCATGTACGGTCGGGTGCTGCCGCAAACCACCTCGACACCGGGCACGTGTATCGACACGATGATCGCCACTGTCACCTACTGAAACCGATCGGATAGAGGTGCCGAACGCTGGCGTCTAGAACAAGCCGTTCTCGAGCGGCAACAGGTTGATCCACTTCACCGCCGTGCGGCGTTCGATGCCGTCATCGTGAATGGACCGAATCATCACGCGCTGACGGCGCGCCTTTCCCAACACCTCGACGATACGGTTACGATAGCGCGCGAACGTGCCGCGCAACGGCTGGCATTTCATGTTCCTGCGGCGGGAAATGGCTGGCATGGGCGTGACAGCGATTTATGACGGCATCATCATAGCGACGGGTGCGCTCAGGCTCAAACAGCATCGCCCGTTTTCGATCCTCTTCGTGGATCACCGCACCATGCGCCGACTCTCCGTCCGCACTTCGCCTGTTCATGGCCGTGGCGTCTTCGCCCTGTCCGATCTCGTCAGCGGCGAACTGCTGCTCGAGTACAAGGGACTGCATCTGTCCTGGCGCGAAGCGCAGCGCCTGCATGCACGCTCGAACGCCGAAGACAGCCACACGTTTCTGTTCGGACTCGACGACGGCAGCGTGATCGACGGCGCGCAAGGCGGCAACTCGGCGCACTGGTTCAATCACAGTTGCGCGCCCAACTGCGAAGCGGAGCAGGACGGAGTGCGCGTATTCATCCGCGCGATCCGCTCGATCGAAAAGGGACAGGAGCTTTTTATCGACTACCGCCTGACCGTGGACGGCTGGCGCACCGCCGCCGTACGTCGCATGTACGCGTGCCGCTGCCTCACGGAGGCCTGCCGCGGCACCATGCTCTCGGGCCGCAACTGACGCCGCTGGTTCTCCATCGCACGCGCATGGGCGTGCATCTCTTCACTTCGTCATTCATATTGCAAGTCGTTGAGGCCGTTCGCAAGGACAGGGACGATGATGAGGGTTTTCCTAGGCAGTGCGCCCGGCATGGTGTGGCAGCGACGCCACATGGTGATATATTGCGGCAGGTATCCACGCCCGAGCGCAGCTCGACTCTTTCTGCCCATGACGGACACAACCTCAGGCAGCACGGGAATTTCGACGCTTCTTCATCGTCCGACGACGCCGACAAACAACGGCGCGAGCGTCGCCAAAGGCGACCAGAAGGCGTTCGCCGAACTCTACCGATCCACGTCGTCCCGCGTGTACGGCGTGATCGTGCGCATGATGCCCGATCACGGCGAAGCCGAAGACATCCCCAGGAGGTCTACGCGACGGCCTGGCGCCGCGCCGACACATTCGATCGATCAAGCAACGCGCGTTTCCATGCTTCGAACCTTCGCGGGCGCGTCGCGCGCGTCTGCTAAGCTCGGAATTCGCTGATTTTTCCTTTTGCACGATGATCGATTTCGAGGAGTTGCTGGCCGTTGCCTACAAGAGCGAGCGCATGCGCAGCCGCAGACTTGCCCGAGGCGCACGCCTACCCGAACGCGACGCGCTCGTCAAAACGCTCGAAAAAGCCGCCGGAGGACAGTCGCTGCGCGAACTGGTGGCGACTCGTCGATCCGTGCAAGCAAAAGCCGCCGATGCGCTGCGTCGGCGCGCGGAAGCACGCGCGGCGCGGGCGTCGGCCATGGAGTCATCGGATGACGCCGAGCGGGGCGACGTCTGGACCGGCTGGTTCGACGGCTCCGCGCTGCCGAATCGGGGCCGCATCGGCATCGGTGGCGTGTTGCGCAGTCCGCGCGGTGAGATCTTCGAAATCAGCGCAACGGTCGGGCACGGCGACAGCAGCGCCGCTGAATATCTGGCGCTCATCGCGTTGTTGGAAACGGCCCTGCGCGAAGGCGCGACCGAGGTGGTCGGTGCAGGGTGACAGCCGCGTTGTGATCGACGACATGCTGGCGCGCGCTAACGCATCACGCGGCACGCTCGCGGGCGCTGATCGATGCGATCAGCACCGTGCGGCTGTGCTGGATTCCGCGCGCACGCAACGCCCGCGCCGATGCGCTGCCACGCCGCGCCTTCGATCCGGAGAACGCGGCGTCCTGAACGGCCGCTGCGTGTGTCACATTTCGCGCACGTCGGCGGTAAGCGCCGTGCCGAAGGCATCGCTCAGCAGATGATCGACCAGCTTGCGCGCCGAGGCTTGCGGCGTCGCGAGTTGCCCGTCGCGCTTGAGCACATCGAACCGTTCCCGCAACGGAAAGCGGTCCAGGCCGGTGCCGCGAATTTCCGCCTGCATGTCCGTATCGATCACGCTGGCCGCCACACTGCAGATCCGCAGCCCGCTGTTCGTGTCCAGCGCGACCGCGCGTGCGTGCTGGTCGAGCGCGGCCTTGGTCGCGCAGTACACGCTCTAGCCGAGATAGGCATTGCGTGCCGCGCCGCTCGACACATGGACGATGCGTCGGTCCGGGACATGCGCGGTGTGCACGGCGAACGCGGCGGCGAGCGGCGAGCATCAGTGGCGCGGCCACGTTGACGCTGACGGCGCGCGCGATCATGCCCGTGTCCTGGCTGGTGAGGTTGCCGACCGTCGCGAGCAGTCCCGCGTTGTTGACGAGCAGCACGCGATCGGCATCGGGTGAGGGCGCGCGGCAAGGCGTCGCCGGCAAGCCAGGCGTCTAGTGCGGCTAGATCGGACAGATCCAGTTCGATTTCCTGCAACCTGCCGGCGAAGCGCGCGGCGAGGTCGGCGTGACGCGTGCGGGAAACGGCGAGCACGCTGGCATCTTGCGAGAGCAGCGCGTCGGCGATGGCGGCACCGAGGCCGCGCGTGTGGCCGGTGACGATGGCAACGGTTTCTGCGTCATGGATTCGATGATGAGTGGGCTTGAGCGCTTCGATTCTAAAGCGTGCGGTGCCCGCATGCCCGCAAAGCCGGCGGCCGATCTGTTACCGTGAGACACTCGGTCTACTGGCGTCGCCCGATCATGTCTTTTCAGACGCTCTCGCTGTTCGTTCCCGCGTGCTTTGCGATCAAACATGGCTTTTGGGCCGAATAACGTGCTGTCGCTCTCCAACGGCGCACGCGAGGGCGTGCGGGCGTCGGTACTCGCATCCTCCGGGCGGATCGTCGCGTTGCAATCGTGATCGCCATCGTCGGGCTGGGATTCGGCGCGCTGCTGCTCGCATCGCAGACGCTGGTTTACCGTCATCAAGCTGGCGGGCACGATTTACCTCGTCTGGATCGACGTAAAGCTGATCCGTTCAGGGCCGGCGCTCGTCGCGTGTGAGGAAGGCTGCGCGAATGGCGTCCCGACGAGTCTCGCGCGGCTGACCAAGCAGGAGTTTCTGGTCGCGACGGGCAACCCGAAGGCGATTCTCGTGTTCACGGCGTTCTTCCCGCAGTTCGTCGATCCTGCGGCTTACGCGACGAGTTTCGCAATGCTCGGCGCGATTTTTCTGTCGCTCGAAGTGGTCGGTCGCGATCGTCATTTACGCGGCTTTGGGCGCGCGGCTCGGCAACCTGTCGCGGGGCGCGCGCGGGCTGAAATGGTTCAATCGCGTGAGTGGCGCGCTGATGATCGGTTTCGGCGTCATGCTCGCATTCGTGCGCCGTCCGGCGAATTGAGCGCCCGCTGCGCAATCGGTTTTCAAAACGCAATGACGCAATAATTCATTACCTTCGGTTATCGTCAATAAGCGCGTATTAAGTCCGTTTCAGTGTCTAGGGGCAATCCCGAAGGACCCGCTACGCAAATATCCACAAAATGCGCAACGCGTGATTCGCAATAAGCTTGCGAATCGCTTTAATCCACTGATGCGTGCAAGGGCGATCCTTTTGCGCGCTCGCGATCCGCGATGTTTCGCTCACATGCTTCGAGCGTGACGCGAACACGCGATAACGGACGGTCGATGAATCACTCACTCTCTTCTTTTGCCGCGTCTTTACGCCGCTCGCCGCTTGCCTTTCGTCTTTCCCGATTCGCCTTTGCGTCTCCCGCCAGATCTCCATAGACCGTTTCAGCCTTCGAGGTCGAATCGGCCCGCCGATTTGCGATAACGCCGATTTGCGATAATGTCGGGCATTCACAGGGCATTATCCTGAGTAACTAAAACGAAAGTTTTTCGAAAATAATCGCAGGCACGCGGAAAGATATTCGCGTATCGCGTACTCGGGTCCACCTCCGCAGAAACATTCCAATAAGGGCGCGTCCGCAGGGCGCGCCGCTTTACCAATCGTTGTTGAAGGATTTTCCAGATGAAGACTCACTCGGCCGACGTGTCCCCGACACGTTCGTTTTCGATGGTTTTTCTGATCGAAATGTGGGAGCGCTTCGACTATTATGGCATGACCGCGCTGCTCGTGCTGTTCATGGTCGACAAGATCGGTTTCGCCGACGATCACGCCAATCTCACCTGGGGCGCATTCACCACGCTGTTTTTTCCGCACTGTCGATCGGCGGGTGAATCGGCGACAAGGTGCTCGGCGCGCCGCACCATGACCATCGGCGCGATCGTGCTGGCGCTTGGCTATTTCATGCTGGCGCTGCCGATCGACACGCTCGGCTTTCTGTATGCGTCGCGCGGCATGATCGTCGTCGGCAACGGGCTGTTCAAGTCGAACGCGGCAAATTTCGTGCGCCGCATCTATTATGATGAGGGCGACGATGCGCGCATCGACAGCGCGTTCACGATCTACTACATGGCGGTGAACATCGGCTCCACCTTTTCGATGCTCGCGACGCCTTGGATCAAGGACCATTGGGGCTGGCACGTAGCCTTCGCGGTGTGCTGCGGCGGCATGGCGCTCGGCCTCGTCAACTTCGCGATCATGCGGCGCACGCTCGGCGCGATCGGTTCCGCGTCGGACGATCTGCCCATGAACTGGCCGCATCTCGTCGCGGTGCTGGCTGGCGGCACGGCGCTCGCGGCAGCGATGGTCTTCATCCTTCAGCACAAGGCGGTCGCGGTGTCGTGCGTGTATGCGGCGGGCGTCGCGATTCTCGGCATCTTCGGCTACATGCTCAAAAAGTGCAATCGTGGCGAGCGCGCGGGTCTGGTCGCCGCGCTGATCCTCACGTTGCAGGTCATCCTGTTCTTCGTGTTCTATCAGCAGATGTCGACTTCAGCAGACGTCGACTTTCCTCACGCTATTCGCGCTGCGCGACGTCGATCCACTGTTTTCGATCGCGGGCTTCGATCTGGTTTACGTGGAGCGCCGAGCAGTTTCAGGCGCTCAATCCGATCTGGACGTCGTCGCGGTGGGCTTCTTCGTGTTTGCGATGAGCGGCCGCCATGTAGTAGTGAACGGGCGCGTGTCGTCGTGGTTCATGGTAGCGGGTTACGGGCTCTATTCGCTGGACAAACTGCTCGTGTCCGGCCTCGGACTCGCGATGATCGCGCGCTACGTGCTGGCTCGCATGAGCGGCTTCATGATGGGCGCGTATTTCGTCGCGACCGGCGTGTCGTAGTACCTCGGCAGCGTGGTGACGAACTTCGCGAAGATACCGTCGGGCAATTTCGATCCGCTGCAATCGCTGCCGCTGTACACGCATCTGTTCTACGGGCTCGGCTGGCTCGCGGCGGGCGGGGCCGGTGGGTGGCCATCGCGTTGCTGCCGCTGCTTGTGGGCGGCTGTCGCGTGGGCATCATCGGGCGATGGAGGCTTCCATCGCTTCAGAGGCCACGTGCAATGAGAAGGGCGAACGCATGCAGCCGGTTTCTGCGGGTTGATGACGAATCCTGTTGACGCAGCGAATCGATTCAGTCTATTATTCAACAATAACGGAGATGGAGGCCAACGCCAACAATAAAAATCAATAAAATAACGGAGGCCAATAAAAAATACAGAGGCGGGGTGGAGCAGTCTGGCAGCTCGTCGGGCTCATAACCCGAAGGTCGTAGGTTCAAATCCTACCCCCGCAACCAACTATCCTTGCGAAAGCAAGCCATCCAGAACCCCGGCCTTCGCAAGGGCGCCGGGGTTTCCTGTTGGCAGCGAAGCGCAGGATGCCGGCGAGGTCGCCGCGCAGCACGATTGCCAGCTCGCCGTTCTCGGGAACCAGCGTCACCTGGTGGTCGACCAGCGTGCGGAACAGTTCCGCCCCTCCATGCGGCCCTCCTCGGTCTGGAGGCTCTGGAGGCTCTCGTAGAAGAGCTTCGCCACCCGCTGCCGCTACAGCTCCGCCATGTTGGAGTGCAGCAGGGGCGGCGGCTCGTGCGCGTCCGCCAAGAACGTCGTCAGCTCCGTCTTGCACGGTTTCGAGCTGGCCGATCTTGTCCTTGAGTTTGCGCTCCGGGCACACCGTCGAGAATCGCCTGAATGGCCTTGTCCAGCTCGCGGGTCGTGCGCTCCAGCTCGTGGCGCTTGCCTTCGAGATCGGCGCCGTGCTCGATCCGCCGATCCGCAGCTGGTTCACCTCTCGGGTGAACTCGGCGCAAAACTCCTTGAACAGCTCAGGCTCCATCAGGTGCGTGCGCAAGCCGCTCAGGATTGACGCCTCCAGCGCGAGCGCGTCGCGCCGGATGGATGTTGACCCGGTTGTCGCAGGTGCTCTTGTTGCGCGCCGTGGCGCAGCCGAGCAGGTCCTTCGAGATCATCGCATAGAGCCGCCACCGCAGCAGCCGCACTTCACGAGGCCCGCGAACAGGTGTTTGGGCCGGCGCTGCGTGTGTTGAGCGGGTTCGCGCCGGGCTCGGCAGCCTCCGCAGGTTCGTAGGCGAGCGTCTTCTGGCGGCCCTTCACCGCCTCCCACGTCTCCTGGTCGACGATGCGTGACGCCGGCACCTCATGCACGACCCATTCGCTCTTCGGGTTGAGCTGCGACACGCGCTTGCCGGTGTCTGGGTCTTTCACATAGCGTAGCCGGTTCCACACCAGCCGGCCGACGTACAGCTCGTTGTGAGGATGCCGACGCCGCGCTTGGGGTTGCCGTGGATCGTCGACGGTCCCCATTCCGACCCTGCGGCCCGGGCACCCCCTCGCGGTTCAGTTCGAACGCGCTCGGGCGCGACGACTTGCCGGCGAGATAGTCCCTGAAGATGCGCCGCACGGACTGCCTCGGTTTCGTTGATCGTCCGGTCGCCACGGATCGACTCGCCCTGCGCGTCGAAGGTTTTCACGACATCGTAGCCGAAGCACAGGCCGCCGCCGGACTTGCCCTCCTCCACCCGGCCGCGAGCCCGTGCCGGGTCTTGTCGGCGAGGTCCTTCTTGAGGTAGGGCGCCCCCATCGTGCCCTTGAGGCCGATATGCAGCTTGTGCTCACCTCCCCTTCCGAGAGGGTGACGATGGCGATGCCGACGAAGCGCATCCGCTTGTAGAAACCGGCGATGTCTCCTGGCCGTGCGACAGCCGGTCGAGCGACTCGGTCAGGATCAGGTCGAAGCGCCTACGCAGCCCGTCACCGATCAGCTCCTGCATGCCGGGCCGCAGCAGCGAGGCACCGGAGATCGCGGTCCAGATGCTCGACCGCGACGCCGCACGGCGGCGCGCGCCATCGACTGGAAAAGCTCGGCGTTGCGCCGGCAGGTCATGCGCTTGCTCGCCGAGGCCGACGCCCTGATGAACGGCGGCTATCGCGCCCTGCTGCGCGGTCACTGATCCGCTCCGTCCGTCGGGTGTGCCGGGACGGTAGGTGTGACACGGATTTTCGTCGCACTTTGTCCTCCCCCGCGTCCCGGTCCTTCGCCATCGTGCGTCCCGACAGCCGTTCGCCTGCCGCGGCAACCCTCCGGCCCGAAGGACGCCAGACCATGCTCTCCTCCCTGATCGACATTCCGCCCGGATACCTGCGCACCCCGGACGCGGGCTGTTACCTCGGCATGTCGGGACTGACACTGGAGAAGTACCGCACCTACAGAATCGGCCCTGCCTACTGCAAGAACGGCGGCTGCGTGGTCTACGCCGTCGCCGACCTGGAGGACTGGGCCCGACACGGACGCGTCAGTTCCCCGTCGTCCGGTCCGCGCCGGCTGCCGATCGTCCGGCCCTGCGCCGGCCGCTGAGGCACCCGTGTCCCGTCGTCCCCTTCTCGCCGGCAGTGAACGCGCCCGGCTCGACCCGTTCGTCGTCGCCACCGGCGACGCCAGGCCCAGCGACCAGCGCGACCTTATGGCGCGCCCGTTCTTCTCGCTCGCCAAGGCCAAGCGCGTCGCGCCGATCCTCTACGAGACTGGCGGCGTGCGCGTCGAGGTGTTCGCCAGTGCCGAACACGGCATGGCAACGATCTGGGACGCCGACGTGTTGATCTGGGCCGCCAGCCAGATCGTCGAGGCCGAAACGCCGGCTTCAAGACCTCGCGATTCCTGCGCTTCACGCCCTACCAGCTCCTGACCGCTATCGGTCGGCAGACCGGCGCGCGCGACTATCGGCTGCTGAAGGGCGCGCTGGTGCGCCTGCAATCCACCTCGATCCGCACCACCATCCGCCACGACAAGCGCTGGCGGCGGCACCAGTTCTCGTGGGTCAACGAATGGGAGGAATGCACCACCGGCGACGGCCGTGTCGAGGGCATGGAGATAGTCCTGTCCGACTGGTTCTACCGTGGCGTCCGACTGCTCGCTGGTCCTCGCCATCGACGCGGCATATTTTCGGCTGACCGGAAGGATAGAGCGCTGGCTCTACCGCGTCGCGCGCAAACATGCGGCCGTCAGTGGCACGGTTGGCGCTTTGACTTCGCCCACCTCCATGAGAAATCCGGCAGCCTCGCGAGGCTCGCCGATTTCGCCTTTGACCTCCGCCGCATTGCCGGGCGCCAGCCGATTCCCGGCTACCGCCTCTTGATCGAGCGCGAGGGGCGGCGCGAACTGCTGCGCATCGTGCCGGCCGACTTATCCACAGGGCTTGTGGATAAACCCTACGGGAACGCTCGGGACTTCGGGAATGGAACTATCGGGACTCCGGGCGTCAAAAGCGCAGCTAAAAAAAGCGCAGCTAAGTCTCTGGCCCGAAACGGCGATTCAGACCCTAATAAAGAATCTAATATTCTGTTGGGGCGCGGTTCGGCTGGGGACTCCTTCGCCTCGGAGGCCATCACTGATCCCGAACGACGGGAACGGGGCGAGTCGGTCACCCGAACGTGGGCAGGCGGACGTGACCTGACCGACCGCGCCGTGTCGCGGCTTCCGTCCGCTTGGAAGAGACCGTGCCCTTCACGACTCTTCGCAACACTGCTGCTCCGGATCGGACCCGCTCTCTGGCGTCGTCCCGAGGGCGGGAAGGGGAGTCCGATCGATGAACGGCCTTTCCCCTAAATCGTGGACTCGTTTCCCTTTAATCGTGGACTCATGCGTCGGGTGCCGGCCATGAGCGGCGTCTAGCACTTCGGCAGCATCTCGGGCGGTAAGGACAGTCAGGCGGTTCTCTGCCTGATGGTCGAGCGGATCGAGCGCAATGGACTCGCGGCGTTCGGCAACCGCGCGCCGCGATTCCTCGCCGTCGACACCGGCCACGAAAACCCGATCACCCTCGACCACATCGCCTACCTCGACGACTGGCTCCGGCAGCGCGTCGGCCTGCGCATCGAGATCGTCTCGGCCAACGACGTGCCCGGCCTCACCGACGAGGCTGCCTTCGCCCGCAAGCACGCTATGTTGCGCGAGGAATGGTCGAAGGAGAGGCGGCGGACCCGCCACCGGGGGGCGTGCAACCGGCGCCGTGATGTGTGGCGGGCGGGGCCAGGGCCTAGTGGATCGCCGGATGCGATTGCCCGCTGCTGGTCTCGCCGCCGGTCCCCGATGCCCTGATCGAGCAGGCACTCGGGCTGCTACATCCGACCGGCATCCCGTTCCTCGACATGGCGATACTGCACGGCCACTTCCCCGGCACCAAGACGTACTTCTGCACCGACGAGACGAAGCTCGTCCCCATTGCACCGCAAGCGTCCGCTGCTCGACGCGGGTGTTTCGGTCATCGACTGGATCGGCGAGCGCGCTGACGAAAGCCCCGCGCGGGCGAGGAAGCCGCCGATCCAGTCGACGTGGCATCCCTCCGGCACTTGCAGGTGTTCTACCGGCCCATCTTCCACTGGTCGGCCGTCGAGCCTTCGCCATCTCCGAGCGCCACGGCCTCCGGCACAACCCGCTCTACACGATGGGGATGAGCCGGGTCGGCTGCTCGACCTGCATCATGGTCAGGAAACGCGAGCTGCGCGCCTGGGCGATGCGCTTTCCCGCCGAGGTGGACCGGGTGCGGGAGTGGGAGCGGCTGGTCAGCCTCGTCTCGCACCGCACCGCGGTGGCGGGAAAGCCGGCATCGCTTCTGCCGGCCCCGACCGTTCCCGGTGACCGTGACGACCACGGGCGGGCGACAATCGACAAGGCGATCGAATAGTCGCGCACCGGCGGGGGCGGTTGCAACTACGACCTGTTCGTCGACCTGGAACGGCGCGAGGCCGACGAGCACGGCCTGCGCTGCGACAGCGAATACGGGCTTTGCGAGTGATGCGCGCGCTCGACCTGTTCAGCGCGGCGGCCGGCGGATGGACGCTCGGCCTGCATCGCGCCGGCTTCGTCACCGTCGCTGCCTGCGAGATCGTCGAATGGCAGCGCATCGGCGCATCGGGTTACGCAGAGAACAATCCCGATGTCCGCCTCTACGAGGATGTCCGTGCCCTCACGGCAGCTCGACTTACTTGTTTTCGACCTCGGATATCTCCCCGACATCGTCGTCGGTAGCCCGCCGTGCCAGGACATCTCCAGCGCCAACACCAGGGGGCGCGGCATCGACGGCGAGCGGTCGGGCTTCTACCTCGAAGCCGTCCGCCTGGTCGGAGATTGCCGCCCTCGCTGGTTCGCTTTTGAGAACAGCGCTAATCTCAGAACTCGCAGTGCCGACCGGCTGCTCGGCGAACTGGACGCGCTCGGCTACGCCTGCGAACCGTGCGTGGTGAGTGCTGGCGATGTCGGCACCAACCGCGTCCGCAAGCAATCCTGGCTCGTCGGCTACGATCCCGACCAGCTCACTGCCCGCACTGGCGACGCCACGCAGGTTGGATGCGGAGAGGGGCGCGGCCGGGGCGACGTGCTGAGCCAGTTGCAGGGTCATGCCAGCCGCCATGTCGGCATGATGCCGACGCCGGTGAAGCCGAACGGCGGATGCCGGCTGGGCCGGCAGGAGATCGAAACGGGACGCTGCGCGAACGGTGCGAAGGCGCAGATCGACACGCCCAACCTGCTCCGCCATGCGGCGGGTATCCTGCCGACGTCCACGAAGCGGGACGGCGGGATGGACGCATGGTCGCCGGCCTACGACCGGCGCAAGTCGCCGACAATGGACGCGGTGATGGACGGCGCGATGACAGACCGGGCGCCGGCGAAGTGGGAGTATGCGCGGCAGATCGCGGCGCTGCTGAAGGCGCGCGGCCTGACTGGAGCCTCGCGGAGCTTGTCCGTCACCTATGGCTAGATGATGGGCTATCCGCCCGGCTGGCTGACGCGCGCATTCGCGCTGGCGATGGACGCCGGACATCTGCCGCCAGCCTGATCGTCGAGGGGTTCGGCGACGCCGTCCTGCCGCAGATCCCCGAAGCGATCGGCCGTGCCATCCTGCGTACCGAGGCCGCGCTCGCCGCGGTGCTGGGGCCTGACTTTCACCATCGAGGAGACCACCGATGACCGCCGCAGCGATGCGGACGGGCGCTGCTGCCGTGTCGTCCGCGCCACCGTCCGACAGCCTCACCCACGTCGAGCTGACCCATGTCGAGAAGCGGATCGAGAACTGGATCAGGTTCGGCCGCCATGCCGCCGAGCGCATCCTCGACCGCTGCCGCGTCCTCCCGTTCCGGCCAAACCGGGTCTTCGCCTTCGTTCGCTGGGCCGCCAACGACTATGGCACGGTCATCTCCCGCATCGACATCGTGCAGACGATCGCGCCCGGAGAGCCGTACCAGACGCTACCTTTCGTGTGGCCGGGCGGCATCATCCTGTTGAAGATCGAGGGCTGGCCCAAGGTCGAACGAGTTCTCCGCCACATCGACGCGATCGAGGTCGCCGGCATCCATCGATCAAGTCGAGGTCTCGCCGGATCATTGCGGCACGTGCACGCGTGTCTCGGCGTCGGCCACGAGCCACGCCCCTACACGATGGAGCGCTATCGGGCGTGGCTCAAGCGGCGGGAGATCGAAGGATGACCCGCTTCGGCTACGCCATCGCGACCTATGTCTCCGTGCCGGGCGTCGGCATCGCGGCGTTCGTTCCAGTGGCGCCGCGCCTCATCTGGAACGCCTCCGCCAGCGTGCCGGTCGGCCCTACGGGCTGCACGCCGAGGCACGGCCGGCGCTCGGCGATCTGGTCGCGGTCCGGCCGCCTAGGCCGCTCGCCCGCTTCATGGTCGAGCGCCATTACCTGCCGCTTGACACGCCGCTGATGAAGCGCGTCGCCGCACTGCCGGGGCAGGGGGTCTGCCGCACCGGCCGCACGGTCGCGATCGATGGCGTGCCGTTCGGCGACGTGCTCGACCGCGACCGCCGGGGTCGCCCGCTGCCCGTCTGGCAGGGCTGCCGCCGCATCGCTGACGGCAAGCTGTTCCTGATGAACCCGTCCATACGCGACAGCCTCGACGGCCACTATTTCGGTCCGCTGGACGAGCGCACCATCATCGGCCGAACGACGTCACTCCTCACCGACGAGACAGGGGATGGCGGCTTCGTCTGGCGCGCGCCGACTGGCTGACGCCGCCCGGTCCCCCGCCTTCCGCATCCCGACGACCCCAACAACGGAGGTTCTCATGCTGCTCATCGGCCAGTTCACCCGCACATCCGCCGGCTTCTCCGGCCGCATCCGCACGCTGTCGTTCGACACGCGTTCGTCATCGTGCCGGCCGAACCGTCCGACGCCGAGAACGCGCCCGACTATCGCATCCACCTCGACGATGAGGACGGTCCAGAGGTCGGCGCAGGCTGGAAGCGTCGGGGCGAGCGTGCCGGCGACTATGTCGCGATCCTGCTCGACGATCCCGTCTTCCTCGCACCCGTCCGCGCCAATCTCTTCCGGTCCGGCGACGACGCGACCGCATGGGGCCTGCACTGGACTCGCGCGCCGAAACGCAACGAGCGGGCCTGAGCCGTGCTGCCGTTCCACGTCCGAGGCGCCGGTCGGCAACGCTGCACGGCCCATAACCTCTGTCTGCGTCTTTTTCCTCTCCGGCCTTCTGCCGGTCGCCGGCCCGATCGTGGTGCCGGAGATGGCTGCGACGCAGGGCACCGCAGCCGGCCCACGATCCCTATGCCGCGCCGATCACGGAAGCCGCGCGGCACTTCGGCATTCCCGAGCGGTGGATCAGGACGGTCATGCACCATGAAAGCCACGGCGATCCCCGCGCTGTCTCGCGCAAGGGCGCGATCGTCCTGATGCAGGTCATGTTCGCGACATGGGGCTATCTGCGTGCGTGCCATGCCCTTGGGCATGATCCCTACGACCCGCGCGATAATATCCTCGCCGGCACCGCGTTTCTGCGCGAGCTGCACGACCGCTACGGCAGCGTCGCCGCGATGCTCGCCGCCTACAGCGCCGGTCCCGGCCGCTACGAGACGTCGCGGAACGGGCGTGTACCGCCGACCGAGACAGTCGCCTACGTCGCCGCCTCGCGACGGCCATCGACGGCTGGGCGCTTGCATGACCGCCGCAACTCGCCGCCGTCGACCCGCTCGCCGGACCCGCGCGCTGCTCTTCGTAGCGCACCGGAGCGCACGCCGGCTGCCGATCCCGCGCCGGTTGGGCATTCGTCGGACGACGCTCCGGCGACCGTCACCGTGCGCGACGTGTTCGCCATCGCAGCGCAGGCCGGCGGCCTGTTTGTCGCGCGGAGGGGTGCGGGAAACCCGCGGTGAAAATCGCCTACGCCGACCCGCCGTACATCGGCTGTGCGCACCTCTACCGCGACCATCCCGACTATGCCGGCGAGGTTGATCATGCGCGCCGCTGGTCGAGCGCACGGGGGCGCGCTGGATGGCGTGGGTAAAGGGCTTCGCCGCGTTCAGGCGCAACGTGCCCGTCGCTTACGCCTGGGAGCCAGTCATCGTGAAGGCCGCCCGCAAGCCCGTCGTTAGCCGGCGGCTGGTGATGTGGGATTGGGTGCAGGAAAGCATGACGCTGCGCCGCGGCCTGACCGGCGCCAAGCCAGAGGCGGTCTGCCATTGGGCGTTCGAGATGGTCGCCGCGCGGCTCGACGACGTGCTCTCCGAGCTGTTCCCCGGCACCGGCGCGGTGACGGAGGCATGGCGCACATGGTGGCTGAAGCTCCGCCTGCCGGACGACGGCACGGCCGCGGCCGGAGGGGCGTGATGGCGCAGTCAGATCGCGCCCCGGCCGCATCTTCCGCGACCCGGCGTCCGTTCCCGTCCGGCGGGTCGGTCGCAAGCCCGCGGGCATCGCCGGCGCACGCTCGCCGACACCTTCGCGGCTGGCGCCGACCCATCCGGACTGC
Organism: Candidatus Paraburkholderia calva; assembly: GCA_001184395.1. Classification (GTDB taxonomy): domain Bacteria; phylum Pseudomonadota; class Gammaproteobacteria; order Burkholderiales; family Burkholderiaceae; genus Caballeronia; species Caballeronia calva. Next base: position 14,046 of record LFLF01000018.1, on the reverse strand, counting down.
ACGACCCCGGCCTGTCCGGCGCCGCAATCCATGAGAAGTCCTGCCGACGATCACCGTCGCACGATGGTCGCACGATGTATAGTATAGCGGTGCATCACATCATATCGAGTCACATCATATCGAGGAATGTGCGATAATGAGAGCAGGCTCAGAAGCAACGACCGGCGGCGTAGGGCAAGATAAAATACCGCGATGTGCGAATACCGCGATGTGCGGTGATGTTCGGTCTGTTTTCAGGGGGTTATGGAGGGATTTCGCGAGGTACGGCGTTGGCCAGCCCCTCGCGGCCCATCCGTTTTCCCAGAGCAGAGATTTCCGTGACCTGACGCGATGTGCGGTGCCTCGGCGATGAGCGGGGAGGACGATTTCCGCATCCGGCCAGGCTGAATCCGCTTGTCCGAGGCGCAGCGCGCCAAACCCTCATCTCCCAGGCGCTGGCGGCCGTGCAGAAGGCCGGCGGCACCGTGTCCAGCTGGGGCAGGATCGGGTCCGGCAACCGCTCGCGCTTCGGGCAGGGCAAGCGCGCCGCCCACCTGACCTCTATCTGTGCGTCCCGAGGGCGTCCCGCGACGGGGAGAAGGCACGCCTGTTCGGGCCGGAGACGGAGAACGCCGTGCCTTCGGCAAACGCTACGCCGACGACCGGCATCATTTCCGCTTCAATCGTCTCGCCCGAGGATGCGGTGGAGATAGTGGACCTGCGCGCCTTCACTCGCGATCTCTCGTCGGCCGGATGGAGAAGGACCTCGGCATCCGGCTCGATTGGATCGCCGTCGATCAATGGAACACCGACAACCCGCACGTCCACCTGATCGTACGGGGCGTTCGCGACGACGGCCAGGACCTCGTCATCGCGTGCACGCAACTACGCGCGCAACTACGCAACTACATCAAGGAGGGGATGCGCGACCGGGCAGGCGACCTCGTCACCAAGGAGCTGGGGCCGCGCACCGATCTCGACATCCGTCGCGCGCTGACCGCCCAGGTCGAGGCGGAACGCTGGACGCAGCTCGACTGCCAGCTCGTGCGGGATGCGCGCGACACCGGCGTCGTCGATCTGGCGCCGGTGCAGGGCCGGCAGCTGGACGAGTTCCATGTCCTCAAGGGTCGGCCGTCTGCGCAAGCTGGAGGCGCTCGGCGTCGCGAGCCAGATCGTCCCTGGTCTCAATGGACGATCGGCGACGCCGCCAAGGCGACGTTGCGCAAGATGGGCCAGCGCGGCGACATCATCAAGCGCATGCACAAGGCGCTGACCAAGCAAGGCGCTGACCAAGCGTGGCTCGGCCGGCTGGTCGCGGGTAGCTTCGACGACGAGCTGAACGGCACCGCGTTCGCCGTCGTGGACAGGGTCGACAGGCGCACCCACCATATCATATCCGGCTGCCCGACCTCGACGCGGCCGGCGACAGCACGCCGGGCTCGATCGTCGAGGTGCGCCGGTTCGACGATGCGCGAGGAACACGGCGTGTCGCGCTGGCCGTCCGCTCCGATCTCGACATCGAGCGACAGGTCACGGCATCGGGCACGACCTGGCCCGACCGGCAGGCCATCACCCGCGAGCCGGTCGCGCTGTCGGAGAGTGGCTTCGGCACGGAGGTGCGCGACGCCATGGATCGGCGTGCCGAGCGGCTGGTCGGGCAAGGGCTCGCCGAACGGCAGGAGCGGGGTATCCGCTTCGCCTGCAACCTGATCGACACGCTGCGCCGCTGCGAGATGGAGGCGGTCGGCGATCGGCTCAGCCGCGAGACCGGCCAGTCCTTCAACCAGGCCGGCAGCGGCGAGTATGTCGCCGGCACCTATCGCCAGCGCGTCACGCTCGCCTCCGGCCGCTTCGCCATGATCGATGACGGCATGGGCTTCCAGCTCGTGCCGTGGACGCCCTCGCTGGACAAGCAGCTCGACCGGCACGTCTCCGGCGTCGCCCGCGACGATGGCGGCATCGACTGGAGCTTCGGCCGCAAGCGCGGCCTCTGCCTCTGATCATCCCTCCCGTGAAAGGACCACCGCCATGTCGGGCACCAAGATCCTCTGGGGGCAGATCCTCGTCGTCTGCCTCGTCGTTCTGGCCACCACCTGGGGCGCCCCAGAATGGGTCGCGTGGCGGTTCGCCTTTCAGCCCGAGCTGGGTCCGCCGTGGTTCACGGTGCTGCACTTTCCCGTCTATCTGCCGCCGGCCTTCTTCTGGTGGTGGTATTCCTACGACGCCTATGCGCCGTCGATCTTTGTCGAGGGGGCGTATATCGCCGCGTCCGGCGGCTTCATCGCCGTCGCGGTCGCGATCAGCATATCGGTCTGGCGCGCGCGAGGCGAAGAAGGTCGAGACCTAACCCTACGGTTCGGCGCGATGGGCGGAGCGAGCGGAGGTGGAAGCGGCGGGCCTGCTCGGCGCCGATGGCGTGGTGCTCGGCAAGCTCGATCGCGACTATCTCCGCCACGACGGTCCCGAGCATGTGCTGTGCTTCGCGCCAACGCGGTCGGGCAAGGGCGTCGGCCTCGTCGTGCCGTCGCTGCTGACCTGGCCTGGCTCGGCGATCGTCCACGACATCAAGGGCGAGAATTGGCAGCTCACCCCGGCTTCCGGTCACGCCACGGCCGCCTGCTGCTGTTCGATCCGACCAATGCGAAGTCCGTCGCCTACAACCCGCTGCTGGAGGTTCGGCGCGGCGAGTGGGAGGTGCGAGACGTGCAGAGCATCGCCGACATCCTGGTCGATCCCGAGGGGTCGCTGAAGAAGCGCAACCATTGGGAAAAGACCAGTCACGCGCTGCTCGTCGGCGTGATCCTGCATGTCCTCTACGCCGAGGAGGACAAGACGCTGGCGGGTGTGGCTGCCTTCCTGTCGGATCCGAAACGCCCGATCGGGGCGACGCTCGCGGCGATGATGAAGACGGCCCACCTGGGCGACGCCGGTCCGCACCCGGTGATCGCCAGCGCCGCGCGCGAGCTGCTGAACAAGTCCGACAACGAGCGCTCGGGCGTGCTGTCGACCGCCATGTCGTTCCTCGGCCTGTACCGCGATCCGGTGGTCACGGCCGTCACAAGCCGGTGCGATTGGGGGATCGCCGACGTGGTCGGCGCCAGGCGTCCGGCCACGCTGTACCTCGTCGTGCCGCCGTCCGACATCAACCGCACCAAGCCGCTCATCCGCCTGCTGTTCAACCAGATCGGTCGCCGCCTGACCGAAAACCTGAATGCGAAGGGCAATCGGCACCGCCTTCTCCTCATGCTCGACGAGTTCCCGGCGCTCGGCCGGCTCGACTTCTTCGAGTCCGCGCTCGCCTTCATGGCCGGTTATGGGCTGAAGGCGTTTCTAATCGCGCAGTCGCTGAACCAGATCGAGAAGGCCTATGGCGCCAACAACTCGATCCTCGACAACTGCCATGTCCGGGTGAGCTTCGCGACTAACGACGAGCGCACCGCCAAGCGCGTGTCAGACGTACTCGGTACCGCGACCGAGATGAAGGCGATGAAGAACTATGCGGGACACCGGCTGTCGCCCTGGTTTGGGCATTTGATGGTCTCGCGTTCGGAAACGGCACGCCCGCTGCTGACCCCCGGCGAGGTGATGCAGTTTCCGCCGGCTGACGAGATCGTCATGGTCGCCGGCACGTCGCCGATCCGGGCGAAGAAGGCGCGCTACTATATGAGGATGCCCGGTTCAGGGAGCGCTTGCTGGCGCCGCCGGCGCTGACCGTGTCGACGCAGGCCCGACCCGACGACTAGACCATGCTGCCGTTGCCGGAACGCCCAGGGGTCGATGTGCCTAAACCGGAGACGGCCGGGTCCGAGCGCCGTCACCAGCCCGAGCTGGGCCGGGCGAAGCCGGTCGAGAAGAAGACGCCGATCGCGAACGAGTTCGAGCCTGGCGGCGACGGCGACGAGATGGAGGACGAGGCCGTGCGCAACAGCCGCATGACGCAGGTCATGCAGGGCGTGGCGCGGCAGGTCGCGCTCGATCCGACCGACGGCATGGACCTGTGAGGCGGCGATGACGAAACAGGCCCGCAAGCAGCGCCTCTCCGTCTACCTCGATCCGCCGGTGATGAAAGCGCTCGCCGAACATGCCGCCCGGCGCGACCATTCCCGCTCGCTGGTCGCGGAGGCGGCGATTGTCAGGGGCATCGACCAGCTCGACCGGCGCCTGGCGTGCACGGAGTGCAACGTTGGCATCGCCATCGAGATGCTCGCGGTGTTCGTCCGCTTCTGGCTGGCGACGACGTCGGCCTTGCCGGAGCCGGCCGCGAAGGCCGCCCGTGCCGACTTCGGTCAGCGCTACGACGCCTTCGTCGCCGCGCTCGGCCGCCGTCTCGCCAAGGGACCGAAGCTTCGGCAGGAGATCAGCAAGGATATGGCGCCGAGCGAGGCCGATCGGTGAGCGGCCCCGCCGGGCCGTCGCGACTATGCCTGGCGGCCCGATTCGGCGATGCGATGGTCTCGACCTGGTTGCACCAGAGGTGAAGCGGCAAGACTACCGATCGGCGGAAGTTCCATTCCCGCCGATTCTTCGCTCCTCTACGCTCCTCTGCTACTACGACAAATACTTGTTGAAACTGGCCATTTAGCGCCTCTTCTACTCGACCCCGATCCAGGGCCGCCCCTTCCGGCGCGCCCGGGAAGCGGACGGGGACGACGTGGCAGGTCAAGGAAACAACGAGGCGAGAACACGCGGTGCGCGGATGCTGCGCACGGCGCTTGGGGATGCCATTGCCTGCTTCCTCGACGATGCCGCGATCGTCGAGGTGATGCTCAACCCGGACGGGCGGCTCTGGATCGACCGGCTGTCGGACGGTCGGACGGGCTCGCCGATACGGGCGAGCGGCTGTCGCCGGCCGATGGCGAGCGCATCGTGCGCCTGGTCGCGCACCATATCGGCGCCGAGGTCCATGCCGGTGCCCCGCGGGTGTCGGCCGAGCTGCCCGAGACGGGGGAGCGGTTCGAGGGACTGCTGCCGCCGGTGGTCGCCACGCCGACGTTCGCCATCCGCAAGCCCGCCGTCGCGGTGTTCACGCTCGACGACTATGTCGCGGCCGGCATCATGTCGGGAGTCCAGGCCGAGGTGTTGCGCGAGGGCGTCGCATTCCGCGCCAACATCCTCGTCGCGGGTGGCACGTCGACAGGCGAGACCACGCTTACCAACGCGCTGCTCGCCGAGGTGGCGCATAGCTCCGACCGGGTGGTGCTGATCGAGGACGCCCGCGAGCTGCAATGCGCCGCGCCCAACCTCCGTCGCCATGCGGACCAAGGACGGCGTCGCCTCACTCTCCGACCTCGTCTGCTCGGCGCTGCGTCTGGGCCCCGACCGCAACCCGATCGGCGAGGTGCGCGGTGCCGAGGCGCTCGACCTGCTCAAGGCGTGGGGCACCGGCCATTCCGGCGGCATCGGTACGATCTACGCCAGCAGCGCCATCGGTGCGCTGCGCCGCATGGAGCCGTTCATCCAGGAAGCGGTGGTCACCGTGCCGCGCGCGCTGATCGCCGAGACGATCGACCTCGTGGCCGTGCTGGCCGGCCGCGGCTCGCAGCGCCGCCTCGCCGAGCTGACCCGCGTCGAGGGGCTCGGGGCCGACGGCGATTACCGCGTCGTGCTCGCCACCGCCGGCTCCTGCGCCGCTCCGCTCATTCCCCGCAACCCCGACCCAGGGAGATCACTCGTGACCCGTACCATACCTTCCGTCCGCCAGCGCTTCGCGCTGACGGTCTCCGCCGTCGCGCTAGGCGTGATGACGGCGCCTGCCGCTCAGGCGGCTGGCTCGTCGATGCCGTGGGAGCAGCCACTCCAGCAGATCCTCCAGTCGATCGAAGGCCCTGTCGCCAAGATCGTCGCGGTGGTCATCATCTCGACCGGCCTTGCGCTCGCGTTCGGCGACATGTCGGGCGGCTTCCGCCGGCTGATCCAGATCGTGTTCGGCCTGTCGATCGCCTTCGCCGCCAGTTCGTTCTTCTTCAGCTTCTTCTCGTTTGGCGGCGGGGCACTGGTCTGATGGCCGGCCTGACCGACGCCGTGGCCGAGGTGCCGGGCTTCGCCGTCCCGGTGCATCGCGTGCTGACCGAGCCGATCCTGCTCGGCGGCGCACCGCGCGCGGTGGCGATCATGAACGGCAGGCTCGCCGGTGCGGTCGGGCTCGGCATACGCCTGTGGCTGGTCGGCCTCCTGATATGGTTGGGCACATGGCGGCGGTGTGGTCAGCCAAGCGCGACCCGCTCTTCATCGACGTGGCGCGCCGCTATCTGCGCATCCCCGGCCACCTGTCGGTCTGAGGGGCGATCATGATGCACCTCGCCGAGTATCGCAGCCGCGCCGCCCGGCTCGCCGATTTCCTACCTTGGGTGGCGCTGATCGGCGAGGGCGTCGTCCTCAACAAGGATGGGAGCTTTCAGCGCACAGCGCGCTTCCGCGGCCCCGACCTTGACAAGCGCCGTGCCGGCCGAGCTGGTTGCCGTCGCCGGCCACCTCAATAACGCCTTCCGCCGCCTCGGCTCGGGCTGGGCGATCTTCGTCGAGGCGTAGTGCCCGAGGCCGGCACCTATCCCGACGGCCGCTTTCCCGATGCCGCGTCGGTGCTGGTCGATGCGGAACGCCGTGCCGCGTTCGAGGAGGCCGGCGCGCATTATGAGTCGAGCTACTTCCTCACCATCCTCTATCTGCCGCCGGCCGAGGACGCGGCGCGCACCGAGGGCTGGCTCTACGAAGGCCGTGCCGATCGCGCGAGCCGCCCGCGCGAGAGGCTCGCCGGCTTCGTCGACCGTACCGATCGCTGCTCCAGCTCGTCGAGGGCTTCATGCCGTCCTGCAGCTGGCTCGACGATGCCGAGACGCTTACCTACCTCCACGCCTGCGTCTCGACCCACCGGCATCGGGTGCGGGTGCCCGAGACGCTGATGCACCTAGATGCGCTGCTCGCCGACCAGCTGCTCGCCGACCAGCTGCTCACCGGACGGCTGAAGCCAGTGCTCGGTCGCCAGCATCTGCGCGTCCTCACCATCACCGGTTTCCCGACCGCGACGACACCGGTTTTGCTCGACGAGTTGAACCGGCTGGCTTTCCCGTATCGCTGGTCCACCCGCGCCATCCTGCTCGACAAGACCGACGCCACGACAAGACTGACGCCACGAAGCTGCTGACCAGGATTCGGCGGCAGTGGTTCGCCAAGCGGAAGAGCGTTGCGGCGATCCTCAAGGAGGTGATGACCAACGAGGCCAGCGTCCTCGTCGACTCGGATGCCGACAACAAGGCGGCGGACGCCGACATGGCGCTTCAGGAACTCGGCGCCGACCATGCCGGCATGGCCTACGTCACGGCCACGGTGACGGTGTGGGACGCCGATCCGCATATTTGCTGCCGACGAGAAGCTCAGGCTCGCCGAGAAGGTGATCCAGGGCCGCGACTTCACCTGCATGGTGGAGACGATCAACGCGGTCGACGCCTGGCTCGGCAGCCTGCCGGGACATGCCTACGCCAAAGTGCGCCAGCTGCCGATCTCGACGCTGAATCTCGTGCACATGATCCCGCTCTCGGCAATGTGGGCCGGGCCGGAGCGCGACGAGCATTTCGACGCTCCGCCGCTGCTCCACGGCCGCACCGAGGGTTCGACGCCGTTCCGGCTGTCGCTCCATGTCGGCGACGTCGGCCACACGCTCATCGTCGGCCCGACCGGCGCCGGCAAGTCGGTGCTGCTCGCGCTGATGGCCTTGCAGTTCCGGCGCTACCGCCATTCCCAGGTGTTCGCCTTCGACTTCGGCGGCTCGATCCGCACTGCCACGCTGGCGATGGGCGGCGACTGGCACGATCTCGGCGGCGGGCTGTCTGATGGGGCGGAGGATGGCGTCAGCCTTCAGCCGCTCGCCCGCATCGCACAGACCGCTGAGCGCGCTTGGGCGGTCACCCGCGAGGGCGTAGCGATCACGCCGAGGTGAAGGAACATCTCTGGACGGCGTTGTCTGGACGGCGTTGACCTCGCTCGTCTTCGCGCCGATCGAGGAGAGGACCATCACTGGCCTCGCCGTGCTGCTCCAGTCGAACGACCTCAAGCAGGCGTTGCGGCCATACTGCGTCGGCGGCGCCTACGGCCGGCTGTTCGACGCCGAGCACGAGCATCTCGGGACCGGCACGGTCCAGGCGCTCGAGACCGAGGGCCTGATCGGCCCCGGCGCGGCGCCGGCCGTTCTCGCCTATCTCTTTCATCGCATCGAGGACCGGCTGGACGGTTCGCCGACGTTGATCATCGTCGACGAGGGTTTCGCCGGCCAGCTCCGCAAGTGGCTGAAGATGCTGAGGAAGAAGAACGCCTCCGTCATCTTCGCCACCCAGTCGCTCAGCGACATCGACGGATCGGCCATCGCGCCCGCCATCATCGAGAGCTGCCAGACCCGCTTGCTGCTCCCCAACGAGCGCGCGATCGAGCCGCAGATCACCGCAATCTACTGCCGCTTCGGGCTCAACGACCGCCAGATCGAGATCCTCGCCCGCGCGACGCCGAAGCGCGACTATTACTGCCAGTCGTGCCGCGGCAACCGGCTGTTCGAGCTGGGACTCGGCGAGGTGGCGCTGGCGCTCTGCGCCGCCTCTTCGCGCACCGACCAGCAGGCCATCGCCGCGATGGTCGCCGAGCAAGGCCGCGACGGCTTCCTTGCCTGCCTGGCTGCGCGACCGCGCTGCGGGCCGCGCTGCCGACCTCATCCCCGACCTCACTAACCTGGAGACCCGTTCATGATCCCGCGCCGTACCCACGCGGCGCGGCTCGCTGCAGCGCTGCTCACTACGCCGATCGTCCTCGCGCCGATGCTGGCGACGCCCGCCCAAGCCATCATCGTGTTCGATCCGTCGAACTACGCGCAGAACGTCCTCCAGGCCGCCCGAGCGCTCCAGCAGATCAACCAGCAGATCATGTTGCTCCAGAACCAGGCGCAGATGCTGATGAATCCAGGCGTGCAACCTCGCGCGCCTGCCTTACTCCTCGCTCCAGCAGCTCCAGTAGTCAATCGGCCGTACCCGGCAGCTGTTCTCCCAGGCGTAGAAGATTGCCTACGACGTCCAGCAGATCGATCGGGCGTTCCAGCAGAAATACGGCAGCGCCAACCTGTCCACGTCCGACCGGCAGATGGTCGATGACGCCCGCGCCCGCTGGCAGACCACCGTCGGCGGCTTGCAGGACGCGATGCGCGTGCAGGCCGGCGTCGTCGGCAACATCGACGCCAACCGCACGCAGATGTCGGCGCTGGTCGGGGCGAGCCAGGGCGCCACCGGCGCGCTCCAGGCAACGCAGGCCGGCAACTAGCTCCTTGCGCTGCAGGCGCAGCAGCTCGCCGACCTCACCGCCGTCGTCGCCACCAACGGCCGCGCCGTGGCGCTGAAGGCGGCCGACGAGCAGCGCGCCATCGCCGAAGGGCAGGAGAACTACCGGCGCTTCGTCACCCGTTCGCCCTACCAGCCGGGCGCCGTCTCGATGTCACACGGTCACTGAAGGCCATGCCGATGGAACGGCCGCCCGCCGTCCCCCGCATGGTGCGCGTCGCGACCTTCACCACCTCGCGGGAACCGGCACGTCTCCGGGCCGCCCATGCCTCTCCGATCCCGCCGCGATCGACGCCAACGTCGTCGGGAAGGATGATGCCGTGACCAATGTCGGGATCGTGTCGATACCTTCCTCGACATCTTCACCCGCTATATCGATTCCGGCTTCGGCCTCGTCCGGGGCGAGGTGAGCGGGCTGTCCTCGATCCTGATCGCGCTCGACGTCACGCTCGCCGGGCTGTTCTGGGCGTGGGGCGCCGAGGAGGACGTGCTGCGCTGGCTGGTGCGCAAGACCCTCTACATCGGCGTCTTCGCCTTCATTATCGAGCAGCTTCGACAGGCTCGTGACGATCGTCTTCGACAGCTTTTCCGGGCTCGGCCTGAAGGCGGGCGGCGGCGCGCTGAAGGTCGAGGATTTCCTCAGGCCCGGACGGCTGGCGGAGGTCGGCATCACCGCCGCCCAGCCCATGCTCGACGCGGTCAACAAGCTGGCGGGTCCTGTCGGCCTGTTCGTCAACATTGCCCAGATAACGGTCTTCCTCGTCTCACGGTCCAGCTCTTCGTCACGATCGTCGAGTTCAAGCTGACGACGCTCGCCGGCTTCGTGCTGATCCCCTTCGCCTTCTTTAACAAGACGGCGTTCCTCGCCGAGAAGGTGCTGGGCAACGTGGTCTCGTCGGGTGTCAAGATCATGATGCTGGCCGTGATCGTCAGCATCGGCCAGAGTCTGTTCGCGCAGTTCACTGCCGGTTTCGGCAAGACGCTGCCCGATATGGGCCAGGCGCTGTCGCTCGTTGGTCTCGCCATCTTCGGCCCCGGCATCGCCAACGGCCTGATTTCCGGCGAGCCGCAGCTCGGCGCGGGCGCCGCGGCGCGGGCTGGTGCCTCGCTCGCCGGGGCGACGTCCACTGCCTACAGCCTCGGCAGCGCCGGACAGTCGGGCGCTGCCGACGTCGCATCCGGTCTCGGCGGTGTTGCCCGGACCGGGGCGGGGAAGGTCGGTCAGACCGTCGCCAGTCCGTTCAGGCGTGCCGCAGCTTCCATGAAGGACGGCTTCGTGGCCGGCGGGCACGCCGTCGTGGGCGAAGCCGCTCCGGCGGAAGCTGCCGCCGACCCGGTTCCTGCCGCATCGGGCAGGGGCGGTCCGCCCGCCTGGGCCAAACGCATGAAGCGTGGCCAGCAGCTCGGCCACGGCGTCCAGTCCGCCACCCACGCCGTCAAGTCTGGCGACAGCCATGGCGGCGGCACTGCCGTTTCCCTCGATCAAGGCGACCGCTGATGAGTATCTTCCGACGACCCGCCGCGCACTATGGCAAGACCCCGGAACCCACGACGCCCTACCAGCGCACCGCGCAGGCCTGGGACGAGCGCATTGGCTCCGCCCGCGTGCAGGCACGCAACTGGCGACTGATGGCGTTCGGCTCGCTCGCGCTCTCCGCCGGCTTCGCCGGCGGGCTGATCTGGCAATCGGCCAACGGCTCCATCGTGCCGTTGGGTGGTGCAAGTCGACAAGCTCGGGCAGGCGCAGGCCGTTGCGGCGTCCATGGCGGACTACCGTCCGACAGACGCGCAGGTCGCCTGGTATCTGGCGCGGCTGATCGAGGAGATCCGCGGATCCCCGCCGATCCGATCGTGCTGCGGCAGAACTGGCTGCGCGCCAACGATCCCTTCACCAAGGTCGGCCGCATGCAGGTTTCCGTCGAGGTGTCCTCGGTGATCCGAGCCTCGCCGGACTCGTTCCGCGTTGCCTGGATCGAGCGCCGCTATCAGGACGGTTCGCTCGCTGCGACCGAGCGCTGGAGCGCGATCGTCACCGTGTCCGTCAACACCCCGGGCGATACCGAGACGCTGCGCAAGAACCCACTCGGCATCTTCATCACCGCCATCGACTGGTCCAGGGAGCTTGGCCAATGACCCAGCCTTCGATCTGGAGGCCGGTCGCCCGCGTTTCCGCCATCACGATCCTTGTTTGGCGCGACCGCGCTCGCCGGCTGCGCCACGACGCAGCGTCCGTCCGAGATCGCCTATGACGACGCGCCGCCCGCCCTGCTGCAACGCGATCCCACGGCGCCCGTCACCGTGGTCGAGACGCCGAAGCCGCTGCCGGGCCAGATCACCGACATCGCGCTCCAGCCCGGCGAGGCGCTGGTCGGCTCCGGGCCGGTGGCGGCCGGCGACACCGTGCGCTGGATCATCGGCGACACCGAGAGCGGCACGGGTGCTGGCAGGCGAGTCCACATCCTCATCAAGCCCACGCGGCCGGAGCTTGTCACGAACCTCGTCATCAACACCGACCGGCGCACCTACCACATGGAGCTGCGCGCGCTAGAGAAGACCTACATGGCGTCGGTGTCCTGGCAGTACAGCCAAGACCAGCTCATCGCGCTGCACCGGCAGAACGCAGAGGCCGAGGCCGCGCAGCCCGTCGCCACCGGCGTGGATCTCGCGAACGTCAACTTCCGCTACGCGATCGAGGGCGACCGCGCCTTGGCTCTTGCTGCGCGCTTTCGATGACGGCCGGCAGGTGTTCATCGAGTTCCCGTGCGGGATTGCGCAAGGCGAGATGCCGCCGCTGTTCGTGGTCGGGCCGGAGGGCGACACCTCCGAGCTGGTGAACTACCGCGTGCTCGGCAACCACATGATCGTCGACCGCCTGTTCGCCGCCACCGAGCTGCGCGGCACCGGCCGGGTGGAGCGGCGCGTGCGGATCGTGCGCACCGACGGCGTGGCGAGTGGCTCGATCCCGCGCCGGCACGTTGCCGCGGATGCCACGCGATCGCCGGAAGCGTTCGGTCCGAACGGGGGGCGGACGTCGTGAGAGAGGAAATCGGCAGCACCGACGACGGGTCCCGGAAGGAAGAGGCAGCGGCGTCCGGGGACGAGGCCCGGCCGCTGACCGGGGAGCCCGCGGCGGCAATGCGGCTGCGCGCCGCGCCGCCGCGCGTTACCCGCCTGTCGCGCAAGGTTCTAGCCGGGATCGGGCTCGTCGCCGGCGTCGGGATCGGCGGCGCGCTGATCTACGGTCTTCAGGGACGCGACGATGGCAAGGCGCCGGAGGAACTGGTGACGCTCGGCAACCGCAACGCGCCGGACGGGCTGAACGCCTTGCCGAAGGACTACGGCGGCGTGCGAAGCTCGGGCCGCCGCTGCCGGGCGATCTCGGCCACCCGATCCTCGACGCGCAGAACGGCGGCCAGGCGGTGACGGCGCCGGGGGGAACGCCGGGCGAGCCGACGACACCCGATCCCGAGGCCGAACGACGGCGGCAGGAGCTGGAGGCGGCCCGCAGCGCCAAACTGTTCGCCGGCACCGAGGGGCGAACCGCACTGGCCGACGCATCGCCGGGCCAGCCGCAGTCCGCCTCTCAGCCTGACCTCGCCGGCCTCGGTCTCGCGCCGCAGCCGGCGACGCCGTCGGCCCAGCAGCGTCAGCAGGCCTTCCTCGACGCCACGCCCGACAAACGCACCGTGTCGCCCGATCGCGTTGCCGCGCCGGCCTCGCCGAACATCCTCTAGGCCGGCGCCGTGATCCCGGCCGCGCTGATCACCGGCATCCGCTCCGATCTGCCAAGGCAGGTCACCGTCCAAGTGACCAAGAACGTCTATGACAGCCTGACCGGCCGCATCTTGCTCGTGCCGCAGGGCACGCGCGTCGTCGGCCAGCACGACAACGGAGTCGGCTTCGGCCAGCGCCGGGTGCTGCTCGTCTGGACGCGGCTGATCTTCCCCAACGGCTGTTCTATCGTGCTAGAGCGCCAGCCCGGCGCAGACGCCGAGGGTTATGCGGGGCTGGAGGACGGGGTCGACCATCGCTGGTGGGATTTGGCGAAAGCGGCCGGCCTGTTCACGTTGCTGAGCATCGGATCACAGGCCGGCTCTTCGGGTGACGAGAGCGACCTCGCTCGCGTCATCCGGCAGGGCGCTTCCGATAGCGTGAGCCAGGTCGGCCGGCAGGCGGTCGGCCGCCAGCTCGACATCGCGCCGACGCTGACCATCCGCCCTGGTTTCCCGGTTCGGGTGCTTGTTGTAATTCGCGAGCTTGTATTGGAAGCCTATGGAGAAAAGCCATGACCAAGCTGAAGCTCGGACCGATCGCCGACGACAAGCCCGTGAAGGTCACGCTGGAGCTGCCCGCTCGCCTCCATCGCGATCTGACCGCCTATGCCGAGGCGCTTGCCTGTGAAACCGGCCAACCGGCCGCCGATCCGTTCGCCTGATCGTGCCAATGCTGGAGCGGTTCATGGCGACAGATCGCGCATTCGGAAAAGCAAGACGGGCAGAGCTTCCTGAGTCTCCCACGACTACGTAGCCGATCCTGAACAATTCCTAAAGCTTTATCCCACCAAGCACTCCAGCCCAAACCATGTTGAGCGAATTGCAGGAAGCAGGCATATTAACGCTTAAATCCTGCATTTTTCGACGAGGTGCGGATGGGTCCGAAGACGCCCGTGACCGAGGAAGATTTCTTCCGTCAACCGCTCGAGAACAGATCAACTTGAAGCATCCGCTGGTCGGCTTGGCTCGCGGGAAAACGTCGG
>LFLF01000178.1 GCA_001184395.1 Candidatus Paraburkholderia calva | reverse complement strand
CATCCGCACCTCGTCGAAAAATGCAGGATTTAAGCGTTAATATGCCTGCTTCCTGCAATTCGCTCAACATGGTTTGGGCTGGAGTGCTTGGTGGGATAAAGCTTTAGGAATTGTTCAGGATCGGCTAGTTAGCGTCCTGTGGTTCACCCAAACGACGCGCGACGAGACCGGCGCAAGCGCTTTCGAGCCCCCGCGCGCGGATGCGAGCGTGTAGGTCATGGACCATCACGCGTCGTCTGGCAGAAAACGCGTGATGGTCTGCTATAGGTCGGTCAGGGTTGGTTAGGCAATCGAAAGAATTCAGCAATCCGAGTGCCTGCTCCCGTTCGATCGACGGCCATCTCAACCGGAAACGAAAGCCTGCTACGGCAAGGTCGCATTCAGCGTGACGATCACGCCAGCGCGAGCGGCACGCGCGCGACGCGCCAGCGGCCCATTAGGCGCGCATCGGAGGCGAAGCGCACCAGCGGAATCACCGAGAGCGGCAATTGCAGGCTCAGCATGACCTGAGTCGCCACGAGCAGCGCATTCGAACCGTGCTGCCCGAAGCTTGCGACCGCGGCGAGCGCACGCGTCAACAGCGCACGGGCCCAGCGCGCCATCTTGAGGCGCAAGAAACCTTCCATCACCGCTTGGCCCGCGAGCGTGCCGGTCACCGTCGCGTTCAGGCTGCCCGCGAGCAGGGCTGCCGCGAACGCGATGCCCACCCAGTGGCTCTCGAAGAGTAGCGCGATCAGACGGTGCGCGTCGGCGAGATCGTCGACCTGGGTGTAACCGCCCGCATGAAACACCGCCGCCGCGACCACCAGCAGTGACGCGTTCACGATGAACGCCAGCCCGAGCGAGGCGAACGTGTCGATGTTTACGCCGCGCAGCGCTTCGCCAATGGTGTCGTCGTCGCGCGTCGGGACGTGGTTTTTCACCAGCGATGAATGGAGATAGAGGTTGTGCGGCATGACCATCGCGCCGAGGATGCCCGCCGCCAGCCACAGCATGCCGGCATAGCGCAGCAGGGCGCGTGGCGGCATGAAGCCGGCGAAGGCATCGCTCCATACCGGGCGCGCGAGCGCCAGTTCCACGACGAAGCAAAAGCCGACGAACAGGATCAGCAAGGTCACCACGCGTTGCAGCGCGAGCATGGCGAAGGTCCCGACCGCGGACAGGAGCACGCCCGTCGCCAGCGAAACGCCGAACAGCATCTGCAAGGCCACCGCGTTGCCGACCACTTCGGCCACATCGCAGGCGATCCACAGGAGCAGCGTCATGCGGCGGCTGTAACGCTCGCGACATAGTTGCGCGAGATCGCGGCCGGTGACGACCCCCATGCGTGCCCATCAGGCTCGCGAGCAGCACCACCGATAGCAACTGATAGCCGTAGCACGCGCCGCCGCCGAGAGCGGCCGCCCAGTTGCGGGCATTCATGTAGCCGACCGCGACCAGCGCGCCGGCGCCCGCGAAGGAGTACCAGCGTCCGCGGGGCGCACGCGGCAGTTCGCCGCGCCGCTCGGGCAGAGCTGACGCATCGGGCTTGGCGGTGGACAGTTGAGCGAGCGCGGCCGGATTGGTGTTCAGGCAGCGGACGGCTTCGATAGCGAGGCAACGGCAGCGGCACGCCACGTGTAGATGGCCACTCGCAAGCGCGCGTTGCCGGTTTGTGGATGCGGCGCGGCATCGGAGGAGTGCGCGCCGCAACGACGAAATGGCTAGCAACGCGTGTTCCGCTGGCTATTCGTAAGCTTGGGCCTTTACTTTAATCACCTGTACTCGGTGATCGTGTGTCGTCTTGCAAGACGCGCGAGATGTGCGAGATATGCAATAACGCTCGACTCACGGCACGGAAAGCCCTTAACGAATAATGACATTACAAAGGGCCGTCACGGTGTCGTGTCCGTTTGACGAGTGTAGTTTTATTGGGTCCCGATATCGCGAGTTAGAGGCTAAAATGCCGCGCTCTTTACGTGGACGCATGCGCACGGGTGGACCTTTCCCAGACGATGCGCTCCGCCATCGCGCCGCACGCCACAAGACTTCCGGCGGCTGACGCCCAGGCCATGTGCATTTTGTGCGACATGCGGTGCATTATTTTTTGTCGTGCCCGGATTAATGGTAGTTTTCGGGTTTTTGATGGGGTTGCGGGCCGTCCGTCGAGATGGCGGCCTGTGGCACCACGCCGTAAAAAAGTCGGAACAAGGGAGAATCGAGATGAACGAGAAACTGGCAACCCCCGTGGCGAAGCTGACCAAATTCGCGGCCGCCCTGGCATGTGCCGCGCCGCTGGTTCCGCTCGCGGCATCGGCGGCGGACAAGCAGCTCAACGTGTACAACTGGTCGGACTACATCGCCAAGGACACGATCCCCAACTTCGAGAAGCAGACCGGTATCAAGGTCAAGTACGACAACTATGACAGTGACGACACGCTGCAGGCCAAGCTGCTCACCGGCAATTCGGGCTATGACATCGTCGTGCCGACCAGCAACTACGCGGGCAAGCAGATTACCGCTGGCATTTTCGCGCCACTCGACAAGTCGAAGCTTCCCAACCTCAAGTATCTCGATCCCGATCTGATGAAGCTGGTCGCGGACGCGGCCCCCGACAATAAATACGTGGTGCCCTGGGCCTATGGCACTACCGGTCTCGGCTACAACGTCGACAAGGCGAAGAAGATCCTCGGCGACGACGTCACGCTCAACGACTGGGACATCCTCTTCAAGCCGGAGAACATCAAGAAGCTGAAGGCCTGCGGCGTGTCCGTGCTGGACAGGCCGGATCAGATGTTCGCGGCGGCGCTGCACTACATCGGCAAGGATCCGATGAGCACGAATCCGGCCGAATATCGCGAAGCGCTGGCGATGCTCAAGAAGATCCGCCCGTACATCACGCAGTTCAACTCGTCGGGCTATATCAACGACATGGTCGGCGGCGACATCTGTTTCACGTACGGTTGGTCGGGCGACGTGGTGATCGCCAAGCATCGTGCGTTGGAAGCGAAAAAACCGTATAAGATCGACTACTACATTCCGAAGAGCGGTGCGCCGATCTGGTTCGACGTGATGGCCATTCCGAAGGACGCGAAGAACAAGGACGCCGCGTTGCAGTGGATCAACTACATCGAGACGCCGCAGGTCCACGCCGCGATCACCAATTCCGTGTACTATCCGAGTGCGAACACCGAAGCGCGCAAGTACGTGGACAAGGACGTCGCCAACGCCCCGGCTGTCTACCCGCCGCAGGACGTCATCAAGACCATGTTCCTGCTGAAGCCGCTGCCGCCGGAAATCCAGCGTCTGCAGACGCGGCTGTGGACCGAGTTCAAATCCGGCCGCTGAACTGAAAAAAGCCGGATAATCTCGGTCTAGTAACGTAAGAAGTGACCTGAGCCCTCGGAATTCCGGGGGCTTTGTTCGTGACCCGTGCGAGCATCGCGGGTCGCACATATGCATTCCTCCATGCAGGAGTCGAACAGGCAATCATGAGTGAGCAGTCGAGCGCATCGAAGGCAGCTCCCAATCCACCCACGCCCAATATCCCGAATAACGGCCGTCAGGAGCCGAACGGCTTTCCATCCGGCGCGAACCCAGACGACAGCTTCGTGCAGATCGTCAACGTCGTGAAGAAATTCGGCGAAACGACGGCTGTGCGCGGCGTCAATCTGTCGGTGAAGAAGGGCGAGCTGTTCGCGCTGCTCGGCAGTTCCGGCTGCGGCAAGTCCACCTTGCTGCGCATGCTGGTGGGGCTCGAATCCGTGACCGAAGGCCAGATCCTGATCGACGGCGAAGACCTCGCGCAACTGCCACCGTACAACCGGCCGGTGAACATGATGTTCCAGTCCTACGCGCTGTTTCCGCACATGACGGTGGAATCGAACGTGGCATTCGGGCTGAAGCAGGAGGGCGTGAAGGGGAGCGAGCTGACCGATCTCGTCAACAACGCGCTGCAACTCGTGCAGATGGCGAAGTTCGCCAAGCGCAAGCCACATCAGTTGTCGGGCGGACAGCAGCAGCGCGTGGCGCTCGCGCGCCGCCTCGTCAAACGTCCCAAGCTCTTGTTGCTCGACGAGCCGATGTCCGCGCTCGACAAGCAGATTCGCCAGCGCACGCAGATCCAACTGGTCAACATTCTCGATCAGGTCGGCGTCACCTGCATCATGGTCACGCACGATCAGGAAGAAGCGATGACCATGGCGAACCGCCTCGCCGTGATGAGCGAGGGCCAGATCGTGCAGCTCGGCTCACCGCATCAGGTGTATGAGTATCCTAACAGCCGCTTCTCGGCGTCGTTCATCGGCTCGACCAATCTATCTGTTCTACGGGCGCGTGGTGGAAGACGAACCGGATCATATCTTCGTGGAAGCGGCCGACTTGCCCGTGCGTCTGTATGTGAATCACGGCATCACCTGGCCGCTCGGCATGCCGGTGATCATCTCCGTGCGTCCCGAGTTGTATCGCGCGCTCATGCGCAAGCCGCCCGAAGGCTCGTACAACTGGGGACGCGGCAAGATTACCAATATCGCGTACATGGGCGGCTATACGCTCTACCACGTGACACTCGATAGTGGCAAGGTAGTGGTCGCGAATCTGTCGAGCCTCGCGATCGGCGAAATCGATTCGCCTACCTTCGGCGACGAAGTGTACGTGCGCTGGAGCGCATCGGCCGGCGTGGTGCTGATTTCATGATGAATTTGCTCAGGCGCTTCGGTATCGGCGGCAGGACGCTCGTCATCGGTGGGCCGTACTATGGCTGCTGCTGCTCTTTTTCGTGCCGTTCCTGCTGGTCGTGAAGATCAGCATCGCGGACAGTCAGCTCGGTATTCTGCCGTACACGGAACCCGTGGCGATGAAGGAGGGCGTGATGAACATCGCACTCGCTTTCTCGCACTACGCGTTTCTCGTGCAGGATAATCTCTACTTCGCGACCTATCTGAATTCGCTGCTGGTCGCGGTGGTATCGACGGTGCTGTGTCTGCTGATCGGCTATCCGATGGCGTATTACATCGTGCGCTCGAATCCGGCCACGCGCAATCTGCTGCTGATGGCCGTGATGCTGCCGTTCTGGACGTCGTTCCTGATTCGTGTCTATGCATGGATCGGCATTCTCAAGAACAACGGCTTGCTGAATAACTTCCTCATGTCGATCGGGCTGATCCATTCGCCCATCGAGCTGTATCACACGAATATCGCGGTGTATATCGGCATGGTGTACTCGTATCTGCCGTTTCTCGTCATGCCACTGTACGCGCATCTCGTGAAGATGGATCTCACGCTGCTCGAAGCCGCCTACGATCTCGGCGCGAAACCGTGGAAGGTGTTCGTGCAGATCACGCTGCCACTGTCGAAGAACGGCATCATCGCGGGCTGTCTGCTGGTGTTCATTCCGGCGGTCGGCGAGTACGTGATTCCCGAACTGCTCGGCGGCGCGGATACGCTGATGATCGGCCGCGTCATGTGGAACGAGTTCTTCGATAACGCCGACTGGCCGATGGCCTCCGCCGTTACCTGCGCGATGGTTCTGCTGCTGCTCGTGCCGATGGCGCTTTTCCAGCACTTCCAGGCTAAACAACTGGAGGAAAAGCGATGATCAAGCCGAGCTGTCCGTTGCAGATCACCGCGCTCGGCATCGGGTTCGCGTTTCTGTATATCCCGATCCTGAGTCTCATCATCTATTCGTTCAACGAGTCGAATCTCGTGACCGTGTGGACCTCGTTCTCGCTCAAGTGGTATCGCACGCTGTGGTCGGATGACGAACTCATCAACGCCGCATGGCTGTCCTTGCGCATCGCGTTCCTGACGGCGTGCGCGTCGGTGGTGATCGGTTCGTGGGCGGGCTTCGTGCTCGCGCGCATGGGACGCTTCTGGGGCTTTACGCTCTACACGGGCATGATCAACGCGCCGCTCGTGATTCCCGAAGTCATTCAGGGCATTTCGCTGCTGCTGTTGTTCGTCGAAATGGCGAAGCTGACCGGCTGGCCGGCGGGACGCGGCATGTTCACGATCTTCATCGGCCACGTCATGCTGTGCATTTCCTATGTGGCGATCATCGTGGAATTGCGCGTGCGGGAGCTGAATCCGTCGCTGGAAGAGGTGGCGCTGGACCTCGGCACCACGCCGCTTCGTGTCTTCTTCACGATCACGCTGCCGCTGATCTCGCAGGCGCGCGTGGCGGGCTGGCTGCTGTCGTTTACGCTGTCGATCGACGATCTCGTGCTCTCGGCGTTCCTGTCGGGTCCCGGTTCGACGACGCTGCCGTCGTGTTCTCACGCGTGCGGCTCGGGCTGAATCCGGAGATGAATGCGCTGGCGACCTTGTTCATCGCGCTGGTGATGGCCGGGGTGATTGCCGCGAACTACTTCATGCAGCGCAGTGAGAGGAGGCGGCTGGCGGAGGTCCTGT
Source organism: Candidatus Paraburkholderia calva (assembly GCA_001184395.1). Classification (GTDB taxonomy): domain Bacteria; phylum Pseudomonadota; class Gammaproteobacteria; order Burkholderiales; family Burkholderiaceae; genus Caballeronia; species Caballeronia calva. Next base: position 135 of record LFLF01000178.1, on the reverse strand, counting down.
AGGCCGAGTTTAAGGCAACGCTGATTAAGTCCACCGCTTGTGCTTGTCAGGTGTTATAGAGCGCACGTGCAAGGAGAAAGGCAAACGACGATGAAGCAGCAGACGCTGGCGATGGCCGCGGATCAAGGTGCGGGG
>LFLF01000177.1 GCA_001184395.1 Candidatus Paraburkholderia calva | reverse complement strand
TCCGGCTCGCATTCGCTTGCGCGGCGCTTCATCCATTTTGGTCACGAATCTTATCCCTCATCAAGGCGATGATCGTATAACGGTCAAACCGAGAATCGGTTGTCATAGATTTAGTAAAATCTCAATAATGTGTATTTTATTCTACCTACCTTACGTGACCGATACGACCCAGCCACTGCTTTGCTTCATTGCTGCGGCGTGGAGTGGATGCCGAGGTCCACGAAAAGCTGCGTCTTGCGCGCGTATTGCGAGGTGAAGCGCAGGCGTGTGGCAGTCACCAGACAGCGCAGTTCGGTGAGCACGCGATCGAAATTCTCGTTGATCACCACGTACTCCGCCTCCGATACATGCGCCATCTCGCTCCCCGCCGCGAGCAGCCGGCGCACGATTACCTTTTCGGAATCCTGGCCGCGTTTCTTGAGGCGATCCTCCAGCGCATCCAGTGACGGCGGCAGGATGAAAATCTCCACCGCATTGCGGAACTGCTTTTTGACCTGCTGCGAGCCCTGCCAGTCTATTTCGAGCAGCACGTCGTGGCCCATCTTCATCTGGTCCTCGATCCACAGCTTCGAGGTCGCGTAGTAATTGCCGTGCACTTCGGCGCTTTCGAGGAATTCGCCCTGCTTATGACGCTCCATGAATTCCTCGACCGAGACGAAGTGATACTGCACGCCGTTGGTTTCCTTCGGCCGCGGATCGCGCGTCGTGTAGGAGACCGACAGGCGGATCGATTCGTCTTCGGCCAGAAGCGCGTTCACGAGGGTGGATTTGCCCGCGCCCGAGGGCGCCACCACCATGAACAGGTTGCCGGGATATATGCCCGTATAGTGGCTATGCGAGCGATGTGTCGTGTTCGGCATGATATTGCTTTACTCCAGATTCTGTACTTGCTCGCGCATCTGCTCGATGAGCAGCTTGAGCGTCATCGACGCGTCGGCGAGTTCCTTCGCGGCGGCCTTCGAGCCGAGCGTGTTCGCTTCGCGGTTGAGTTCCTGCATCATGAAGTCGAGACGCTTGCCGACCTTGCCGCCCTTTTGCAGTACGTGGCGCGTTTCGTTCAGATGCGCGGTGAGCCGCTGCAATTCTTCGGCGATGTCGATACGGATACCGTACATCGTCACTTCCTGACGGATGTGCTCGGCGAGTTTCTCGCGCGGCACGCTCGCCGTGCCCGCGCCTTCCCCCGTCGCGATGCCCAGCGCGTCCTGCAGGCGCTCGACGATCTTCTGCTGATGCTTGGCGATCAGTTCCGGCACCAGCGGTGTGATGCGTGCGACGATCGCTTCCATTTCCGTCACGTTGTTGATCAGCACGTTGCCGAGCGCAGCGCCTTCGCGCGCTCGCACGTCGATGAGATCGGCGATGGCCTGCTTGCCGCACGCGAGCACCGCTTCGCGCAGCGTGTCCGGCGATACCGAGCTTTCGCTCAACACACCGGGCCAGCGCAAAATTTCGCCGGTCCGCATGCGTTCCGCGTCGGGAAAAATATCCAGCACCGAGCGTTCCAGCGCGGCCAGTTGGGTGAGGGCCTCGCGATTCAGCGCGCCCGCGTTGGCAGTCTGCTCGACGCGGTTCAAGTTGATGCGGATATCCCCCTTGCCGCGCGAGAGCTTCGACATCAGCATTTCGCGCAATTGCGGCTCGGTTGCGCGCACGTCTTCTGGCATGCGGAAATTCAGGTCGAGAAAGCGCGAATTCACTGTGCGCAGTTCGACCGACACGCCGATGCTCGAACCCGGCGCACCATTGAGCACGGTAGCCTGGGCGACGACTTCACGCGTCACGCTGGCATAGCCTGTCATGCTGTAGATCATAGTACGTCTCGCGATGTGCGCCTTCGTTGCGAAGGCCGGTTCAACGAAAACGCCCGGCGCGAATGAGTGCACTGGGATTGGCACGCATGGAGCCGCCGGGCGGGGAACATGCATTATCCCATTTTTACTGACAGTCACGCTCGGATCGCACGAGCGCGGGCGTGACGTGCGCGCAACGCCGGCGGGTGTTTGACGATAAAATCCGGCATTCGGCGCATGTTCGCGCGTCTTCCACTCCACTCTCCATCCCATGACCGACTTTCCCCTGCTCAAGCCGTCTCCCCCGCGACCGAGCGGACGCCGCGCGAATCAATTACGCGACGTGCGCATCACGCGGCATTACACGAAGCACGCGGAAGGCTCGGTGCTCGTCGAATTCGGTGATACCAAGGTGATCTGCATGGCGAGCATCGCCGAGCGCGTGCCGGAGTTTCTGCGCGGCCGCGAGCAAGGCTGGCTCACCGCCGAATACGGCATGCTGCCGCGCGCGACGCACACGCGCAGCGACCGCGAAGCCGCGCGCGGCAAGCAGACGGGCCGCACGCAGGAGATCCAGCGCCTGATCGGCCGCGCGCTGCGCTCCGTGTTCGATCTGAACGCGCTCGGCGCGCGCACGCTGCATATCGACTGCGACGTGATCCAGGCCGATGGCGGCACGCGCACCGCGAGCATCACCGGTGCGTTCGTCGCCGCGCACGATGCGGTGGGCAAGCTGCTGGCGGCGGGTAAGCTCGCCAAATCGCCGGTGAAGGATTTCGTCGCCGCAATTTCGGTCGGTGTCTTCGCAGGCTCGCCGGTGCTCGATCTCGACTACGACGAAGACTCGCAGTGCGATACGGACATGAACGTGGTGATGACCGGCGCGGGCGGTTTCGTCGAAGTGCAAGGCACGGCGGAAGGCGCACCGTTCTCGCGCGAAGAGATGAACGAACTGATCGCGCGCGCCGACAGCGGCATCAAGGCGCTCATCATGAAGCAGAAGGAAGCGCTGGGGATTCAAGGTGTCTGACGTCAATGGTCTGGGCCGCGTGGTGCTCGCATCGAACAATGCGGGCAAGCTGCGCGAGTTCGCGTCGCTGCTGGATGCGGCGGGAATCGAGCTGATCGCGCAGGGCGAACTCGGCGTGCCCGAGGCGCCCGAGCCGCATCCGACCTTCGTCGAGAACTCACTGGCGAAGGCACGGCATGTGTCGGTGCTCACGAAGCTGCCCGCGCTTGCCGACGATTCCGGCCTGTGCGTGCGCGCGTTGAACGGCGCGCCGGGCGTGTATTCGGCGCGCTACGCATCGCTGAACGGTGGCGCAAAGAGCGCTGCCGCGAACAACTCGCGCCTGGTCGCCGAGCTGGCGAACGAAACGGATCGCCGCGCGTACTACTTCTGTGTGCTCGTGCTCGTGCGGCACACGGACGATCCCGAACCGCTCATTTGCGAAGGCCGCTGGCATGGCGAAGTGCTCGATACGCCGCGCGGCGACAACGGCTTCGGCTACGATCCGTACTTCTTCCTGCCGCCGCTCAACGCCACCGCCGCCGAACTCGATCCGGCGCACAAGAATGCGCTGAGCCATCGCGCGCTCGCGTTGCGCGATCTGCTGCAACGTCTGAAGGAACTTGCGTGAGCGCGGGACCGAAGAGCATCAACGTCGTACAGGCGTTCACGTTGCCGGGCAGCATCCGGCTGACGTCGTTGCCACCGCTCTCGCTGTACGTGCATTTTCCGTGGTGTGCGCGCAAGTGTCCGTATTGCGACTTCAACTCACATGAAGCGAAGGACGACGTCTTTCCCGAAGAACGATATCTCAATGCCTTACGCGCCGATCTCGAGCGCGCGCTGCCGCTCGTGTGGGGCCGTCAGGTGCATACGATTTTCATCGGTGGCGGCACGCCATCGTTGTTGTCGGCGCGAGGGCTCGACCGCCTGTTGTCGGATGCGCGCGCGCTGCTGCCCATCGACGCCGATGCCGAAATCACGCTCGAAGCCAATCCCGGCACGTTCGAAGCCGCCAAGTTCGCGTCGTTTCGCGCGAGCGGTGTGAATCGCCTGTCGATCGGCATTCAGAGTTTCAACGAGGCGCATCTGAAGGCGCTCGGCCGCATTCACGATGCCGCTCAGGCGCGCCGCGCGGTGGAGATCGCCGCGCCGTACTTCGACATTTTCAATCTCGACCTGATGTTCGCGCTGCCGCGGCAATCGCTCGACGAGTGCCGGTATGACATCGAGACCGTGATCGCCTTCGCGCCGCCGCATTTGTCGCTCTATCACCTGACGATGGAACCGAACACGCTGTTCGCGAAGTATCCGCCGGCGCTGCCCGACGACGACGCCAGCGCGGACATGCAGGAGTGGATCTATGAGCGCACGCGCGATGCGGGCTACGAGCGCTACGAAGTGTCGGCGTATGCGAAGCCGCATCGCAGAAGCCGTCACAACCTGAACTATTGGCGCTTCGGCGACTACCTCGGCATCGGCGCGGGCGCGCATACGAAGCTGTCTTTTCCGCAGAAGATCCTGCGCCAGGCCCGCTACAAGCATCCGGCGACGTATATGGATCAGGCGCTTTCGCCCGACGCGAGCCCGATTCAGGAAGAACGCGACGTCGGACCCAACGATCTACCCTTCGAATTCATGCTGAATACCTTGCGCCTCGTGGAAGGCTTTCCGGTACATGCGTTCGTCGAACGCACGGGCCTGTCGCTGTCCGCGATCGAACCCACGCTCGTCGAAGCGGAAAAACGCGGCCTCATCACGCGCGATTACGAGCGCATTGCGCCGACCGAACTCGGCCAGCGCTTTCTCAACGACTTGCAGGAGCTGTTTCTGAAGGATGCCACCCGGTGAGCGCGCCGTCCGTGGTGTCGGGCATCCGTGATGCGGCATCGCCCGTTTGCGCTGTTCTGGGGTGCGCGCGTGATGTCGTCGGGCGCGATCGGCTGGCAGGTCTATTCGATCACGCATAGCGCCTAGGCGCTCGGTTTCGTCGGCCTCGCGCAGTTCCTGCTGACGCTGGTCGTTGGCCACGTGGCGGACCGTTACGACCGGCGCGCGATCGCCTACATCTGCCAGGCGATCGAAGGTGTGGGCGCGTTATGTCTGTGCATCGGCGCGTGGCACGGCTGGAGCGATGCCACGCTGATCTTCGCGGTCGCCGGCGCGGCCCGCGCGTTCGAATCGCCGTCGATGGCGGCGCTCCTGCCCAACCTCGTGCCGCGCTCGCAGTTGCGGCAGGCGACGGCGTGGTCGACCTCGGCCAACCAGACCGCGATGATCCTCGGCCCGGCGCTGGGCGGCCTGCTCTACGGGCTCGGCGCGCTCACGGTGTACTGCGCTGCGCGGTGACACTCGCGTTTCTCGCCGCCGCGTTCGCGTCGCCGCAATCAAAATCGACGAACCTGTGCGCATGCGCGCGCCCTTGTCCTTCGAGGCGTTGTTTTCGGGCATCGCGTTCATCAGGAGCAAGCTGGTGATTCTCGGCGCGCTGTCGCTCGATCTGTTCGCGGTACTACTCGGCGGGGCGACGGTGCTGCTGCCTGTCTACGCGCGCGACATTCTGCATACCGGGCCGTGGGGCCTCGGCGTGCTGCGCGCGGCGCCGGCCGTCGGGGCGCTGACCGGATCGATCGTGCTCGCGCATTTTCCGCTGCGGCGGCGCGCGGGCACGACGCTGTTCGGGGCGTGATCGCGTTCGGCATCGCGACGACCGGGTTCGGGCTGTCGCGCAATATCGTGCTGTCGCTGGTCGCACTCGCGGCGCTCGGCGCGTTGGATGTGATCAGCGTGTCGTGCGCACATCGCTCGTGCAGTTGCAGACGCCCGACGACATGCGCGGACGCGCGGGCGCGATCAATTCGCTGTTCATCGGGACATCGAACCAGCTCGGCGAATTCGAATCGGGAATGATGGCGGGTCTGTTCGGCACGGTGCCGGCGGTGCTGATTGGCGGGCTCGGGACGATCATCGTCGCGCTCCTGTGGATGCGGCTTTTTCCGGCCTGAAAGCGACCCAATCGCTCGAAGGCTAGAGCCTGCCCGGCGCGAACGACTTGCGCTACAATACGTGCCTTGCTGGAGGTGTGGCCGAGCGGTTTAAGGCACCGGTCTTGAAAACCGGCGAAGGAGTGATCCTTCCGTGAGTTCGAATCTCACCGCCTCCGCCACCCCGCCCATTATCAACCGTCTGGTTGTATCTGATTCAATCCCCGAAACGCTTGCCAGATAAGGCTCTCCGCCCGGAACACTCCCTACTGATCGTCTGAATTCATCGCCTTTAATCCTTTCAGTCGAACGAGAACTGCGGCCCCTCGAATGAAAACAATTCGTTTTTGCCACATGGGGACGTGGACAAGATTACGCCGAGCCCATGGATAAGGCCCACCACATCCATTCCGGGATGGGCGTCGTGCTTCTCCTTGTCATGGCACCGCGAATTCGCAAGCTGGCCACGTTAATTGAGCCGTCCAAGGGCTGATACCGAACATCTACATCTTATACCGCAAAAGGCGCGGCAGGGATCAATTCCGCCGCGCCTTTTGCTTGCCTTCGCGACTCGGCTACTTAGTCGGCCCTGAATAATCCTATTAAGCGCCGACGGCACTCATGCCGCGAGTAACTCCCCAACCAGGCGACTAAGGCAACGCTGATTAAGTCCACCGCTTGTGCTTGTCAGGTGTTATAGAGCGCACGTGCAAGGAGAAAGGCAAACGACGATGAAGCAGCAGACGCTGGCGATGGCCGCGGATCAAGGTGCGGGGTTCGAGACTTGCCGCAAACGCACGCGACGCG
>LFLF01000176.1 GCA_001184395.1 Candidatus Paraburkholderia calva | reverse complement strand
TCGCGTCGCGTGCGTTTGCGGCAAATCTCGAACCCCGCACCTTGATCCGCGGCCATCGCCAGCGTCTGCTGCTTCATCGTCGTTTGCCTTTCTCCTTGCACGTGCGCTCTATAACACCTGACAAGCATACCTGACAAGCACAAGCGGTGGACTTAATCAGCATTGCCTTAAAATGAAAACATTCTGGCTTACTGATTACGCATATCAATGCAAACCCCGCCTACTGGGAAGATAAGAACAAACGAAACGTCGATAAAAACGGGAATTCCGTGGTTGGAGGAGCTCGTCGCGTGATTGTCCTAGGCAATCCAACCACTCATGGTGGCTCGGTTGTCACGGCTGCCAAGCAGGCGAAACTCATGGGAAAGGCTGTGGCTCGTTTCGGCGATCTGGTGTCGTGTCCATTGGTCTAAGCCGATGGATGCCTGCACGGCTTCACGCAGATAGTTGAGGGAAACAGGTCGTATCTCGTGGAAGGACGTCCGATTGCCCTAGTAGGCTGTTGAAATAGTCTTTTTGAATGTGCGCCTACTCATTCGAAAGAGCCAACGCGACGTTCAGACCCAACTAATTTGACGCCGGACTTCGTTGATTCAGGTGCTGCTAATGTCGCATTCTTTTCGACGTTCGCTCTCATGCCGCCCGAGCGGCCAGCGTTCCCATGCGCGTCAGGTTGTAAGCTGCCTGGGTTAGCAGAAAGAGTTGGTCGACACGCTTCAGTCCTCGATACATCGCCTGCCGAATCCTCCCGACTGTCTTGCTCCAACCAAACACCTGCTCAATGCATTTGCGTTTGCGCTGACTGACTAATGACGCCGCCGCCTGCGCGGCCGACGTTTTGTGCCACCTGCAGGGTCACATTGTTCGCGCGGCACGTTGCCACCAATCCCGCCGTGTCGTTGCATGACTTCACGGCGGCGTCGAAGCTCGCAGGCCGTATGAGTTCGTCGATGCAGGTGGGCAGCGTCGCGTTCTCGCTGTCGCCGGAAACCCAGCACAATGCGGAGCAGAAGCTCGTCACGCAGGCCATCGACCCGTTCCGCAAGCAGGCGCAGACCGCTGCGCAGGCCTTCGACTACAGCAATTTCACGATCCGGGAAGTGAACTTGGGGCGCGGCGGCATGCAGCCGCGCCCCGTCATGATGATCAGTTACCCGCAATAAGCGCCGATGCAAAGATGGCCGCGCCCATCGCGATGGAAACCGGCACGACGACCGTCACGGTCGATGCGAACGGCTCCGTGCAAATGGGGCGTTGAGCAGCTCAGGGCACTTGCGCGGGCTCGGACGGCAGGCGCAGATTGCGCTTGTACGCCCAGACCATCATCAGAATGCCCGCGATGATCATCGGCAGCGAGAACCACTGGCCCATCGACAAGCCGAAGGTCAGCAGACCGAGATAGTCATCCGGCTCGCGCGCGAACTCCACCGTGAAGCGCGCGAGGCCGTAGCCCATCAGGAACAGCGCAGAGATTGCACCGACCGGATGCTGCTTGCGCGCGAACGTCCAGATCACGATGAACAGCACGAGCCCTTCCAGCGTGATCTCGTACAACTGCGACGGATGTCGCGGCAGCATGTGATAGCGGTCGAAAATCTCCATCAGATGCCACTTGGCGCTAAGATCGGGATTCTTCGTGAGCCACACGGCGTCGTCATTGGTCGAATTCTGGAACAGCATGGCCCAGAGCGCGTCGGGATTCGTCACGCGGCCCCACAGCTCGCCGTTGATGAAGTTGCCCAGACGACCAGCCGCCAGGCCTAGCGGCACCATCGGCGCGACGAAATCCGTCACCTGCAGCCATGTGCGCTTGCGCTGATACGCGAAGATCACCATCGCAAGCGTCACGCCGAGAAAGCCGCCATGGAACGACATGCCGCCTTCCCAGACCTTGAAGATGTCCAACGGATGCGCGGCGTAGAAACTCGCCTTGTAAAACAACACATAGCCGACACGGCCGCCGAGAATCGTGCCGAGCACGCCGTAGAACAGCATGTCGTCGATATCTTTCGCGGTCCAGCCCTGCCCCGCGACGTAAGGCAGCCGCAAGCGCAGCCGGCCGATGATGATGGCGGAAATGAACGCAACCAGATACATGAGGCCGTACCAGCGCACGGCGAGCGGTCCGAGGTGGATCGCGACGGGATCGAAATTGGAATGAGTGAGCATCGTGTGTAATTGAGCGAAGCGACTTCAGGGCGAATCATAAAGCACTCAGCGCAGCGGGCCGCGAACGCACGATTTCGATGAAACCGGCCAGCGCCGGGCTGACTTCCGCGCAGCGCCACACCAGCCCCGTTTCGACGGACAGTCCCGCGCCGAGCAAAGGACGATACACCACGCTCGTGCACCGCAGATGACGCAGCGACTCCGGCACGAGCGCGGCGCCCATGCCGGCGGACACGAGGTTCACGATGGTCTGCATCTGGATCGCCTCCTGCCCGATGCGAGGCGTGAGTCCGGCCGCGCCATAGCAACCCATAGCGATGTAATACAAACCGGGGGCGAGACGTCTCGGGAAGACGACCAGCGGCGCGGCGGCCAGGTCGCGCAGATCGACCGGTGCGCTTGCGTCCTGTCCCAATTGCCGGGACTGCTCTTCCGACCTCGCGATCACGAGTGGCTCGCGCGCGACCGGCAGATACGACAGCGATATCGCGTGTCGCGGCGGCAAGGACGGGATGACGAGGCCCACGTCGATGCGCCCGGCCACGAGTTCCTCGGTCTGCACGTCGCTGGTGGCTTCGGTCAGTTGCAGCCGCACGCCGGGATAGCGCGCGCCGAACTTACGCAGCAGCGCGGGCAGCAGACCGTAATCGGCTGTGGAGACGAACGCGAGCGACAGCATGCCCGCCTCGCCGCGCGCGAGCGGACACAACGCATCGGCGGAAACGAGCAGGCGGCGCACTTCCGGCGGCAGGTCGCGGGCAACGGGCGTCAGTTCCACGTGTTTTCTACGCGCCCTACTGCCCTGCGTTCGTCTCGATACTTCGCGAAATCTGCGCCGCGCAAGTTGGCTAGAGTTTGATGCGACAGGTGGTTATCGATCCAGCGTTGGATGCGCCGATTTTCTTGATAGGGGCGGCGCTTCTCGGGGACGATTTCGCGCCGGTAACGCTCCAACGCTTCACGGAGCGTCGTTCGTTCGGCTTCAGTGCGATCGACGTACACCCCACTGTCCATCTCCGACTCCACCCTTCTAGCCCATTGCTGCGCCTGCTGTTTAGTGTCGAACGATCGGGACGATAGACGGGCTTGTATCCGATCCGCGTCGGCGCACTTCAGCGCGGCCAGTAGGCGCCGCGTTGGCTTATAGATCATTTCCAGACTCCATGCGAAAGGTTGAGATCGCTTGGTCTGGATTCTTCCGTTCTGGCAGTTTTCCGGCAAAGGCCAGTTTTTGACGCCTGCACACGCGGGCTATAGACAAAAAAAGAACCGCGATCGCTCGCAAGTGCTTGATTCTCTAAAGCTAAATTCGGTGGTGGGGCGTGAGTGACTCGAACACTCGACCTACGGATTAAGAGTCCGCTGCTCTACCAACTGAGCTAACGCCCCAACAAAGAGAACTACCGCCCCAACAAGAAACTAGAAAAACGCCCAAAACAATTTTGGAAATTTTAGCGGGACATTTTCGAAACGCGCAAGAACTTTCGGCATAAATTTTGAGATTTTGCGCGACGAGCGGGAAGAGCGCAGACGAAAACCCACCGCGGGCTCGCTATCATGGTGGTACATTCCACTCCAGCCATGAACCAAAGACCAGAAAAATGGACCACCAAGCCATCCGCGCCCTGCTCGACGACATCCTCGCCCCATGGGTGCGCGAACTGCAACTCGCACCGAGGCCATCGACGACGACGCCGTGACGCTCCGCCTCCCATACTCGGAGCATCTGCGTCACGCGGGCGGTGTCATTTGCGGACAGGTTTTGATGGCGGCCGCCGATACCGCGATGGTCGTCGCCATCTCTCACGTGCTCGGCGGCTTCGTCCCGATGACCACCGTCTCGCTGAGAACACCACCTTCATGCGCCCGGTCGAATCCGGCGACGTGCTCGTCACGGCGCGCGTGCAGCGACGCGGCCGCAATCTCGTCTTCGGCGATATCGAACTGCGCGACGCGCAGAACGAGCTCGCCGCTCACACCCCACTTACGCGCTTATCAACAAGTAAATGTTCGACCAAGTCGTATTCACCGGCGGCGGCAATCGCCGCTTCTGGGACATCGTCCAGCCCGAACTGAATCTCAGGCTGCGCATCATCGCGGGCCATTTCCGGCGGCCACGGCCTGCATACTCTATACTACTAACAAATCGCGCTGGGTGATGGATCTGGGTGATGGATTACTACGCCCACGTCCTGCGCGACAACACGAAGAACGCCTATTGGGGCAATCTGCTGCGCGGACAATCGGTGTTTCCGCATTACCGCATTTACCGGCAGGCGCTGCTCGATATCTTCGCCGAGCGCTTCGCGGCGCTGCAAACGGCGCCGGAGATTCGCATCGGCCTGTCGCATCTGCCGCGCTGGCTCGGCGCGCGCAGTGCCGTGGCGGCCGGCATCGTCGCGTACAACATCGAAAAGTACGTGCGCAAGAAGCTGTATCCGACACTCGGGCAGACGCTCGGTTTTCATCCGGAATTCGTGCGGACGCAGGAGTGCGCGCGTATCGAGGATTTGGCCGATCTTATCCTGAATCGTCGGCCACTTCACCCTTCACGCCGATCCTGCGACGCAACGGCCGTCCCGTCCTCGATGGCGGCATGGTCGACAACGTGCCAGTCGATCGAGGCATCGAGCGATCCCGCGTTTCACGGCGATGCCGCGCGTCACAATCCCGAGGAACTGTTCGTCGCGTCGCTGTCGTCGTGTCACATGCTGTGGTATCTGCACCTGTGCGCGACGAACGGGATCGTGGTGACGGGTATATCGACGACACCATCGGCACCATGCAGGAAGAAGCGAAGGGCGATGGCCACTTCGTCGATGTGCTGTTACGGCCGCGCGTGAGCATCGGCGCGGGCGGCGATATGGAACTGCGAAGCACCTTCATGAAGAGGCGCATCGCTTCTGCTTCATCGCGAAGTCGGTGAATTTCCCGGTACGCTGCGAACCGTCGATCGATATCTTGACGGTCTGATCATCGCGACAAAGCTCAGCGGCGCCGCACGTGCTGAAGCGCGTCCTTGTTGAAGACGCTCGAGGTATCGTCCGCGTCGAAGGCGAGAATGTTGTTGAACGCCGCGCTGGAATAAAGCTCGTAGCTCTCGCGTTCCACATAGCCGATGTGCGGCGTGCAGATCACGTTCTCCATGTGCAACAGGCCATAGCCTTGCGGAATCGACTCGCTCTCGTACACGTCGATGGCAACCATCCCCGGCCGGTTGTGGTGCAGCGCGTTGTCCTCCATCAACTCCATGCGGCTCGTGTTGACGAACTCGCGGTGGGCTTCATCCGCATCAGATCGTCCTGTTTCACGATGGCACGTGTCTCGTCGGTCAGGCGCAAGTGCACGCTGAGCACATCGCTCTATTCGAACAACGCCTAGCGATTTTTAACGACAGTGAAGCCGTCTTCACGCGCGGCCTGTTGCGAATGCTCGCGCCCATACACGAGCACGTTCATGCCGAACGCTTTGCCGTATCCCACGACCAGTTGACCGATCTTGCCGTAGCCCCAGATGCCGAGCGTCTGCCCGCGCAGCACTTGTCCCAGCCCGAAGTTCGGTGGCAATGCGGAGGTCTTCAGTCCCGACTGCTGCCATGCGCCCTGCTTGAGATTCGCCACGTATTGCGTAATGCGACGCTGCGCCGCAATGATGAGCGCCCACGTGAGTTCCGCCGGCACGAACGGCGATCCGGTGCCTTCGAGTACGGCGATACCCCTTCCGTACAGGCATCGATGTCGATATGGCCGCCACCCGCGCGGCCCGTCTTGATCATGCGCAGCTTCGGCAGCTTGTCGAGCAGTTGCGAACTGATGCGCGTGCGTTCGCGGATCAGCACGAGCGCGTCCACTTCCGACAGTCTGCTAGCCAACTGTCCAGCCCGCGCACCGTGTTATTGAATATCTTCTCACCTCCTGATCGTCGAGCAGATGGAAGCAATCCAGTTTCCGAACGGCGTCCTGGTAGTCGTCGAGAATGGCGATTTTCATGGGCATGGGTTGGCTTTGTTGGGCATCAATTGTGCTATGTGCTTCGACCGGATAACAAACCGCTACGATTAACTTCGGGTAATTACGTATAACTCTGCGCTATATCGGCTTAATCGGCCAACGTCCACGCATCGATAAATTGCAGTGTTAAGCTTGGTTTCTACTTTACGTATTCACCGGTTATCGCGCTCACAAGCAAAACATTTCCGCGCATTGTGCGCAAAGGGCGCAGGTGCACGAGGAGACAGGCCACTTAAGGCAATGCTGATTAAGTCCACCGCTTGTGCTTGTTAGGTGTTATAGAGCGCACGTGCAAGGAGAAAGGCAAACGACGATGAAGCAGCAGACGCTGGCGATGGCCGCGGATCAAGGTGCGGGGTTCGAGACTTGCCGCAAGCGCACGCGACGCGACGAGTTGCTTGACACGATGAACACGATCGTTCCGTGGACCGAACTGTGTGCGGTAATCGAACCCTATTACCCGAAACACGGCAACGGTCGTCCGCCGATGGGTTGGGAGCGTATGCTGCGGATTCACTTCGT
>LFLF01000175.1 GCA_001184395.1 Candidatus Paraburkholderia calva | reverse complement strand
ACGAAGTGAATCCGCAGCATACGCTCCCAACCCATCGGCGGACGACCGTTGCCGTGTTTCGGGTAATAGGGTTCGATTACCGCACACAGTTCGGTCCACGGAACGATCGTGTTCATCGTGTCAAGCAACTCGTCGCGTCGCGTGCGTTTGCGGCAAGTCTCGAACCCCGCACCTTGATCCGCGGCCATCGCCAGCGTCTGCTGCTTCATCGTCGTTTGTCCTTCTCCTTGCACGTACGCTCTATAACACCTGACAAGCACAAGCGGTGGACTTAATCAGCATTGCCAAGGCTTTCGCGACCACCATCATGAAGGACGACCCGGGCCAGAACCACATGCTTGTCGACACGGCGAAGCAAGTGCTTGGCGCGGTGTTACCCGGCCATCGCGACAAGTAACATCGCCATGCTCGTGACGAAGCATCAAGCGCCGATAGAGACGATCCGCACCCGTGTGTACACCATTCCGACCGATCAGCCCGAAGCCGATGGCACGTTCGCATGGCGCTCGACCACGCTCATGATCGTCGAGATCGTTGCGGCGGGTAAGACCGCTCTAGGCTATATCTTATATAGCGATGCGAGCGTCGTGCATCTGATCGACGCGACGCTCGGCCCCATGCTGATCGGCGAAGACGCATGAAATATCAACGGGCTTTGGCTACGCATGCAGCGGAGCGTGCGCAACATCGGTCATTCGGGCGCGGCGGCAACGGCGATCTCCGCAATCGACTGCGCATTATGGAACGTCAAAGCGCGTCTGCTCGATATTCCGCTCGTGGGTCTGCTCGGCCTCGTGCGCGATCGCGTACCGCTCTATGGCAGCGGCGGCTTCACGACGTACACCGATGACACCATGCGTTCGCAGCTTTCGCACTGGGTGTATGAAGACGGATGCCGCTGGGTCAAAATCAAGGTAGGCAGCGATCCGGCGCGTGATCCGCATCGTGTGCATGTGGCGCGTGAAGCGATTGGTGAAGATGCGGGACTATTCGTCGATGCGAACGGTGCGCTCGATTTCAAACAGGCGCTCAATCTCGCACAACTATTAGCCGAAGATCGCGTGACGTGGTTCGAAGAACCCGTATCTTCTGACGATCTCATCGGGCTGGCTTCGCTGCGCAACGCGCTACCCGCGTGCATGAAACTGGCCGTGGGCGAATACAGCTATACACCGGATGATTTCCCCATGCTGCTCACAAGCAAAGCCGTCGACATTCTGCAAGCCGACGTTACGCGATTCGGCGGTATCACGGGTTTCCTGCGTGTGGCGGCGTTGTGCGACGCGTTTCATCGACCCCTATCGGCACATTATGCACCCGCCATGCATCTGCATGTCGCATGTGCCGCGCCGCGTTTGCGTCATCAGGAATGGTTCCACGATCACGTGCGCATCGAACAAATGTTATTCAACGGCGTGCCCCAAGCGGTCGATGGATGCATTGTACCGGATCTTTCACGGCCCGGACGCGGCCTCGATTTCAGATACGCCGATGCACAACGCTATGCAATCTGAACCTTTCGGAATGCAATTAAAATCACCACGACCAGCCTTACCATCGCCTCCGGACTCGTCGTAGCAGGCATTGCATGGCTCAAAAGCAGATCCCTGGCGCGGCGTCGTGCGCCCGTGCAAACCCACATCGACACCACGCGCACGTTCAACCGCAGTTCCGCACTGCTGGCGCTCTCCGTGCTCGCCGACAGCGCGATGGAACACTATTGCGGTTCCTACGACAATCCGGCGATGTACGCGCCTCTGGTCGCGTCCACGCTTTCGTTGGTCACGGGCCTCCACGACGGACGCGATCATGAACCAGAGCGTCACGCGATCCGTGGTTCGATCTACTTGAGCGCCGCGCTCGCGGGTATCACGGGGACAGGCTTCCATCTCTACAACATCACCAAAAGGCCGGGCGGATGGAACTGGCACGACCTGTTCTATGCCGCGCCCATCGGCACGCCGATGGCCTTGCTGCTATCGGGTGCGCTCGGGGCCGTCGCCGAGTGATTGCGCAACGAGCCGGCGCATGAGCCACGTCTGTTCGGCATGCCCGCAAGACAGGCGCTCGCGTTGCTGACGAGGGCGGGCATCGCTGGCACACTCGGCGAGGTCGCGTTGATACATTTTCGTGGCGCGTTCCAGAATCCGGCAATGTACGCGCCCGTCGTGATTCCGCCTGTCGCGTCCGCCTTGTTTGCGAATGCAGCGTTTGCCGCGCCGCGACCGCGCTGGTTCACCCGCGTCTGGTTGCGCATGACGACGGCCCTTGGATTGATCGGCGTGGGCTTTCATGCGCGAGGCATCGCGCGCAATCAGGGCGGCTGGCGCAACTGGAGCCAGAATCTGTTCAACAGCCCGCCCTTGCCCGCCCCGCCGAGTTTCTCAGCGCTGGCGCTAGCCGGGCTCGCAGTACAACGCTTGCGGGAGACGGAGCGATGAGCCTGCCGCGCTATCCCGGCTATGACGTCACAGCGAAACGCGACACACCATCGTGAAACAACGTCACGCGCGACATCATCGACGCACGACTCGCCACGACTAACGAGGCGCGTTTCTTCGATGCCGTACAATGGCGCGCGTTGCAGGCGCTTTGCGCGTGCATCGTGCCGCAGCACGCCGTACCGCTTCCCGGCCTGCTCGACGCAAAACTCGTGGGCGGTAACGCTAACGGTTATCGTCGCGCGAATATGCCGTCGATGCCCGATGTATGGCGCCTTAGTCTCGCCGCGCTCGATGCGGAAAGCCGTGCGCGTCACGACCTGCCGTTCGCCAGCATTGACGCGCAAGCTCAGCGTGCACTGCTCGAAGACATGCAACACGGCAAGCTCAATTCCGATGCATGGTAAGGCATGCCTTGCGCCCGGTTCTTCTCGCTGCGCGTGCTACACGACGTTTGCGGCGCTTACTACTCGCACCCGAGAGCATGAAGCGATATCGGTTTCGGTGGACCTGCGAATCCGCGCGGCTATGTGCGCATGAGCTTCGACCGCCGCGATCCGTGGGAAGCCACCGAAGCGCATGGCGACGAGTCACGCGCACGCAAGGAGAACCGCCGTGTCCGATGACGATGCCCGTCACGTCCCGCGAGGCAAAAACGGATGCGCGCCCGATGTCTTTCACCATGGCGGCTACCGATGCTTGAATACGACGAAGACGAAGCGGTGGACTTCGCCATTGTCGGAACCGGTGCGGACGGTGGAACGCTCGCGTGCCGTCTGGCGGAAAAGGCTTCAAGGTCGTAGCGTTCGACGCGGGCGCGTGGTGGCGTCCGCTCGAAGAATTTGCATCGGACGAAGCGCATCAGAGCAAGTTCTTCTGGACCGACGAGCGCATCTGCGACGGCGAGGATCCGCTCAAGCTCGGCAACAACAATAGCGACAAGGCCATCAGTGGAAGCACCGTGCATTTCGCGATGGTGTCGTTGCGCTTTCGGCCGAAATGGTTCACGTCGAGAACGCTGCTCGGTTACGGTGCGGACTGGCCGCTCGACTGGCGCGAGATGTGGCGCTATTACGCAGAAGAGAAGTCGGACGGGCGCTCAAAATATCGGGCCCGGTCACCTATCCGTGGGAACCGAAGCGCCAGCGCTATCCGTATCGTCCGCATGAACTGAATGCAGCAACGTTGATGCTTGCGCACGGCTGCGAGGCGTTGGGCATCGACTGGACACCGACACCGCTCGCTACCGTCTCCGCGCCGCGTGGCGAGGCGCATCCGTGTGTATATCGAGGATTCTACGTGTCCGGATGCGCGACGCACGCCAAGCAGAACACACTCGTCACGTAGATTCTGCACGCCGTAAGCGCGGGCGCAGAGATACGCGACCTTGCGATGGTCGGCCGCATCGTGATGGGCGATGACGGACGCGCGACTGGCATCGAATACCTCCGCGAAGGACGCTGGCGCTTCCAGCGCTCGCGCCATGTCGTGGTGGCAAGTTATGCCATCGATACGCCGAGGCTATTGCTCATGTCTTCGACTCAACGCTTCCCCGATGGTCTCGCCAATCGTTCCGGTCTCGTCGGAAAGAACCTCATGGTGCAATTGAATCAGGCGGTATGGGACACGATAGCAGAAGAAGTGCGCTAGTATAAAGGACCTCCATCGCTCTCGATGACCGAACATTAGAATTATGAAGACAAAGGCAAGGACTTCTTTGGCGGCTATTGCTACATGAGCCAAGGGCCGCAGCCCGTTGCGTGGTCCGAGACGCTCACCGGCCGCGGACTATGGCGCCAGACCTTGCTCGACGAGATGCAAAAGTACAGCCATCAGGTGGGACTCAAGATCGTCCGTGAAACCATGCCACAAAAGCGCAATCGTGTGACGCTTGCCGATCAGAAAGATCAGTACGGCCTGCCTGTCGCGCGCTTCACCTATTCCCTATGCGACAACGACAAACGTCTTGTGAAGCACTCGCTCGACTACATGAGCATGGCGATGCATGCATGCGGCAGGCGGGCGCGATGTCTGGCGTCAGACCGACGATACGTGTCATCTGAACGGCACGGCGCGCATGGGCGACGATCCGGCAACAAGCGTCGTCAACGCCGATTGCCAAAGCTGGGACATCGACAATCTATGGATTTGCGATGGTTCCGTGTTTCCGACCGTTGGCAGCGTAAATCCATCCTTGACCATTCAGGCGATCGCCATGCGAACCGCCGATCGCATCGAAGCGCTTGCTGCGCGCGGTAAGCTCTGAACGACTAGCGGAACGTTCGAGGGAACACGCATTGCTCGAAACATTCGAAAGCCATGCCACCCGCTCGAGCCAATGATCGACTCCTATCTTCGTCTGCTTGTAGTATCGCCTCACTTCGACGACACCGTCTTCAGTTGTGGCGCACTGCTTGCGGCGACGCCCGGTGCCACCGTATGCACGGTGTTCGCCGCGACACCACCCGATGCGATCGTGACCGATTGGGACCGCCAATGCGGGTTCCAGGATGCACATCAGGCGATGCGCGCACAGCAAGCAGAAGACGACGCCGCGCTCGCCGTGCTCGACGCTCGTCCATTGCGCCTGAACTTTCTCGATTCGCAATATCTGCGGCAAAGCGCGAATTCGTCTTCTCGAAGCATAGTCCAAGCACTGAGTGCTACGATACGCGATATTCAACCAACCATGCTCCACATTCCGCCTGGCCTGTTCCATTCGGATCACGCACTCGCGCACGAGGCCGCTATAGAAGCATGGCGCACTCATCCCTCCCTCCAATGCGTCGCCTACGAAGACTGCCTTTATCGCTACATGGATGGACTGGTGCAAACGCGCATCGCTGAACTGGCCGCGCGAGACATCGTCGCGACGCCCGTACTTGATCCATTCGATTTGGAAGGGCTCAAACGTGCTCTGGAATTGAAATGCGCTGCCGTCAGCCACTACGCGAGTCAGTTGCGCACGTTTGGTCATGGCGGGTACGACGACGTTTTCACGAGCGCGCGCGTGGATGCTGAAGTTCGAACCGGATTTCGCCCTTGCACAGCGAACCTGATGAAACAGCAACATCTAAGGTCAGACTAACGGTCATGGTCCTGACATACAACCGCGCCGATCAAGTTCTCGACACGCTGGGCGAGTTGACTGGATTGCCCGACCGCATACACACCGTCGTGGTCGACAATGCCTCGCGCGATGGTGCGGCAGAACGGATCGCGAAAGCCTACCCACATGTGGAAGTATTGCGTGCGCCACGCAATCTCGGCGCGGCAGGACGTAATCTCGGTGTCGAACACGTGATGACCGAATACGTCGCCTTCTGCGATGACGATACCTGGTGGCGCCCGGGGTCGCTTACACGTGCCGTAGAGATTCTTGACGCCGCACCGCGAGTCGCGGTATTGAACGCGCGCGTGGTGGTCGACGAACACAATGCCTTGGACGAAACATGCGAGCGTATGCGGGCCAGTCCATTACCCCGTGACGGCTTGCCCGGCCCCGCGTTGATAGGCTTCATGGCGAGCGCATGCGTGTTTCGCACGGAAGTGTTCCGGCGTGTCGGAGGATACGAACCGCGTCTTTTCATCGGCGGCGAGGAAACGATGGTGTCGCTTGATGTGCTGATGCTCGGCCACGCGATCGTTTACGCCGACGAGCTGGTTCTCTATCACTATCCTTCACCGCTACGCGATAGCAGACAACGACGCACCCTGCTCGCGCGAAATGCGGCATGGATTGCATGGATGCGCTTGCCATGGGCGGAAACCGTCGGCACTGTGTTGCAAGCCGTCCGGGTGCTTCGTACGGAACGCATGCTTTTCCGTGTGTCTTCGGATTGATTTCCAGCTTGGCATGGTCACCTCTCCAACGGCTTGTTATTCCAAAGAATGTTCGTGAGATTCGAAGAATCGTTAAGGATAACGATGCACGTCGAGCGAATCACGCGACAGACATTGCTCCTCTCTCTTCTACACCCGACACGTAAAAAACTCATTCGTCTCGCAGAAAACCAAACGATGTTGGGTTCGTTGCGCTACGTACGGCAGTTCGTTTCGCGAATCCCCTCAGCGGCACAACGAATGCCCTAGCAGGCTGTTGAAATAGTTTTTTGAACGTGCGCCTACTCATTCGAAAGAGCCAACGCGACGTTCAGACCCAACTAATTTGACGCCGGACTTCGTTGATTCAGGTGCTGCTAATGTCGCATTCTTTTCGACGTTCGCTCTCATGCCGCCCGAGCGACCAGCGTTCCCATGCGCGTCAGGTTGTAAGCTGCCTGGATCAGCAGAAAGAATTGGTCGACGCGCTTCAGTCCTCGATACATCGCCTG
>LFLF01000174.1 GCA_001184395.1 Candidatus Paraburkholderia calva | reverse complement strand
GCGCATACAGCTTGTTTTTGTCCTGTTGCTTGTATTGCTTGGCGGGCGCGTAGCAGCCGATTTGGCTTGCCAAGCGTGGCGCTTCGCGGTTGTAGTTCTGCCGCAGCTTCAGGCCATGACGCGCTGCGGCCTTCACCAGATGTTCGCAGCATCGCTCGAGTAGACGCGCATCGGTGGGGTGTGCGATGGCCTTTTCCATTACCGTCGTGTCATCGACTACGTAGGCTGCCATCTTCGCGATAGCACTGGTCTCACCGGCCAAGGACGCTCTCCTGCTTGTAAGTTATTGTTAGATTGCGACGATAGCTGAAAAAGGGCGTTTATGGCGCGGGCCTTGCGAGCCCTTTGTGGGTTCGAAAAGACCGTCAACGATAGATGAGGTTACTGAGCAGAGTGGAGTTGCGAGGTATTCGCAACTCCACATCAGGCTGATGCAACCCCATTTTTTGAAGAAGACTCTCCGGCCGCAGATGTGTATATCTCTTCAGCATCTGCATCGATTTATGGCCGGTAATGCTCGCAACTTCCATTGGGTGCAGACCTTTTTCGAAGAAGCGGCTTGCCGCTTTGTGGCGTAGATCATGCCATCGAAGGGTGCTTGCTTCCGGATCGTCGAGGCTCGCTTTCTTCAACGTTCGCTTCCAGATGCAGATTATCGCATTAGCGCTGGTGTTGAAGACTCGTCCAGCCAGTTTCTCTGGGGTTACATCGGCAGAACCAGGCAATGAGCGGCATGCGCGTGCTTCTGGGTTTTCTGCGATGGCCGCAAGGAGGCGAAATACAGCGACGGCCCGTCTAGAAAGAAAGCGGCAGAACTGCTGGGGCCCCTTGTTCTCTACGCCGCGAGCATCGGGGGGGAAGCGAAGGAGGCGATTTTCAAGATCAAGCCATTCCCACCGCACACTGAATAGCGCGCCTTGGCACAGGCTGGTTTCGATCGCCAACTCAAAGGCAGGCGCCGCCGCCTAAGGATTGGCGCTGGCCGAAAGGAACGCGTGCAGTTTTTCGAATTCGCCGGGGCGTAGGCGTCGATCTCTTGCCTCGCTGCCGGACGGTTTGCGAATGTTTTTCAAGGGGTTCATCAGCGCTTCCATGCCCCATTCCTTGCGGGCGATTTCGAAGAGATGGCTGATAACTTGGAGCTCGAGCCGAATGGTGAGTTCTGATATAACGGTTCCGTTGTCAGCCTTTCTCAAGGATGCAAGGGATCGGACAAGAGGTATCTCGACCTGTCGGTCGGTGCGAAAGGGCAGGTGCATTACTCGGGCCGTCTGTTTCGCAACGAGGAAAAGAAGACGCCCAAGTCGCCGGATTATTCCGGTTACCTGGCAGTCCTGCCTCTTAGTCCTGACGTGCGCGACGAGTATTCGCAGGAAGAGTGGGACGGAGCACCGCGTCTGAACGTGTATGGCTGGCGGATGCGCAATGCGGACAACTCTGTCCGGATCGTCCTTGATGTTGTGCCGCTTCGGTCAGACGCGCCAGTTGGCGATGATGAGGTCGCATCGATGATGAGGTCGCGTTCTAGGGAGCAAGGCTTGATAGCCGCCGCAGCAACGAAAAGGGAGAGAAGGCGACTTCTCTTCCTTTTTGCGTGCTTCTCAAAATTTAACATTCTCGCATCCGCTGCAATGTTCCCAAGTTGAACATTCATGCTGTACACGCTTGACCATGTAAGCGTATTATTACCAATTATTCGGACGTGCCAAACTGGCTGATGATGCCGTCGATGTTACTGGCATTCTGCTGGGAGCCGGGGCAGTCGTTCAGGTACTGTCGGCGTGCATCGCTATTTGGACCTAGATCGAGATGGCCGTGATGGTCGTGATGGTATTTCTTGATCGAGAAAAAGTCCTTGATGGGCTGGTTGCAGTTGTCGCCGCCTGACTGACTGGCCGTTAACCTTACCGGGCATGCACATGAGCATGTCGCACGACGAAGCCCATGCGGGAACTGCTACCGACACCCCGAGCACGAGAGCAAGAATAGGTGAGAGGGCTTTCTTCATGAGCGTTATCTCCAGAGAAGGTGATAGCCATACGCACGGCGTTTCAGCCGAACAGCATTTCACGCAGGCCCAACGATGCAATCGCGGCGATCGTCGCGATGATTGCATGGCGCAGGCTGGGCCAGCGGTGGAAGAACTTGACGCCAAGCGCGGCGAGCGCAACCAGAAAAGCCCAAGTTAATGGGAATCGCATATAACGGCCGAATATACGAATAACGGCCGAGAAAAATAACCACGCAATATAAAGCGACAGGCGACTAATAAAATGACCCGCGCCGGCTAAGACCGGGGCGACGCGTCCGCGCGCTTCTGAGAGCTGTCGCGCGCGACGTACACGCTTAGCCGTTTCAATCGGAATGACCTGCGCCATGTCTCAATCCTCTTTCGTCTTCACTTCGAATTCTTCCAGCTTGCGGCCGGCGTCCAAATACGCCAGCAACCAGCTCGGACGCCGGCCAAATCCAGACCAGGTATTACGCGGATTCTCCGGATCGCGGTAGGTCGGTCTCGTGATCGACGTCGCATTCGGGATAGCGAACTCTTCGAGCTTCCGGCCCTGGTCAAGGTATGTCACCAGCCACGCGGGCCGTTGGCCCCAACCTGACCAGGTGTTGAGCGGGTTCGCGGGGTCGCGGTAACGCGGTTCGCCTCCCGGAGCGGTTTTGGATGGGAACGGTACGAACTCGATCACGGTTCCATCCTGCTTGCTGACAAGACGCCGAGTTGCATTTTTGTCCGGTTGTGTCCAGCCTTCCATGATGCCCAACGTCAACACCGCCACGCAGCGCGTGTTCGACGCGCTCGGCATCGAGATTGTGAGCGCGCCCGATGCAGGCTGCGGCGGCGCGATCCGCCTGCACCTCGGCTACAATGACGACGCGCTCGACAACGTGCGCAACAACATCGACACATGGTGGCCGTATGTGGAACGGGGTGTCGAAGCCATCGTGATGAACGCGTCGGGCGGCGGCGCGACGGTGAAGGAATACGTGCATCTGATGCGCAACGATCCGGCGTATGCGGAGAAGGCGCAGCGCATCGTCGACCTGACCTTGGATCTCGCCGAAATCCTGCCGAAGTTCGAGGAAAAGCTGACCGCGCTGGTGCGGCAGCGCGCGGTGCACACGGTGGCTTTTCATCCGCCGTGCACCTTGGCATAGCCAGCAGATTCGCGGCCGCGTCGAGCAATTGCTGACCGCGCTCGGTTTCGAAGTGCGTCTGCCCACCGACAGCCATCTGTGTTGCGGATCGGCGGGCACCTATTCGGTGATGCAGCCGAAACTCTCCTCTCCTACGCGCTGCGCAACCAGAAACTCGACCGGCTGGAAAAAACCGAGCCGCAGATGATCGTGTCGGCGAACGTCGGCTGCATTGCGCATCTGCAAAGCGGCACGTCCACGCCGATCACGCACTGGATTCAACTGCTGGAGCATATGATCTACGGCTGAGCGCTTCGTATAATTCGGAAATCGCTCTTTATGCCGTGTATCCAGCATGTCCATCGCCCAACATCTCGAAGAAGTCCGGCAACGCATCGCGAAGGCCGCGCATGACGTCTCGCGCGATGCGTCGTCCGTGATGCTCCTCGCCGTCTCCAAGACCTTTCCCGCCGAAGACGTCCGTGCCGCGTTCGATGCCGGCCAACGCGTGTTCGGCGAAAACTACGTGCAGGAAGGCATCGCGAAGATCGCGGCGCTCGCCGATCTGCGCAGCGGGATCGAATGGCATTTCATCGGGCCGCTGCAATCGAACAAGATCAAGGTCGTCGCCGAACAGTTCGACTGGGTGCATTCGATCGACCGTTTGAAGATCGCCAAACGGCTATCCGCGCAGCGTCCCGACAGCACGCTCGCGCTCAACGTCTGCATTCAGGTGAACGTGAGCGGTGAGGCATCGAAAAGCGGCGTCGAACCGGACGAGGCGGCCGCGCTCGCGCATGCGGTCGCCGCCCTCCCCGGCCTGCGTCTGCGCGGTCTGATGGCGATTCCGGAACCCGTCGAAACACTCGACGACCAGCGCGTCCCGCACGCGCGCATGCGCGAACTGATGGACGCATTGCGCGCCGACGGACTAGATCTCGACACGCTCTCGATAGGCATGTCCGCCGATCTCGAAGCCGCCGTGCTCGAAGGTGCGACGATGGTCCGCATCGGCACCGCGATCTTCGGCGCACGCACTTATACCCACTGAACCCGTACTCTCCACGAACATGAAAATCGCATTCATCGGCGGCGGCAACATGGCCGCAGCGCTCATCGGCGGCCTCATCAAGCGCGGCACATCGGCTGCCGACGTTTATGCCGTCGATATCAACGACGAAGCGCGCGCGCGCACCGCAAAGCAATTCGGCATTTCGACCAGCGCGGCCACCGACGGCACGCTCGCGGCGTACGACGCCATCGTGCTTGCGGTGAAGCCGCAGGTGCTAAAGAACGTGGCGGAATCGCTCGCGCCGCATCTGGCGAAGCAGACGATCATCAGCATCGCGGCGGGCATCCGCGCGAGCGATCTGTCGCGCTGGCTCGGCGGCTATACGCAGATCGTGCGCACCATGCCGAACATGCCTGCGCTGATCGGCATGGGCGTGACGGGGCTGGCGGCGCTGTCCGGCGTGAACAAGGTATCCAAGGCGCTAGCGTCGCAGGTGCTCGACGCCGTCGGCGAAACCATCTGGTTCGACGACGAAGCGATGCTCGACGCCCTCACCGGCATTTCTGGCAGTGGCCCGGCCTACGTGTTCTATTTCATCGAGGCGATGCAGGAAGCCGCGCGTCAGCTCGGCATGGACGACGCGCAAGGCCGCGCGCTCGCCGTCGCGACCTTCACGGGCGCGGCGCAACTGGCGGCGCAGTCGGGCGAACCGGCGAGCGTGCTGCGCGAGCGCGTGACGTCGAAAGGCGGCACGACGGCTGCCGCGCTCGCTTCGTTCGACGCGCAAGGCGTGAAGGATGCGATCGTGCGCGGCGTGCTGGCGGCGCAGGCACGGGCGAAGGAGATGGGCGACGAGTTCGGTGCGCGTGACGCATGACGCGCACGACGTCCGCGCGATGGACGTGGGCGTGCGGCGTCAGACGAGATAAACGCTGTCGGCCCGTTCAGCCGGTTACCTGTTCCGATTTTATCGAAATTAGATATCGGCTTGCGTGACGGAGCGCTCCTCGCGCTCATAACGCCTTTAGCCGCGCAGCGCGTAATGCAGCGCGATTCCCGCGAACAGCACGCCACCCAGCCAGTTGTTATGCCTGAAGGCGGCGAAGCACGCCATGCGCTCGCGATGGCGGATCAGCCCGTAGTGATACACCGCGCATCCGACCGCGCCGATCCAGCCGAGCCAGTACACCCAGCCGAAGCCGAGCGTGATGCCGATGCCGGCGTAAATCGCCAGCGTCGCCGCGTAGCACAGCATCACGGCCGCGACGTCGTAGCGCCCGAACGTGAGCACCGATGTGCGAATGCCGATCTTGATATCGTCGGCGCGATCGACCATCGCGTATTCGGTGTCGTAGGCGACCGACCAGAACACGTTGGCGATCAGCATAATCCACGCGAGCATCGGCACGTGGTTTTGAATGGCGGCGAACGCCATCGGAATGCCGAAACCGAACGCGATGCCCAGATACGCCTGCGGAATCGCAAAGAAGCGCTTGGTGAACGGATACGAACCCGCGACGAACAGCGCGAACACCGATAACTCCTTGGTGAGCGTGTTGAGCGGCAGGATCAGCAGAAACGCGATCAGCGACAGCGCCACCGCCAGCGCCACCGCTTCCCACACCTTGATCTTGCCCGAGGTGATCGGCCGTTCGGCCGTGCGCTTCACGTAGCAGTCGAAGTCGCGATCAGCGTAATCGTTGATCGCGCAGCCCGCCGAACGCATAAGCAGCGTGCCGACGATGAAGATGACGAGCAGCATCGGCGAAGAACGGCCGTCGGATGCGATCCACAGCGCGTTGAGCGTCGGCCATAGCAGCAGCAGACTGCCGATGGGCTTGTCGAGGCGCACGAGGCGCATGTAGAGCGGAAGTCGGGCGAGCATGGCGGGGATCGATGCAGGATTCACGATGCGCCTATTTTAGTGCAGCAGGTTCGAACACCCTGAAAAGCAAAAACCCTGCGCGCGGGCAGGGTCTTTGTCACTGTCGAACTGGCCGGAACGTTCAGGCCAGCATCGCGCACAGCATCCACGCAGTCTTTTCGTGCGTCTGCATGCGCTGCGTGAGCAGATCGGCGGTCGGCTCGTCGCTGGCGGCGTCGGTCGTCGGGAAGATTTCGCGCGCAGTGCGCACGACGGCTTCCTGACCTTCCACCAGTTGGTGGATCATTTCTTCCGCGGTCGGCACGCCTTCCGCTTCCGGAATCGACGAGAGCTCGCGAAATCCTTATAGCTGCCCGGCGCATGCACGCCCAGCGCGCGGATACGTTCCGCGATGGCGTCGACCGCGAGCGCGAGTTCGTTGTACTGCGTCTCGAACATCAGATGGAGCGTGTTGAACATCGGCCCCGTGACGTTCCAGTGGAGGTTGTGCGTCTTCAGATACAGCGTGTACGTGTCGGCCAGTAGCCGGGACAAGCCGTCGGCAATTTTCTTACGGTCCTTGTCGCTGATGCCGATATTGACGGCAGGTGCAGTGCCTTTCTTCGCAATGGTAACTCCGTGAGAGTGATACGAACGTTGCGAGCGCCGCTTGAAGCCTTGCCACGCGGCGCTTCGAGTGTCCGACAGTTTAAGGCAACGCTGAACCAGCCGTTGTATTCATCGATTCAGGTGCAAATAACGGCAGATTCATCGTGAGTGAGGCTTTGCGCCTGGATTTCCGGTCCACCAGGGTGTTGCGCCTGGGCCTGCGGCCC
>LFLF01000173.1 GCA_001184395.1 Candidatus Paraburkholderia calva | reverse complement strand
AGAATGCGACATTAGCAGCACCTGAATCAACGAAGTCCGGCGTCAAATTAGTTGGGTCTGAACGTCGCGTTGGCTCTTTCGAATGAGTAGGCGCACATTCAAAAAAACTATTTCAACAGCCTGCTAGGCTTTCCATCACGGATAGTTCCAGCGCGTTCTGCTCGACCAGGTCGGCTAGTTTGAGAATGGCCTGCTTGCGGGCGGCGGGATGCAGCTTCGACCAGCGGCCGTCATTGAACGCGGTGCGCGCACTCGTGACCGCAGCGTCCCGTCCTCTTGCGAACACGCCGGGATATCGGCAAGACGCTCGCCCGTCGCCGGATTGATTGTCGCGAATGTCTCGCCGGACGCCGCGCCGCACAGCTTTCTGTCGATGACCGCGAAGGCCGGCAACGTCAGCTCGCGGGCCACCTTTTGATATTCGCTTTTCGATAACAAGTCCGTCATTACGCTCTCTCGTTGAATGCGGGTTTTCAGAACCTAAAACTCGACCGGCGCGGTGACGCCTTCCGGCGCG
The DNA here is from genome assembly GCA_001184395.1 of Candidatus Paraburkholderia calva. Classification (GTDB taxonomy): domain Bacteria; phylum Pseudomonadota; class Gammaproteobacteria; order Burkholderiales; family Burkholderiaceae; genus Caballeronia; species Caballeronia calva. The sequence goes on along the minus strand of LFLF01000173.1, from coordinate 6,412 downwards.
ACATACGACGCCATGTTGCAACGCGCGAGATTGACGTGCGCAAGCACGATCGCACCAGCTGCTTCCGCGTCCCTGCGCTCGATCGCATCGATGATGTCTTCGTGTTGCTGCACCGCTTCCGCCAGTTCGACGTCCATGGGTTCGTCGCGCGGCTGATAGAACGTGCGTCCGAGCCGTGCGGATCGATCAGAAGCCGGCACAGGCTGGGCATGAGATACGGATTGCGCGCCATCTTGCCGATGGCGAAGTGAAAGTGATCGTTCTCGAGCACCCGGTCATCGACGATGTTGCCCTCCACCGCCGCGCGGAAGCGCTCCTGAATACGCCTGAGCTGAACGATATCTGCGCCCGTGGCGTGCGCCACCGCGAGCTTGCTGGTCACCACGTAGATGAGCGACGCCACCAGAAAGTAGTTGCGCAGCGAATCGAAGCTCATCGAAGCAACGCGCGCCGCGCGGTTCGTTTCGAGTTCGAGATATCTCTCGGCCGCCATCTGACGCAAAAACTCGCGCACCGGCTGCCGGGACAGTCCGAATTCCTCGGCCAACGCGACTTCGTCCAGGCTCGCGCCCGGCGCCAGTTCCATGCTCAGAATGCGATGCCTGAGCGACTGCGCGAGATTCGCTTTCCGGTCCTGCGATGGCGCCTGTCCATCCTCACGGTCGATTTCGATGACGTTCGGTTTCATGCCGCCTCCAGTGGATCGAATCCTGTGTCTTCAAATTATATTCACCAAGCCTTCTTTGTCTCTCAGTAAGGAAGTCACGTAGAAAACATCGCTAAATCAGCATGATGCGTAACCTAATGTAATGCGACGAAGAAAATAAAGCGCGTTGACGCCGGCTTTTCGCAAACCAATACCCCCATCGAAGGCGCGTGTCGATGCGATTCCGACGCACCTTTTTCCTGATTCGATTGCGGTTGTCCGGCACGCCTCGCGCCGGGATGTGCCGGTCCCGTCCAACGTTCTCGGCAGATTGAAGCTATGAACTCGGTGGAAAAGATCTTTGCTTCAGCCTACGGACGCAGAGGCCCGTTTCTCCGACCCCCGAACGTGGGAAACCGCCGGCCGCGCTTGGGCGAGCGGTGAGCAGCGGACGCTGACCTGCTGCCGCGTAATCGACGAAACGCATGACGTCAAAAGCTTCGAGTTTCGCGTGGGCGACGGTACGCCCGTACGTTTCAAGCCAGGTCAATTCATGACCCTCTCCGCTCAGGTGAACGGGCAGTCCGTCGAACGCTGCTACACCATCTCGTCGCCGCCGACGCGTCCGTATCTTGTCTCCATCACCGTCAAGCACGTGCCCGGCGGCATCATGTCGAACTGACTGCACGACAACATGCGGCCCGGAAGCCTGTTGCGCGCATATGGGCCGTCGGGCACCTTTACGGCGACCGCCGCCTCGCCAGCGAAGGCGCTCTATTTGTCCGCGGGCTCGAGCGTCACACCGCTGATGTCGATGACGCACGCCAGCATCGATCTTGGACTCGACCGCGATGTGGTGTTCATCCACAGCGCAAGGACGCCGGCGGATATCGTCTTCAGAAAGGAGTTGCAGCGGCTTGCGGACGTGTCCCCGCGCCTGCGCACGTATTTCGTGTGCGAAGGCACGGGCGATGAAGCGGCATGGCCGGGACCAATCGGCCGCCTGAGTCTTCGGCTGGTGTCCGAATGGGCGCCCGATTACATGGAGCGCGAAGTGTTCACTTGCGGTCCCGCCGGATACATGAGCGCCGTGTGCGATCTGCTGCGCGAGGGCGGCCACGACCCGGCGCATTATCATTAGGAAAGTTTCGACATTACCGCCGGCGTAGCGCTCGAACCCGCTCACGAAATTGCGCCCGGAGCCGAGGACACATTCACCGTCAGGTTGTCCCGCTCGTCGAAAACGTTCACGATGAGCGCATCCGAGACGATCCTGTCCGCCGCGAGGAAGGCCGACGTGGCGTTCTCTCGTCGTGCAGTCAGGGCGCTGCGGCACCTGCAAGACCCGGCTCGTCGAAGGCACCGTCGATATGAAACACAACGGCGGCATCCGCGATAGGGAAGTGCTGAAAGGCTTCCGGCTGCTCTGTTGCAGCCGACCGACTTCGGATCTGGTGCTCGAACTGTAGTTCATAAAAACCACATTCTCAGGAGCAGCAAATGGCAAGCGCCCCGCTCTTCGATACGACAGACAACACAGCAACGGCCGATGGCAAGGATGCCGTCCTCCGCGACGTTCACGCATACAGGCTTGCGCGTGTGCGGCAGCAACTGCTCGATCACAAAGTCCCCGCGATCCTACTATACGACCCGGTCAACATTCGCTATGTGACCGACACGTCCAACATGCAGGTATGGGCAGGCCGCAATCCCGCCCGCTACATCATGGTGTTCGCCGATGGCCGCATCGTCGCGTGGGAATTTCATGGCAGCGAACACGTGTGGGATGGCCTCGATCTCGACGTCGAGTTCCGACCTGCCGTTTCGTGGACGTACTTCAACGCGGGTCCGGATGCCGAGCGCCGCGCAGAGCAATGGGGCGTGGAGATCGTCGACGTCTTCCGCAAGCACGCACCGGGCGATTTCCTCCTCGCGGTCGATCGACTCGATCCGTTCGGCGACGCTTATCTCGAGCGTCACGGCATGGCGCTGGTCGACGGGCAGGCATTGATGGAATCCGCCCGACTCATCAAGTCACCGGGGGAACTGGTGCCGATGGGCGAATCGTTGCGCACGGCCAAGCAAGGCATCGAACGCATGCGGCAAGAAATGCGCCCCTGGATGAACGAGAACGCAGTATGGGCGCATCTTCATTTCGAGAATATCAGCAACGGCGGCGAGTGGATCGAAACGCGCCTGCTCGCGTCCGGCGCCCGCACCAATCCCTGGATGCACGAATGCATGTCGCGTGTGCTGCAAAGCGTTGAACTGCTTGCCTTCGACACCGACATGGTCGACCCGAACGGATACTGTTCGGACATCTCACGCACATGGCTCGTGGGCGACGGCCGTCCGTCGTACGAGCAGCGCAAGCTATACGAGCTGGCCTATACGCAAGTGCACGCCAATATGGACATCCTGCGCGCGGGCATGACCCGCGAGTTCTCGGAAAAGGCATGGAAGATTCCCGACGAGTACGTCAGGACTCGCTATTGCTGTCTGGCACATGGCATCGGCATGGTGGATGAATATCCGTCGATCGCGCATCAGGTCGACTGGGCGAGCGCGGGCTATGACGGATTGTTCGAGACCGGCATGACCGTGTGCATGGAAAGCTATATCGGCGCGGACAGCGGCACTCAGGGCGTCAAGCTCGAGCAACAGGTCGTGTTGACCGAGCACGGTTGCGTACCGCTCACGCAATGCAGCTTCGAGACGGACTGGTTGTGAGGCGATGACACGCGGAGCCCGAGACGTCAGTCCAATCATCTGTTCGAAAGCGGTCGCGAGACCGCTTTTTTTCGCGCGTGCTTGAGCGAATCGCGAGTAGACTCGATGTGGCTGTATCAAAAAGCGACTTCGATATCACTCAACGAGACATGACAACTCACCCCCGCAAAGTCGAAACTTTCATCCGCGCAGCGGACACTCTCTTTCAGTCGGAAACGCTTCCGCAAGGTAGCCGCGTAGTCGCCGCGCGCGTATTCGAGCGGCTGCGGGAACCCTCCGACGATGGCAAGCGCCGCGGCGAACGATTCCCCGCCTGCCACTAGCTCGATCGCGCGCTGGCATCCGTCATCGACGCGCCAACGCCGATGGGCGACGCCGCCCGCGCGGTCAAAGCCCTCGAACCCGATCTCGGCTGGTCGCGCCGCACCTCGGGTTCGAACGGCAGCGAGAACTATATAGAAGGGCACGTGAATGGCATGGTGTGCGGCCCCGGCTGAACCGAAAGCCGATACGACGTGCAACTCGGCTTCTCGCTTCTGCTGCCCGGCGTGCGTTAACCCGATCACAGCCATCCGCCCGAAGAAGCCTATGTGCTTTTCACCGATGGCGAGTTTCGCCATCTCGAAGGTGAGTTTTTCAATCCCGGCATCGGCAGCGGCATGCACAATCGGCTGAGCGCGCAGCACGCCATGTGCTCAGGCACCCAACCCCTTTTCGCGATCTGGTGCCTGCTCACCTGAAGCGTCGCCTGCCGTCAAAGATCCTTCACCAGACGAAGCGCATCGTAGATCGCGGCATGCGTGTTTCGCGCCGACACGGCATCGCCGATTCTGAAAAGCTGGAAGCGTCCCTCGGGGTTGTGCTCGACCACTTGCGGCTTCCCGTCGATGAGATCCTCATAGTCGATCGCACCGAGATTCTTCGATGTGGGCTTCAATTCGAAGTAGAGCTCGTCCATCGGAATGGTACCGTGATTAACGACGATCTGATCGTAGCGCTGCTCTTTCTTCACGCCGCCATAACCCGCTGCCGATGGTCGCCAACAGTTCGCTGCCTTCGCGGCGCACGGCTTCCAGCCGGAACGTCACCGTGAATGTCGTCGCGAGTTTCTGGAGCAAGCGCATATAAGGCACGAGATTCATGCTCACGACTTCTGGCGAGAACGTGCGATCGGGTGTCGTCACTTCTACGCGCCCGCTCGCCTGCGCAATGGTTTCGGCTGCCTGTAACGCGGCATGATCGCCCGCATCGTCGAAGATGAGGGCCTTCGCGCCGGGCTTCACATCGCCCGAAATGATGTCCCATGACGAGACAACGTGTTCGTTGCCCTCGCGGCATACTTCGGTGTGCGGCATACTGCCGGTCGCGACGATCACCACATCGGGATTCTGCGCAAGCACGGTTTCGGTATCGGCCCAGGTGTTGAACGAGAAGCGCACGCCGAGCTTCTCGCACTGCGCCATGCGCCAGTCGACGATGCCCATCATCTCCTTGCAGCGGACGTTCTGCGCGGTCAAGCGGATCTGGCCGCCGGGATCGTTCATCGCCTCGAGAACGATGACTTCGTGATCGCGCTCGCCCGCGACGCGCGCCGCCTCCAGTCCCGCCGGACCCGCGCCGACGATCACGATCCGCCGCTTCGCTTGCGCAGGCCGGATCGTCTGCAGCATCTCCAGTTCGCGCCCGGTCGCGGCGTTATGGATGCACAGCGCCATGCCGCCCTGATAGATGTAATTGAGACAATAGTTTGCGCCGACACACGAACGGATATCGTTCTCCCTGCGCTCGATGATCTTGCGCACGATATGCGGATCGGTCATATGCGCGCGCATCATGCCGACCATGTCGATCCTGCCCGACTCGATGGCGAAACACGCCGTCGCGATGTCCTGAATGCGCACGGCATGAAACGTGGGAAAGTCCATCGCCTAACGAATCTCTCCCGCGAAATCCAGATGCGGCGCGCTGCGCATGCCCATGATCGAGATGACGTCGGTGAGACCCGCGTCGGTATCCAGATGCCCGCGCACGATATTCAGGAAATCAACAAGGCCACTGCCCTTGAGCCGCTTCGAAATCTCGATACCCTCTTCTTTCGTGATGCTGCCCGCCATCATTTCATCTGCGGTGTAGCGAATGCCGAGCCGGAACTTGTCGCCGACGCGCTCGCGCATGGCGCGCATCACGTCGAACATGAAGCGCAAGCGATTGTCGAGTGAGCCGCCATACGCGCCGTCCAGCGTGTTGGTGAGTGGCGACCAGATTGTGGATCCATCAGATATCCGTACGATTCGATCTCGAGGCCGTCCAGACCCGCCGCCTTCATGCGCTCGGCGGCATCGGCAAAATTGCGCACGATGCGCTCGATGTCCCAGTTTTCCAGTTTCTTCGGGAACGCGCGGTGCGACGGTTCACGCTCATGTGAGAGCGAAACCGCCGGCAGCCAGTCGCCCTTGTCCCAGTACGTGCGGCGGCCCAGATGCGTCAACTGGATCATCACCTTCGCGCCGTGCTCGTGGCATTCGTCCACGAGGTCCTTCATCCACGGCACGACTTCGTCCTTGTACGCGAGGATGTTGTTGAACACCGGCGGGCTGTCCTTCGACACCGCGGCGGAGCATGCTGTCATCTCAGCGCGATACCCGCCTTCGCCCGCTCGACGTGATAGGCGCGATACCGCTCCTTCGGCATGCCGTCTTCCGCATAGGCCGGTTCGTGCGACGTCTTCATGATGCGGTTGCAAAACGTGGATGTTTCAGCGTGTACTGGTGAAGCAGCGGGTCCGTGGACATGAGCATCTCATCGAAGCGAGTGGGGATCGGACATGTTGTGCGCTCGGAGTAGGACGTAGGACGCCAGTACACAAATGTCAAGTGACATGACAATGGTGTACAGTGAACCCACATTAGGGTTAAGGCAACGCTGAAGCAGCCGGTTGTATTCATCGATTCAGGCGCAAACAGCGGCAGATTCATCGTGAGTGAGGCTTTGCGCCTGGATTTCCGGTCCACCAGGGTGTTGCGCCTGGGCCTGCGG
>LFLF01000172.1 GCA_001184395.1 Candidatus Paraburkholderia calva | reverse complement strand
CGCGTCGCGTGCGTTTGCGGCAAGTCTCGAACCCCGCACCTTGATCCGCGGCCATCGCCAGCGTCTGCTGCTTCATCGTCGTTTGCCTTTCTCCTTGCACGTGCGCTCTATAACACCTGACAAGCACAAGCGGTGGACTTAATCAGCGTTGCCTTAAAGCATTACGACATTACGAACATGCGCGAACGTGGCGCCCGGGCGGGCAACCATTCGCACTTATAATCCCTATCTTTCAGCGCTTTGATGGTGCGCATACCGGTACGACTCGGGAAACCGCCCGGGTACGGAATCCGGGCAAACCCTGCGCTTTATTCTAATCCAATGCCCGAACGCTCTCTGCCCACTGCGCCCCCGAATGGCGCGCCTAGACTAGACGTGAAAACGCACACCACTCGACCGACAAAAGCGTTTTCTCATGCGTACGCGGCACCGAACGGGCTCACAGAGCACGCCGCATGCCCGCTTTCGGTTGTAAGTCTCGCGCATGAAAATGCTGACTCGCTCCGGTAATCCGGACGTCGCGCGCGCGCTCGCCAACATCGTCTGGCTGGGGCTCGAGCGGCTCACGCAGATCGCGGTAGCCATCGTCATCTCCGGGTTGCTCGCGCGTTATCTCGGCCCGGATGCGTTCGGCAAGTGGCAATACGCGAACACGCTCTTGCTCGTGATTGCGCCGATCACCTGGGTGTGCGGCGCGGAAATCCTGGTGCCGACTATCGTGCACCGTCCGCCGGCAGAAACCGGCCGCGTGCTCGGCAGCGCCTTCGTGCTGCGCATGGGCGTGTCCGCGCTGGCGCTGGCGCTGACCTGGGCGTGGATCGCGGCAGGCTTCATCGATCAGACCATCGGCGCCATGCTGGCGGGCCTCGCCGTCACGCTGCTGTTCCGCGAGCCGTTCATCGGCGTGATCAACGCGTGGCTGCAGAGCATGACCTACAGCAAGCCGCAATTGCTCGCGAGCATGGCGGCGGCCATCGTCAAGGCGGCGCTGGTCTTTGCGCTCGTGCGCATGGCGGCGGGCGCGGCGAGCTTCGGCTGGCTGTGGGCGCTTGAGGCGGCGGCCATCGGCACGGTGCTGGTACTGTATTACATGCGGCGTCACGGCGGCAGACTCGGCTGGCATTTCAATCGCACGCTGTTCCGGCATTTCGCGAGCGCCGGAACCGTGTTCTGGATCGGGCTGATCGGCATGTATCTGTTCCTCAAGCTCGACCGGCTGATGCTCGCACATCGCGTATCGTTCGCCGAACTCGGGCTGTATTCCGCCGCGCAGCAGTTGAACGAAAACTGGATCGCGCTCGCTCTGATGCTCTCGCAGACCATCGCGCCCGCCTTCGTCTATCGCGTGCAGGACAAGGCGCTGCTCAGGCTCAACGTGCTGCGCCTGTTCGCGATGACAGCCGCGCTGATGATCGCCGGTGCCGCTGTGCTCGACGCGCTCGCGGGCTTCATCATCGCGCGGGTGTTCGGGCCGAACTATGCGGGTGCGGCGGAGATCTTCCGCTGGGCAGTGTGGCTCTCGGTACCGGCGGGCATCGAGGCGATCGGCAACCTCATCGTGCTGAAATATCAGGCCAAGTACGTGCTGCTGTCGAAATGGCTGCTCGCGCTGGCCGTCGTGTTCGGCGTGAACCTGATCGCGATTCCGCGTTTCGAAGGCTACGGCGCGCTGATCGGGCTGGCGGCAGGCTATGTCGCGGCGGCATCCGTCAATTTCCACTACATCCGTTTCCGGCTGCGCGCATGCACGCTCCCGACACGCTCCATGACGTCGTCGTCCTGATTCCCGCTTTCAACGGTCAGGCCGATCTGGAGCGCACGCTGCAGTCGTTCAGCGAGCCGTCGGCCGTGTGCGTGCTGATCGTCGATGACGGCAGCACGCCGCCGCTCGTCGCGCCCGTCATCGGCGGGATGGAGATCAAGATTCTGCGCATGGCGCGCAACGGCGGCATCGAGGGAGCATTGCAGGCCGGCATCGACGCGCTCGCGCGGCGCGGCGTGCGCTATGCGGCGCGCATCGATACCGGCGATCTGGCGACGCCGGAGCGTCTGTCGAAGCAGCGCGCGTACCTGGAAGCGCATCCGAATGTGGCGGTGCTCGGCATGTGGACGCATGTCGTCTCGACATCGGGCGCGCCGCTCTTCGACCTTAGGCCGCCGACCGAACCCGCCGCGATCCGCCGCGCCATGCTGATGCGCTCCTGCTTCGCACATCCGTCGCTGATGCTGCGTATCGATGCCGTGATGGCTGCCGGCAACTATCGCGCGGACTATCGTGCCGCCGAGGACCTCGATCTCGTGCTGCGGCTCATGGCACGGCACGACGGCGCGAATCTGCCGGAATTCGGCCTCTACTACGAACTGAACGAAAGAGGCATCAGCGCGACCAAACGCCGGACACAGACGCTGTCAACGCTGCGCCTGCAACTGCGTTACATGCGGGCGGGCAATTCGCTCGATTGGATCGGCATTGCCAAAAATTGTGCGCATCTGCTGCTGCCGTATCGCGCGCTGCGCGGGCTGAAGGCGAAGCTGCTCAGGCGCTCGTCCGCCGCGTGACAGCACCGAACGCGCTCACAACGTAACCATCGCATGACGAAACAAGAGTCCCGTCTTCGCATCGCCCTCGTCTGCAATACGGCGTGGGCCATCTATACCTACCGACGCGGCGTGCTGCGCATGCTGACCGCGCGCGGCGCGGAGTTGATGATCATCGCGCCGCGCGATCGGACGTTCGAGCCGCTCACCGAAATGGGCTGCCGCTGCGTCGAACTGCCGGTGGCATCGAAAGGCACCGATCTGCACGAAGACCTGAAGACGCTGATGGCGCTCTACCGCGAATACCGCGCGACGCGCCCGCACATCGTCTTCCATTACACGATTAAGCCGAACATCTACGGCTCGATCGCCGCGAAGCTCGCGGGCGTGCCGTCCATCGCCGTGACCACGGGCCTCGGCTACACCTTCATCCAGAAGAGCCGTGCGGCGCAGGTCGCCAAGCTGCTCTATCGCTTCGCCTTCCGCTTTCCGCGCGAAGTGTGGTTTCTGAACAAGGACGATCATCACGCGTTCGTGCACGAGAATCTGCTCGCGCACAAGGATCGTGCGCGCCGGCTGCATGGCGAAGGCGTCGATCTGGACGAATTCGCGTGGGCGCCGCTGGCCACGCGCGAGGATTTCGTTTTCATCCTGATCGGCCGGCTACTGTGGGACAAGGGCGTGGCGGAATACATCGAGGCCGCGCGCAGTCTGAGGCTGCGCTTTCCGCACGCGCACTTTCAGTTGCTCGGGCCGGTCGGCGTCGACAATCCGAGTGCAATCAGCCGCACCGACGTACAAAAATGGGAGCGCGAGGGTATCGTCAAATATCTCGGCGAAACGCACGACGTGCGACCGCTGATCGCGGCGGCGGATTGTGTCGTGCTGCCTTCGTATCGCGAAGGCGTGCCGCGCACGCTGGTGGAAGCCTCCGCGATGGGCCGTCCGATCGTCACCACCGACGTGCCCGGCTGCCGCGAAGTGGTCGAACACGGCGTCACCGGCCTGCTGTGCGAGGTGAAGAGCGCGACGAGTCTCGCGTCACAACTCGAACGCATGCTGACGCTGTCGGCAGCGGAACGCGTGGCCATGGCGAAACACGGCCGCGAAAAAGTCGCACGCGAATTCGACGAAAAGCAGGTCGTCGAGCGATACAAGGGCACAATACACGCCATTACCGGCATTTCACTCTGATAACGGCTTTCTGGAGCGCACATCATGGGCAACCCGTCGAAAGATTCCGCGGATCAAGGCACGATTCTCGTTACCGGCGGTGCGGGCTTCATCGGTTCGCACACCTGCGTCGAATTGCTCGGTGCCGGTTATGACGTCGTCATCGTCGACAATCTGGTGAACAGCCGCGCCGAGTCGGTCAAGCGCGTCGAGCGCATCACGGGCAAGAAGATCGCGTTCTATCAGGAAGACGCCCGCGACAAAGCCGCGCTAGCGCGCATTTTCGACGTGCACCCGATCACCGGCGCCATCCACTTCGCGGCGCTCAAGTCGGTGGGTGAATCGGTCGCGATGCCGATCGAGTACTACAGCAACAACATCGGCAGCCTGCTCACCGTGCTCGACGTGATGCGCGAGCGCAACGTACGCAACTTCGTGTTCAGTTCGTCGGCGACGGTGTACGGCGTGCCGAAAAGCGTGCCGATCGACGAGAGCTTTCCGCTGTCGGCGACCAACCCGTACGGCCAGTCCAAGCTGATCGCCGAGCAGATTCTGCGCGACCTCGAGATCTCCGATGCGTCGTGGCGCATCGCGACGCTGCGCTATTTCAATCCGGTCGGCGCGCACGAGAGCGGCCTGATCGGCGAAGACCCGGCGGGCGTGCCGAACAACCTGATGCCTTACGTCGCGCAGGTGGCGGTCGGCAAGCTGGAGCGGCTGCGCGTGTTCGGCAGCGATTACGACACGCACGACGGCACCGGCGTGCGCGACTACATCCATGTGGTCGATCTGGCGTGCGGGCATATTGCCGCCATCGATGCGCTGAAGTCGCTCGACCGCAGCTTCGTCGTGAATCTCGGCACCGGGCGCGGCTACAGCGTGTTGGATGTGGTGAAGGCGTTCGAAGCGGCGTCGGGCAAAGCGGTGCCTTATGAACTCGTGCCACGCCGTCCGGGCGATGTCGCGTCCTGCTACGCCGATCCGGCCGCCGCCGCGGAACTGATCGGCTGGCGCGCGGAGCACGGCATCGAGCGCATGTGCGTCGATCACTGGCGCTGGCAGTCGTAGAATCCGCGCGGCTTTGCCTGACGCATCGGTACACTTCTTTTCACCGGTCTTATTTCATGCTTAGTTTCGCGCTTGCTTTTCTGGTTTCGCTGGCCGTGACTCTGCTGATCGTGCGCCTCGCGCATCTCAACGAAGGCGCGTTCGGCGATACCGATCTGGCCGGCGTGCAGAAGTTCCACGCGCGGCCTGTTCCGCGCGTGGGCGGCATCGGCATTCTGTGCGGGCTGACCGTCTCCGCCGTCCAGTTGCGATGGACCTATCCCGTGGTGTCGGCGGGGATACTCGGCATCATCGCGTGCGGGCTGCCGGCGTTTCTGTCCGGGCTCACCGAAGACCTCACCAAGCGCGTATCGCCGCTCATGCGCCTGATCTGCACGATGGTGGCGGCGGGACTCGCGTATGTGGCGCTCGATATCGCGGTGACGCGCATCAGCGGGCCGCCGCTCGATTTTCTGCTGACCTACGCGGCCATTTCCTGCGCGGTGACGGTGCTGGCCGTGGCCGCCCTCGCGAATGCGGTGAATATCATCGACGGCTTCAACGGCCTCGCGTCGATGGTCACGTTCATGATGTTCGCCTCGCTCGCGTATGTGGCGTTTCAGGTGCACAATCCGGTGGTCCTGTCCGGCTCGCTCATCATGATGGGCGCGGTGATGGGCTTCTTCATCTGGAACTTCCCGGCCGGCCTGATTTTTCTCGGCGATGGCGGCGCATACTTCGTCGGCTTCATGCTGGGCGAGCTGTCGATCATGCTCGTGATGCGCAACCGCGACGTGTCGACGTGGTATCCCGTGCTGCTTTTCATGTATCCGATCTTCGAGACGTGCTTCTCGATCTACCGGAAAAAGTTCATTCGCGGTATTTCACCGGGCATTCCGGACGGCGTGCATCTGCATATGCTGGTCTACAAGCGGCTCATGCGCTGGGCTGTGGGCGCCAAGACCGCGCATGAAATCACGCGGCGCAATTCGCTGACTTCGCCTTATCTCTGGCTGCTGTGCCTCATCGCCGTGGTTCCGGCGACGCTGTTCTGGCGGCACACGGTGCATCTGTTCTGCTTCGTGATGGTGTTCGCGGCGACGTATGTGTGGCTGTATATCAGCATCGTGCGCTTCAAGGCGCCGCGCTGGCTGGTGTTTCGCAGGCCGCATTCGGTGTCGGTGAGGAAGTGACCTGCATCGTGCAGCCACATGCTTTGAATGACGCCGCTTGAATTCAGGCGGTGTTTTCATTTATGCAAGATGCTTTTTAAAGAACGCCGCCGTGCGGCCATTGCCGAGTTGCGCGGCGGCGGCATCGAAATGCACGCCCTAATTGCGCGCGAACGCATGATGACAGCCGGGATAGGTGAACGCCTCGACATTCGCGTGCCCTTGAATGGCGGCGAGCCCGCGATTGCGGGCATCGGCAGGAATGAACTCGTCTTCCTCGGCCAGATGCAGCATGAGCGGGATCTCGATCTTCGGCAATTCGTCGAGATGCTGGTCCGTGCCGCCGTAATACGACACCGATGCATCGACGTCCGTGCGCGAAGCCGTGAGAAACGACAGCAGGCCGCCCAGACAGAAGCCGACCGAACCGATCTTGCCTTTCACTTCCGGCAACGTGCGCGCGAAACCGATGGTTACCGCGATGTCTTCCACGCCGGTGTTCACGTCGAACGCGTTGGAGAGCTTGAACGCCTGCTGCCACTATGCCTCGGTCTTGTCGCTCAGTTCAACGTTCGGCTCGAGACGCCAAAACAGGTCCGGGCATAGCGCGACATAACTCTGTTGCGCATAGGCGTCGCAGGTTTCGCGCAAGTCCCGGTTGATGCCGAAGATTTCCTGAATCACCACGACGGCGGGCGCACCGGATTGCGATGGGTAAGCGACATAGGCGTCGAAATTGCCGTCGGAGGTAGGGATGCTCAAGGTGGGCATGCGGGCTCCAGGGTGTGTCGAATGTCGATTCGCGAAGTACGTCGGTTAGTTCGCGGCTTTTCCTCTGCCAATGTACGACTTGAGTACGTCAGCTAAGGCAACGTTGAAGCAGCTGGTTGTATTCATCGATTCAGGCGCAAACAGCGGCAGATTCATCGTGAGTGAGGCTTTGCGCCTGGATTTCCGGTCCACCAGGGTGTTGCGCCTGGGCCTGCGGCCCGCTTTCCCCCA
>LFLF01000171.1 GCA_001184395.1 Candidatus Paraburkholderia calva | reverse complement strand
AACCCCGCACCTTGATCCGCGGCCATCGCCAGCGTCTGCTGCTTCATCGTCGTTTGCCTTTCTCCTTGCACGTGCGCTCTATAACACCTGACAAGCACAAGCGGTGGACTTAATCAGCGTTGCCCTAGGTAGAAAACAAGCGCACGCAATCAACTGGCGGGGAAGGTGACGAAGGTCACGCGCGGCGCCGTTAATGATGAAATGGAGCTCGGCTTGCCGGGCGGCCAGACGATTGTCGCGGTCGTCACGCACGAAAGCACTGAAGCGCTCGGCCTCAAGGCGGGCAGTGACGCGTTCGCGCTCATCAAGGCATCGTGGGTCATGCTGATGGAAGACACCAGCGCGAAGCTGTCGGCGCGCAATCAACTGCGCGGCACGATTTCGAACGTGACGAAGGGCGCGGTGAACGCGGAAGTGAATTTGTCGCTGGACGATTCGACGACCATCACCGCGATCATCACGAATCAGAGCGCGGACACGCTTGGCCTGGCGCAAGGCCAGAAGGCCGTGGCGGTGATTAAAGCGTCGAGCGTGATCATCGGCGTGAACGACTAACTGACGGGGCTAAAGTCGCCGCCTTTTGGCCAATGCGTCGGTTCAGGCCGCCATCGGCTGAACGGCGGAGACTTCGGTGCGGCGCTGGGGAATCTCGTAGTGCTTCACTTTCCAGCGCGCCCGCACGTAGGGGCGTTCATGGCCCGAGAGATCGAGCGCAATCACGGTGATCCAGTGCTGCGTCGGCACCGGCACGCCCACGCCATGCAGCGCGATCACGACGGCCGCAAGACTCGCGGCAACGGGTGTCGGCGATAGCTTGCCCGATTCCGCCCGCCACGCGATAAACACGAAACTCAGTGCGACCACCGCGCCGAGCGCGCAACCTGCCACCACTTCCGAAACCGAATGCGCATGCAGCACGATGCGCGAGACCCCGACGATCGCCCCGAGCAGCAGGCCGAGCACGACACCGCCGCCGCGTACCGCGCCGCGCGTGGGCAATAGCGCGACGAACAGCGCCACCGGCAACACCGCCGTCGACATGAGGGCATGACCGCTGATGCCGGTGAAGTCCCACGCCCGCACGCCGATTCCCCAGCCGATAAACGCGATTTTCGTCAGCGCGACCAACCCGCCCGCGGCGGCGAGCAAGCCGAGCCACGAGCACGCATATTTCCACCGATATCCGAGCGCGAGCCACGCGCCGACCGCGAGCGCGACAGGCGCCATGACGCCGACGCTTCCGAGCGCGGTGATGGACATCCAGACGAAGAAAGGTAAGAGATGCGACATGGAATTCGTATTGCGCGATGTTGCTCGATGGTATGGGCTGCTGCGGTGCATCAGCGAACGCTGCGCGCTGGACTGAATGGAACAGACGATCCGGCGCGACCCTAAAAAACCTCTGTGAAGTCTGTGAAGTATAACGCGCCGGTCCGCCTTCGAATTACGCGTCAGCGCGCAGATCGGTTTCCGGTTACATCGTGTAACTACTATCTTTTCCTGACAATAGTGTTTCATTGAGGTGAATTCTTCCCAATATGTGTAACAGCAGGCACATGTACGGAAGTGCCGGTTTGATGTTATTGTGCAATGCACAACGCGGCGCGTTTTGCGTTATTCTAACAACGCCGCGCCGTCCGATTGCATGTTCTGGAGGGGGGATCAGCCGAATGTCGAAAAGCCTGAGTAAGCTGTGGTTGCGCGGCTTGAGACGCCTGGTGTCCGGCCAGGTCGAAGCGATTCGCGTACTCAAGCCTCGTCCGCCCGCCAAGCCCACACGCGCCAAAACAGCCAAACGCATCAAGTCGAAGCTCAAGGCGGCTACGACAACGAAAACTGCCCCCACGCCGCGCAGGTCCGCCGTCGCAGGCGCAGGCGTCGGCGCGCGTGAATCGCGCGTGCGGCCGCGCGCGTCGGCATGGGCGCGTGGCAAGTGGGCGCGCTCTTATCATTCCGCGCCGCCCACGGCCGGGCGCTTCGTCAATCGCTTCGTCAATCACTTGTCTTACGCGCTCTATCTGCCGCCGAATCCGTCGCAGGAACCCATGTCGCTCGTCGTGGTGCTGCATGGCTGCAAGCAGAACACCGACGAATTCGCGCAAGCCACGCGCATGAATCTGCTTGCGGACAAGTACGGCTTCGCGGTGCTGTATCCGGAGCAGTCGAAGCACGATCATGCGCATCGCTGCTGGCACTAGTATGACGATTCCGGCAGTGGCGGCGGTGGCGAGCGGCATCGATCGTATCGCTCGTCAAGGCGATGCTCGCCGAACACGATTTCGATCCCGAACGCGTCTATGTGGCCGGCATGTCGGCCGGCGCGGGCCTCGCGGCCTTGCTCGCAATCCGTTATCCGCACCTGTTCGCAGCGGTCGGCCTGCATTTCGGCCCGGTGTTCGGCGAAGCGCGCTCCGCCATCGGCGCCATGGACGTCATGCGGCACGGCAGCCGCAGCGATCCAATCACGCTGATCGATGCCGTGCTAGACGTGCGCGACTATCCCGGCATGCCGGCCATAATCGTGCACGGCGAACTGGACTCGGTGGTGAGTGCCGCCAACGCGGAGCAGCTCGCCAGGCAGTTTTTGCGTTTGAACGGTTTCGTCGATGCCGCCGGCGACCGGCGCGCAGGCGAAACACGCGAGGACACGCAACCCGACGGCGTGGTCACCGATTATGTGAAAAACGGCCGTCCCGTCGTGAAGACCTCGGTTGTGCGCGGGCTCGGCCATTCCTGGGCCAGAGGCGACGACACGGTGGCGTTCCATTCGTCGAAGGGCCCGGATTCGTCGGCTGTCATGTGGGAGTTCTTCAAGCACCAGAAGCGCGCCAACGCTACGGCACAGGACGCGTACGTTGCCTGATTCGTCGGCGGAATATCGATTCCGGTAATTTCGCCTTTAGTATCAATGTGCTACGCGAACGCGCTGGTTTTCGCTCAGTGATTACCCTATAATCTGTATAATAGGTATTAAACCTAGTATTCAAGCGAGGCTTACCATGTTAATTAGCAGCCGCATTTTCCTGTTTCTGACGAAGTCCGCCGACCAACGTGACCGCGAGCGCGATGACGCGTATCTCGCCGAAGCCACCGACATTTACGATCTCGAGTACCGCATGAAGGCTCTCGACAAGCGCAAGGTGGCGCGTCAGCCGGTGTGGCAATCGAACTAAGTTTTCAGGTTCGACGCAAGATAAAAGGCCGCTGCGGAAAAAACACCACAGCGGCCTTTTATCTTGCGTCTAGCGCGTGCCGATCGCAGACGAAAATGCCAAATGCCGGCTTTCGGCCGGCATCCGTCATTTACTCAATGCCGCGCTTCCGCGTTACACCAGTTTCACGCATACATCGACATTATTGCGCGTCGCGTTCGAGTACGGGCAGACTTTGTGCGCCGTCTCGACGAGCGTTTGAGTTTCCGCCGGATCGATACCCGGCAGCGTGATGCGCAACTCGATATCCAACTTGAAGCTGCCCGCGTCGTTCGGGCCGACGCCGACATCGCGGTCACCGTGGTATCGGCTGGAATCGACTTCTTTTGCTGGCTGGCGACGAACTTCATCGCCGAGAGGAAGCACGCCGAATAGCCCGCCGCGAACAGTTGCTCGGGGTTGGTTCCCGGCGCGCCCGCGCTGCCGAATTCCTTCGGCGCGCTCAGTTTCACATTCAGTTGCTCGTCGGATGACACCGCGCGGCCATCGCGTCCACTGGTGCTCGTCGCCGTTGCCTTATACAAAATGCTCATCGCGTTTCTCCTTGTTCGTCGCCGCCGTGCGGCGCGGAAAGTTTTGAAGTCGGTTCAGGTCCGTACCGCATCGACCATGTGAGAAATATAATGCGATAGTAATGGTGTACAAATTAAATTTTCGTAATCGAGCGACTGGGCAGTTCCTATCGATGCGAAATCAGGTCTCGAGACTTTCGTTTAGCGAGGCGCGCAGCCGCACCAGATCGCCGCGCAGGCGCAACAGCGAGTCGATGTCCGAGCCGGCTGCGCAAAAGATTTTCTCCGGGATTACGCGGGCGGACTGTTTCAGTCCGCGTCCGGTCTCTGTCAGCCGGATATGCACCTGTCGCTCGTCCGCCGTGCCGCGCGAGCGTTCCACGAAGCCCTGCGCTTCGAGACGCTTCAGGAGCGGCGTCATCGTCGCGGAGTCGAGCGACAGGCGTATGGCGATCTCCTTGACCGTCAGGCCGTCGGTTTCCCACAGCACCAGCATCGTGAGATATTGCGGATAGGTGAGGCCGAGCTTCTCCAGCATCGGCTTGTAGGCCTTCGTCATCGCGAGCGATGTCGAATAGAGGGCGAAACACAACTGCTGGTCGAGTTCGAGTGGGAAGTCATCGGACGGAGTCATGTCGGGGCGCGCCGGCGCGCGTCGGAAAAGCCGTTCGGCCGATGCCGCTAGTGTACGTAAAACGCTTCGCGCGCGAACGAGACGTGCGCGCCGCCGTGCGGACGCGCGCGCCGAGGGCGGGTCAGGTGCCGGGTGTGCCGGCGGTGGGAATATCCGGCGTTTCCGGCAATTGCACGCCGAAACAGCCGCGATAGTTCGCATAGAAGGAGCAATAAAGCGTGGTCGTCACGAGAATGGAAGCGGGCATCAGAATGGCGAAGGCCATTTCCTGGCCAATGCCGATGGCCTGCATCACCGCTGTCAGCCCGAACGACACGGCGAGCGCGACCGCGATCCACAAGACGCCGTACAGCACGAACGCGCCGCGATTGCGCCAGCACGACACGAGGCTGAAAAACAGCGCCTTCGCGGTCGGCACCTCGTGCCACGCGACGAGAATCGGCGCGAACCAGAACAGCATCGCGACTGGCAGATAACACGCCATTGCCACCAGCACCGCAAGCGGGCTGAAGCTCGCCGCGACCGTTTCGGGATCGTCGGTTGGGCCGTCGCCGATCATCAGACTGAGCAGCGTGCCGCCGTCGACTAGTGGCGAGATCGCGAAGATCACGGCCATCGACACGATATACAGCGCGCCGAGCAGCAACAGGCGGCGTGCGACGACGGCGCCGTAGGAGCGGAAACCATCGACGAGGATGGTGGGCCAGACTGGCTTGCCGGCGATGGCATTGCGGCCCGCCGCCATGAAGCCGACCGCCACGCCCGGAATGAACAACAGCGGCAGGAACGGGCCGATCAGCGGCACGCGCAAGATCAGCGTCATGACGAACAGATAGGCGAAGAACACCGTGAGGAACGCAAAAGGATTGCGGCGAAACAGCCAGAGGCCCTGGCGGAACCAGACGTAGCCGGTCTTGGCGGGAACTTCGATGAGTCGCATGTCGCTGGTTATCGGTGAGTGGAGGGTGAAGCGGCTTGGACGCGCTCGCGCAGAATGCGTTCGAAATGACCGGGGTCGTGCGCCTTGAGCATCTGCGCTTCGCGCGGCCGGTGGAAGTCGTACAGGCGCGACACCCAGAAGCGCATGGCGCCGGCGCGCAGCATGTCGTTCCAGTGGCGCTCTTCTTCGGGCGTGAATGGGCGCACGGTCTGATAGGCGCGCAACAGCGCATCGACGCGCGCGGCGTCGAGCACGCCCGTCGCCAGATCGACGCCCCAGTCGTTCACCGTCACGGCGACGTCGAACTGCCACTTGTCGACGCCCGCGAAATAAAAATCGAAGAAGCCACCGAGTCGTGCGTGCTCGATGCCGTGCGCGAACAGCACGTTGTCGCGGAACAGATCGCAGTGGCACGGGCCGCCCGGCAGCGCCGCGTAATCCGCCGAGCCGAAGAACGCGCTCTGATGCGCGAGTTCGGATTCGATCAGCGCGCGCTGCGCGTCGGTCAGATACTCGACGATGCTCGGCACGTTCTCCTGCCACCACGCGAGGCTGCGCAGATTCGGCTGATGCTCCGTGAAGTCGCGCCCCGCCAAATGAAGACGCGCGAGCATCTGCCCGACTTCGATGCAGTGCGCGGGCGTCGGCGTCATTTCGGGCGCGCCTTCGAGCTTGGTGACGATGGCAGCCGGCTTGCCTCGAATGAGGCCGAAAAGCGCGCCGTCGCGGCGCGGCATCGGATCCGGCACCGGCACGCGATGCGACGCGAGATGGCGCATCAGGTCGAGATAAAACGGCAGTTGGGTGGCCGTGAGCTTCTCGAAGATCGTCAGCACGTATTCGCCGTGCGTCGTCGTGAGAAAGAAGTTGCTGTTCTCGATGCCCGACTGGATGCCGCGAAATTTGACGACGTCGCCGAGATCGTAGTGTTGCAGCCAGTCGCCGAGTTCGGCTCCAGTGACGGGGGTGAAGACGGCCATGCGGGAAACTTCGGTCAGGTTGAGCCGCGCGCGGGTCGGCGCCAGGCTTGTGATACGACGCGGATCGGCGGTCGCGAGAGCGGCGCCCGCTCGAACCGAGCCGGGCGCGAATGATCTTAACGCTTCAATAATGCAGGTTGATGGGCGACAGACGCGTGCTGGCCTTGCCGTTGTCGCGCACTTACGGCGAGGTGTCCGCAGGCGCGCTCATCTGATAGCGCGTGCCGAAATTCGAATGCACATTGATTTTGACCGGTTTGCCCTTGTCGCGGAACTCGGTGATCTCAGTGCCCTTGGTGCTGAGTTCGTGGAAGCTCGGCGTGCGCGGTGGCGAGATTTCGATCTTCGAACTCACGTTCGCGGGCGGGCGGTTGATCTCTTGCAGGTTGGGAAGTCCTGCGGCTTCTTCGGGCGACATAGGCCGCTGCGCGGGTTGAGCCGCTTGCGCCGCTTGTTGCGTACCGGGTTGTGCCAACGCGCCGAAGCTTGCGGCGGCCAGGACTGCCGCGGCGGCGGAAAGAAGCGGCTTCATAATGGTTCTCCAGAGGATCGCGGGCTTCTAGCAGGCTGTTGAAATAGTTTTTTTGAATGTGCGCCTACTCATTCGAAAGAGCCAACGCGACGTTCAGACCCAACTAATTTAACGCCGGACTTCGTTGATTCAGGTGCTGCTAATGTCGCATTC
>LFLF01000170.1 GCA_001184395.1 Candidatus Paraburkholderia calva | reverse complement strand
TTATGGTGGATGGTTTTGTTGTTCGCTGGTTTCCGACTTCGACAATCAGATTCTCAGCTGAAACCACCACCGCCTTCAATTTCCCGCCTCAACTACCCCCATATACACCACTTCCAACTTTAGCTCGCGAAAAAGGCCCAAATGGGGCCTTTTTCGTTCGCAGCCGCCAGCAAACAGTCGCTTACGCCGCGGCAATCGCCTCGCGCGCCGACGCCAGCGCTACGCTCGCCGCATCGGGGCCCAGGTTCAGGTCTTCGGCGTAGATGAAGTTCACATCGGTCATGCCGAGGAAGCCGAGGAACGTCGTGAGATACGGCGTTTGCAAGTCGTTCGGCGTGCCTGCGTACTTGCCGCCGCGTGCCGATACGACGAACACGCGCTTGCCCTTCACCAGACCTTCCGGACCCGTCGCGGTGTAGTGGAAGGTAATGCCTGCGCGCGCGATCCAGTCAAAGTACGTCTTCAGTTGCGACGAGATGCCGAAGTTGTACAGCGGCGCCGCGATCACGACGATATCCGCCGCTTGCAGTTCGTTGATGAGCGCTTCGCTCTTGGCGTTGATCGCGGCTTGTTCGGCTGTGCGCTGGACGGCGGGCGTGAAGAACGCGCCGAGCGTGGCGTCGTCGAGATGCGAAAGGTCGTCGGCTAGCAGATTGCGCACGACCACCTTCGCGCCGGGATTCGCTTGTTGCAGCTTTGCCGTCAGTTCGTCGGCAAGCAGCGTCGACTGGGCGCCTTGCGAACAGGCGGCAGAATTGATTTGGAGAATCGTCGTCATGATGGCTTCCTTCCAGTGTTTGGTTTCTGGCGCCGATGGCGCTCGGTTAGGAAGCATTTTTCGTTTTTTCGAACGGCGAGAAAAAGCCGTTTGATCGTGACGGATCGTTGCAGCAATAGAACAATCCGCCACACTCACGCCGAACCGAATTCAGCCTTTCAGCCAGCGTTCGCGCCATTGCTTCGACGTGCCGCGTCCGTCGATGGCGGTCAGCAGATAGCGTGAGGCCTCGGGCGCGTCGAGTTTTAGCTCCGTGCGACGCAGCTCGTCGCGCCGGAACGAATGCACCTCGATTTTCGCGCCCGGCAGATAACGCAACAGCAGGTTGTCGAGATTCGCGCCGGTGACGCGCAGACCGTCGATCGCGATCAGCACGTCGCCCGCCGACAAACCCGCCTTCTGCACGGCGCTGCCTTCGTTAACGACCGCCAGCGTGCAATCCGCACCGCCGCGCACGCACACGCCGAGCGATGGCTTGCCCGCGGTGCCGCTGGTCGGCAGATCGGGCGCGAGCGCGATGCCGAACGGCTCGAACAACGCGTCGAGCGGCAGATCGCGCGTACCGCGCACGCCGTCGCGGAACAGCGCGTGCAGATCGGCGCCGGTCGCCTCGTTGAACAGCGCTTCGACGTCTTCTTCCAGAATGCCTCGCGGCTTGCCCTTGTAGAAATCGCGGCCGTAACGCTGCCACAAAAAGCGCATCACGTCGTCGAGCGATTTGCGGTTCTCGGTCTGCGCACGAATCGACAAATCGAACGCCAGCGCCACGAGCGAGCCCTTTTGGTAATAGCTGACGATCGCGTTGGCCGCATTTTCGTCGGCGCGGTAGTACTTTACCCACGCGTCGAATGAACTCTGCGCGACCGATTGCTTCAGCCGCCCGCTGCCGCGCAACACGCCGCCGATGGTCTTGCCGAGCATGTTGAAGTAGTCGCCCGCGCCGATCAGGCCGCAGCGCACGAGCATCAGATCGTCGTAGTAGGACGTGAAGCCTTCGAACAGCCACAGCAGCGTCGTGTAATTTTCCTGCGACAGGTCGTACGGCGCGAACGCCGCCGGCTTGATGCGCTTTACGTTCCACGTATGGAAGTACTCGTGACTGCACAGACCGAGATACGTGCGATAGCCCTCCGTCATCTCCGGGCGGCCCTGCACCGGCAGATCCGTGCGATTGCAGATCAGCGCCGTCGATGCGCGATGTTC
Source organism: Candidatus Paraburkholderia calva (assembly GCA_001184395.1). Lineage (GTDB taxonomy): Bacteria > Pseudomonadota > Gammaproteobacteria > Burkholderiales > Burkholderiaceae > Caballeronia > Caballeronia calva. Next base: position 5,096 of record LFLF01000170.1, on the reverse strand, counting down.
CAGCCCACCGTAACCATCGCTCACGGCGACGGTCATGAACACATAGCGGTCCATCGGCGCTTTCTTCGTGCGCGGCTCGAACAGCGCGATCTGCGCTTCGCAGACACGCTTCAGGTCGGTGGTGAGCCGGTTCATGTCGAGATTGACTACGTGGCCCGAAATCACGATGTCGTGCTTCACGCCGTGCGCGGTGAAGCTGCCGAGCGCAAATTCGCCCAGCGTCACGGGATGATCCGCGAGTTCGTCGTAGTTCGCGGCTTCATACGCGCCGAAGCCGTAACGCTTCGTGCGGCGCGCCTCGGAGAGCGCCGTCGCCACGCGCCAGTTGCGATACGCGCCGCCTTGCGGCGGTTCGATATCCACGATGCAAGACGATGCCGACGGCCCTTCCACCGCCAGAAACACGCTCGTCGCATTGAAGAAGCCGACCGTGTCGTCGAGATGCGCGGCGCGCACCGACATGTCCCATGCGTAGACTTCGTAACGCAGCGTGATCGGACCTTCGACGGGCGCGGCCTGCCACGCGTGCTTGTCGATCTTCTCAACGGCCACCTTGCGGCCCGCCGCGTTGAACGCCTGCAGTGTGACGATGTTGCGCGCGAACTCGCGGATCATATAGCTGCCGGGAATCCACACCGGGAGCATGAAGCGCTGCCCGGCCAGGTCCGGCTCGGCAACGGTCAGCGACACCTCGAACAGATGCGCGGCGGGATTCTTCGGAACGATGCTGTAACGCACCGGTTGCATGGCTGGGGTCATCGCGTTGTCCTTTGTTCTTTTTGCGGGCGCTTTCCACGCGTTCGAAAAGCGGGCCATAAAACTGAGAGAGGCGCATTGCGCGCCTCCCGTTGTCGAATCGAACCGCTCAGTGCGTGCTCGACAGTTCCTTTTCCAGACGATCCGCCAGCACCGCGCCCGGCAGACGCCGGCCGTCGGTGAGGAACACGGTGGGCGTGCCGGTGACGTTCATCGTGTGGCCGAGCTTCAGGTTCTTGTCGATCGCGGTCGTGTCGCACGAGCCCGCGGTGGTCGGCGCCTTGTGATCGAGCATCCAGCTTTCCCACGTCGTGCCGCGATCCTTCGAGCACCAGATGGACTTGGACTTGGCGGTCGAATCCGGCGACAGCACCGGATACAGGAAGGTGTAGACCGTCATGTTGTCGATCGACTTCAGCGTGCTTTCGAGCTGCTTGCAATACGGGCAGTTCGGGTCGGAGAACACGGCGATCTTGCGGCTGCCGTTGCCCTTCACCACCTTCACCGCGTTTTCGAAGGGCAGCTTGGCGAAATCGATCTTGTTGGTTTCCGACAGCCGCGCCTCGGTGAGGTTCTTGCTACTGCGCGTGTCGACCATGTCGCCGATCAGCACGTAGTTGCCGCTGGCGTCGCTATAGACGATCTGCGAGCCCAGGTTGACTTCATAGAGACCGGGAATCGGGGTCTTGTCGATGCTCTTGATGGTCGCATCGCCCATGCGCAATTCGAGGGTCGATTTGAGCTTGTCGGTGGTCTGGTCGGCCTGCGCCGAACAGCCGAGGCCGAGCGTCACGGCCAGCGCGGCAACCGAGGCAAGGGCGGATCGTAAAGTGGGTTTCATCTGATGTCCTTTGACTCGGCTGACCCGACGCCCGTGCGCCGCGCCTGCCGGAAATAAGTTCAACCGAGCGCCGCCGACACCAGCCAGCGCTTCACGAGCGGCTGCGCGCCGATCAGCGCCATGCCGACATTGCGCACCGCGCGCGCGACCGTGCCCGGCACGGCGAACAGCCGCTGCAATCCGTCAGTCGCGACCATGAGTTTCTGGATGTCCTCGCGTCGCGCGCGTTCGTAGCGGCGCAATAAAATGGAATCGCCGAGATCGCGAAAGCCTTCCTTGTTCGCAATGACATCCGCGAGCGCCGCGACATCGCGCAAACCGAGATTCATGCCCTGGCCCGCCAGCGGGTGGATCAGGTGCGCGGCGTCGCCCACCAGCGCGACGCGCGGCGCGATCAGCTTGTCCATCGTCTGCAGCGCCAACGGGAAGCCTTGCGCGGGCGTCACGCATTCAAGCGTGCCGAGCAGGTTCTGCGTCGCCACTTCGACTTGCGCCGCGAGCTGCGCGGGATCGAGCGCGAGCAATTCGTCCGCGTGTTCGGTGCGCGCCGACCAAACGAGCGAAACGCGATCGTCCCGCAGCGGCAGCAGCGCGATGATTTCCGTGTCGCGGAACCATTGATACGCCGTCTCGCCGTGCGCTTTCTCCGCCTTGAAATTGGCGACCACGCCGGTCTGACGATAATCGCGCCGATCGACCTTGGCGCCCATCTGGGCATGCACCCAGGAATGCGCCCCGTCCGCGCCGACGATCAAATCTGCCTGCAGCGTTTCGCTGCTCGACAGCGCGACGTAAGCCGCGTCGTCATCGACCGTCATGCCCTGCGCACGCGACTCGAACCACGACAGGCTCGGCTGGAAGCGCAGCGCGGCGTCCAGCGATTGCTCGATCAGCGTCGATTCGGCGATCCACGCGAGTTGCGGCACGGAAGCCTGGAACGCGGAGAAATGCAGTTCGGCGAATGCATCGCCGAAGACGCGCATGTCGAGCACCGGGCCGAGACGCGAACGGTCGAGCGCCTGCCAGACGCACAGGCGTTCGAGCAGCGTCTGCGAACTCGACGACAGCGCGTAGATGCGCGAATCGAACGCGGCGCCCGGTGGCAGGCCCGCGGCGCGCGGCGCGATCAGCGCAACACGCAGGCCGGATTGCACCAGCGCGAGCGCCGCTGTCTTGCCGACGAGTCCGCCGCCGACGACGATCGCGTGAAAGGTCAGGGAGTGCGAAGTCATCCGGGCATTATAGCCGTGGGGTACAAACGGGTTTGGGGCACGCGGCGCGGGGAAGCAGGCGCATTCGTGCGGAATCGGCGCGATACGCGGACCGCGTGTCTCAGGGCTACGGCCTGACGGGCGGCAGTACAATAGCGCGGCTTGCCCGGCCGCACGACGCGGCCGCAGCGCTGGCGGGCGTTCGCTGGCGGGCGTTCGCTGGCGGGCGTTTTTACTTGCCACTCGGCGCGCATCGTTGACGAAACCCGCGCGGCCCGCGCCGTCTCACCAGTTCGAAGGATCCCATGAGCCTCCAATGCGGCATCGTCGGCTTGCCCAACGTCGGCAAGTCCACTCTTTTCAATGCGTTGACCAAGGCGGGCATTGCCGCCGAGAACTATCCGTTCTGCACCATCGAGCCGAATGTCGGCGTGGTCGAAGTGCCCGACGCGCGTCTGCAGGCACTCGCCGAGATCGTCAAGCCCGAGCGCATCCTGCCGGCGGTCGTCGAATTCGTCGATATCGCGGGTCTGGTGGCGGGTGCATCCAAAGGTGAAGGACTCGGCAATCAGTTCCTCGCCAACATCCGCGAAACGGATGCGATCACCCACGTCGTGCGCTGCTTCCAGGACGAGAATGTGATCCACGTCGCGGGCAAGATCGATCCGCTGACGGATATCGAAGTCATCAATACGGAACTCGCGCTCACCGATCTGTTGACGGTCGAAAAGGCGCTTACGCGTTATTCGAAGGCAGCCAAGTCGGGCAACGACAAGGAAGCGGCCAAACTCGTCGCGGTACTCGAGAAAGTGCGCGCGCAACTGGATCAGGCGAAGCCGGTGCGTGCGCTCTCGCTGCCCGACGACGAGCTGCTGCTGATCAAGCCCTTCTGCCTGATTACAGCCAAGCCGACGATGTACGTGGCAAACGTCAAGGACGATGGCTTCGAGAACAATCCGTTCCTCGACGCGGTGCGCAAGCACGCGGAAGCGGAGGGCGCACCGGTGGTCGCGGTGTGCGCGGCGATCGAAGCGGAAATCGCCGATCTCGACGATGCGGACAAGATCGAGTTTCTGGCCGATATGGGCATGGACGAACCGGGGCTGAATCGCGTGATTCACGCGGGGTTCAAGCTGCTGGGCTTACAGACATACTTCACGGCAGGTGTGAAGGAAGTGTGCGCGTGGACAATTCATATCGGCGATACGGCGCCTCAGGCGGCGGGCGCGATTCACACCGATTTCGAGCGCGGCTTCATTCGCGCGCAGACGATCGCGTTTGATGACTACGTGCAGTTCAAAGGTGAGCAAGGGGCGAAGGAAGCCGGGAAGATGCGGGCGGAAGGGAAGGAATATGCCGTGCACGACGGGGATGTGATGAATTTCTTGTTCACCCCTCACTAACATTCCATTGACATTCATCCCTGATTTACTAAACTATGGACATACCCGCGGGGATTTATGAATTAGTCTTTGTAAAAGACGAGTAGCGGAGGGCCCTTCGGGCGCGACCTCCGCGCGAGCGAGGGCCACATGCCCAAATCCGTGGACGACCTGCTTCTAGCGCAGTGGCGGCTGTTGGACGCACTATTCGTCATTGAAAAACTTGGCTGCTACGCCAAGCGAGACATATCCTTCCATCCCCTTACGGCCCGTACAACGGGCCGTTATCACGTCAACGCCAACGGTCGCGAATTCGAACTTTTTCTCAGCGGGCCGAAGTTTTAGGATACCCGCGCGAAGCGCGGTGGCGGCGGTGCAATCGACTTAACAATGCACCTCAACAAATCAGACTTTAAGGGCGCGCTGCGTTCTTAGCGCAGCCCTACTAACCTCCGCTCGTACCAAATCCGAGCTAAACCGCGTCGATTGAAGGTCAAGAGTGGTGTATGAGCAGCATCGCGACAGTCGATTTCAAGCGGCGAGTTTCTGCTGAACCGGTTGATCGTCTTGCACTGGTTCGCCGTCCTTGAAGGGGACGCCTTCGAGCCACAGCTTGATCTTTTCCGGTCCGTTATACGGCGCCAGGTTTTTTCCGCCTCCTCGATCAACTTGAATGCCAGACCGAGGAAGGTCGGCCGCGACACGCAGTTACGCGTACGCGTCGTGCGATGACGTACCGTCGCGAACGTCGACTCGATCGCGTTGGTCGTCCGCAAATGCTGCCAGTGCTCAGCGGGGAAGTCGTAAAACGCCAACAGGCTCTCGCGATCCTTTTTCAACATCTCAGTTGCCTTCGGATATTTCGCCGAATGGCCACGGCAGCGCCGCGCTAACACGGGACGATTT
>LFLF01000017.1 GCA_001184395.1 Candidatus Paraburkholderia calva | reverse complement strand
CGTACTGACCCAACTGCCTCAACGCGTACAAGACGCCGACATAAGCAACCTACTGCCATTTCGGTTCACGCAGTCTCAGGCTTCGACCAACGCCGCCTGACCAAAGAAAACCATACGCAAAATCCTACATATAGCGAAGAACAATCTCAACGAAAACAAGGAGGCGTCATGCCGGCCGTCCACGGGAGCATGTTGCTGGTCTACGCGGTGATCGCGATTGCAGTTCTCATCCTGATGATCGCGCGCTACAAGGTTTATCCGTTCTTCGTCCTCATGATCGTGTCCGTGTTGCTGGCCCTCGCGGTCGGCATGCCGATGGACAAGATCGTCAAGACCTTCGAAACCGGCAACGGCAATACGCTCGGGCACATCGCCATCGTCGTCGGCCTGGGGACGATACTCGGCAAGATGATGGCCGAATCGGGCGGCGCCGCGCGCATTGCCAATACGCTGATCAATCTCTTCGGCGAGAAGAACATCCATTGGGCGATGATGATCGTCGCGATCATCGTCGGCTTGCCGGTGTTCTTCGAAGTCAGCTTCGTGCTGCTGATTCCGATCGCGTTCAACGTCGTGCGCCGCACGGGCAAGTCGCTGCTGCTGATCGGCCTGCCGATGGTCGCGGGCCTGTCCGTCGTGCACGGCCTGATTCCGCCGCACCCGGCGGCGCTGCTCGCGGTGCAGGCGTATCACGCGGATATCGGCAAGACCATCGCGTATGGTCTGATCGTCGGCATTCCGACCGCCATCGTCGCCGGTCCGCTGTTCGCGCTGCTGATCCACAAGTTCGTCAAGCTGCCGGATGCCAACGCGCTCGCTGAACAGTTCCTGCAAAAGCATGGCGATACCGAAAAGAAGCGCGATCTGCCGAGCTTCGGCATCACGCTGTTCACCATCTGCTGCCCGTGATCCTGATGCTGATCGGAAGCTGGTCGGATCTCGTGTTCACGCCGAAGACGTTGCCGAACGATCTACTGCGCTTCCTCGGGCAGTCGGATATCGCGTTGCTGGTCGCCGTGCTCGTGAGCTTCTGGACCTTCGGCGCGAAGCAGGGCTTCAACCGCGACCAGATCCAGAAGTTCTGCGGCGAGTGTCTCGCGCCGAGCGCCGGCATCACGCTGATCGTGGGCACGGGCAGCGGTTTCGGCCAGGTGCTGCGCGACAGCGGCATTTCGCAGCAGGTCGTCGCGACCGCGACGCAGGCGAGCTTGTCGCCGCTGTTGCTCGGCTGGTTCGTGGCAGCGCTGATTCGTCTGGCCACGGGTTCGGCGACGGTCGCGATGACACCGCCTGCGGCATCGTCGCGCCGATCGCGGCGGCGGGCGGGCGCGTGAGTCCCGAATTGCTGGTGCTGGCGACCGGCTCCGGCTCGCTGATTTTCTCGCACGTCAACGACGGTGGCTTCTGGCTGATCAAGGAGTATTTCGGCATGACGGTCGGCCAGACGTTCAAGACGTGGTCGCTGCTCGAAACGATCATTTCCCTGATGGGTCTCGGTTTGACCTTCGCGCTTACGGCGGTCGTGTAAGGAGTTTTCAATGATATTGATCGCAATGGGCGTGTCGGGCGCCGGTAAGTCCCTGATCGGCGAGTTGCTCGCGAAGCGGCTGAACTGCTCGTTCACCGATGGCGACGCTTTCCACAGCGCCGCCAACAAGGAAAAGATGCACAAGGGCATTCACCTAACCGACGACGATCGCTGGCCGTGGCTCGAAACGATCCGCGCAGCGCTCGAGGAAAAACAGCGCGCTGGGGAGACGGCGGTGTTCACGTGTTCGTCGCTGAAGCGCTCGTATCGCGACGTGCTGCGCGATGGCGACAAGGACGTGTGCTTCGTGTACCTGCACGGCACGTTCGAGGTGCTGAAGGACCGGCTCGGATCGCGCACCGGCCACTTTTTCGATCCGTCGCTGCTGCAGCGTCAGCTAGATACGCTGGAAGAGCCGGAGGAGAATGAAGCGATCACGGAAAGTATCGAGTTGACGCCCGAGGAGATCGTCGAGAACGTGATTGAGAAGTTGAAGACACGGTGACGCAAAAAAGCCCCGGATCCCGGGGCTTTCTCTCACTAACACCGCCGAACTCTCTCTCAGCTGATGCGCTTCGCCAGCTCCACCGCCTTGCCGATGTACGACGCCGGCGTCATCTCGAGCAACAGCTTCTTCGCATCGTCCGGAATCGCGAGACCGGTGATGAACGTCTGCAACACTTCACGCGTAATGCCCTTGCCGCGCGTCAGTTCCTTCAACTGCTCGTACGGATTCTCGATGCCGTAGCGGCGCATCACCGTCTGTACCGACTCCGCGAGCACTTCCCACGTGTTGTCCAGATCTTCGTTCAGGCGCGCCGCGTTGATTTCGAGCTTGTCGAGGCCGCGGATCAGCGCATCGTAGGCGAGAAGCGAATAGCCGAACGCCACGCCGATATTGCGCAGCACGGTCGAATCGGTCAGATCGCGCTGCCAGCGCGAGATCGGCAGCTTGTCGGCGAGATGGCGCAGCGTCGCGTTCGCGAGGCCGAGATTGCCTTCCGAATTTTCGAAGTCGATCGGATTGACTTTGTGCGGCATCGTCGACGAGCCGATTTCACCGGCCTTCAGCTTTTGCTTGAAGTAGCCGAGCGAGATATAGCCCCACACGTCGCGATCGAGGTCGAGCAGGATCGTGTTCGCACGCGCAACGGCATCAAACAACTCGGCCATGTAGTCGTGCGGTTCGATTTGAATCGTGTACGGATTGAAGGTTAGCTTCAGACGGTTCTCGACCACGTCCTTTGAGAACGCTTCCCAGTCGAACTCCGGATAAGCCGACAGATGCGCGTTGAAGTTGCCGACCGTGCCGTTCATCTTGCCGAGCAGCGTCACCTGAGCAATGCGCTCGATCGCGCGCGACAGGCGCGCCGCCACATTGGCGATTTCCTTGCCGAGCGTGGTGGGACTGGCGGGCTGGCCGTGCGTGCGCGAGAGCATCGGCTGTTCGGCCTGCGCGTGTGCGAGCTTGACGAGCCGCTCGTGTACCGAGCGCAGCGCGGGCAGGATCACGCGATCGCGCGCGCCGGCGAGCATCAGGCCGTGCGACGTGTTGTTGATGTCCTCGGAGGTGCACGCGAAGTGGATGAACTCGCTCGCGCGCTCCAGTTCCGGCTGCCCCTTGACCGATTCCTTGAGCCAGTATTCGACGGCCTTCACGTCGTGATTCGTGACGCGCTCGATGTCCTTGATGCGTGCCGCGTCCTGCGCGGTGAAGCGCTCGGCTAGGCTCAGCAGAAACTGCTCGGAGGCCTCGGAGAAACGCGGCACTTCGACGAAACCGGCGCGCGACAACGCGATCAGCCAGTGAATCTCGACCGTCACGCGATGACGCATTAACGCGGCTTCGGAGAGCCAGTCACGCAGCACTTCGGTCTTGGCAGCGTAGCGGCCGTCGAGCGGCGAGAGCGCGGTGAGCGCGAAAAGGGTATCGGGGCGAGTGTCGGACATGATTGCGGGCGCGGGCCGGAAAAAATGGAAGAACTTCGCATTTTACCATCGGATGCATCCCAAATCGTGCCGCAGCGTAGAGTCAGCGCCGCGCGCAGTTCCGTGTCGAGTGCCTGAAACTGCGCGGGCGCGCCGACGTTTTCCCAGCGGCCTTCGTACAGTTTGCCGCTTGCGTGTCCGGCCGCGATGGTCTCGCGATAGTAGGGCGTCAGCGCGCGGCGCGTGCCGGGCGCGAGATCGCGGAACATGCGCGTGTCGTACAGGCCGATATTGCCGAAGGTATGACGCGGCTCGCCGTCGAGCGAAAGCAGGCCGTCGGCGCTCAGGGCGAAATCGCCTTTGGGATGAAACGGCGGATTCGGCACCATCGCGAGGTGCATGCCCGCATCGGAAGAAGCGGCGAGCGCCGATGCGCGATCGCGCAGGCGCGCGTAGTCGAACTCGCAGAACACGTCGCCGCTCACCGCGACGAACACGCCGTCGCCGATCAGATACAGATACCGCGCCTGCGCGATGCCACCCGCCGTCTCCAGCGCATCGCGCTCCGCGGAGTAGCGCAACTCGACGCCCCAGCGCGCGCTATCGCCAAGCGCGGCTTCGATCTGCTCGCCGAGCCAGGCGTGATTGATCACGATTCTGCCGATTCCCGCCGCCGCGAGCCGTTCGATCTGCCAGACAATCAGCGGTTTGCCGCCGGCGGCCAGCAGTGGCTTGGGACAGGTATCGGTGAGCGGGCGCATGCGTTCGCCGCGTCCGGCGGCGAAGATCATCGCCGTATTCAGAGCGTGGGCCATCGTGACTTAAAAGGTGTAGCCGACTTCGATCGCACGGCCTTCCAGCGAATCGAGCAGACGCGCGAACGGCCACAGCGGCGCATAACGTTCCGCGACTCGGCGCGCATAGCCGATGAAGCGCGGCAGGTCGGATAAATAGCGCGGCTTGGCGTCGCGATAGTGGATGTGGCAGAACAGGCCGAGCACCTTGATGTGCCGTTGCAGGCCCATCCATTCGATCTGCCGGTAGAACTTGTCGAAATCCGCATCGACGGGCAAGCCTGCTTTCTTCGCGCGTTCCCAGTAATACGCGAAGCAATCGATCTGGAATTCCTCTTCCCAGCTGATAAACGCATCGCGCAATAACGACGCGACGTCGTACATGATCGGCCCGTACACCGCGTCCTGAAAATCGAGCACGCCGGGATTTGGCTCGCACACCATCAGGTTGCGCGGCATGAAGTCGCGCAGCATGAAGGTTTGCGGCTGCGCGAGCGCGATATCGACGAGCAGCCTGAAGGTGCCGTCGAGCGTTGCGCGTTCCTCGGCGGTGACCTCGCGCCCCAGATGTCGGCCGATGAACCATTCCGGCATCAACTCCATTTCGCGTCGAAGAAAGGCTTCGTCGAACGGCGGCAGCACGCCTTCGCGCGCGGTGAGTTGAAAACGGATCAACGCGTCGATGGCAGCGCGCATCAGCGGGCGAGCGTTTTTCTCGTCGAGCAGGGAAATGCAAGTGGTCGTGCCGAGATCGGTCACGAGCATGAAACCTTCGTCGAAATCCGTTTCGAGGATCGCCGGCACATGCACGTTTGCGGCATCGAGCAGTCCCGCGACCTGCACAAACTCGTGGCATTTTTCGGGCGGCGGGGCGTCGACGGCGATCAGGGTCTGGCCGTGGCCCGAATCGGCGTCGAGGCAGAAATAACGTCTGAAGCTGGCGTCGGCGGAGGCGGGCGCGAGGCTGTCGAGCTTCAGTCGATAGCGGTCCGCGAAGGTCTGGAGCCACGAACGGAGTCGTTCGATGCGTGCGTCAGAGGGAATGTGCGTCATAAATTCGAGAGGCAAAACATCTTGCCATATAATACCCACGACTTTTTCAAGCGATCCGTTTAAGCCTGGCGCCAGGCTCCGACGACTTGTTTGTGTCATCGTTCGATCGAGTGTCGTCCCCGCAAGGCAACGGACCGTCAAGTTCGACACGGTACGGGCGCGGCTGGGGCACGCTCCGCCGGCCCGGCGGCATCGAGCGCGAGAGACGCAAACGAGATCGAACCGCCATCGATACATGCCGCCACGACAGTTCCCAGCAAAGAGAATCAACGGCGACGCTCAGCTCAGACGGCGGCGGCTCGTCGCCGTGCTGCTTTCCGTTCCGGGCCTGATGCCCGCCCTCGCGCACGCCCAGCTCGGCGGCGATGCCGCCTATCCGCAACCGCTCGACGGTCCCACCAGCCTGCGCCTCGCGCCGCAGCTGGAAGAACATTCGTTGCAGAGCGGCCAGCAGCCGTTCAGCTTCCTGCTCGGCGACAAGACCACGGGCACCTCGAACGAGGACATGGCGGCGAAGGGTTCGGCGGAAGTGCGCCGCACGACCACGGTGATCAAGGCCGACGCGCTGCATTACGACCAGGACACCGACATAGCCGATGCTTTCGGCAATGTCAGGTTGATCAACAGCGGCGTATCGTTCGCGGGTCCGGAAGCGCATCTGAAGATGGAAGCGAACGAAGGGTTCATGACGAACCCGAAGTACCACTTCGTGCTGACGGGCGGCTCGGGCAGCGCCGAACGCGCCGACCTGATCGACAACGAACGCGCGCGCTTCGATCACGGCACCTACACGGCGTGCCAGTGCGAAAGCAATCCGGCGTGGTACATCAAGGGCTCCTCGTTCGAATTCGACACGGGTTCCGAGGAAGGCATCGCGCATAACGGCGTGCTGTTCTTCCAGGGCGTGCCGGTGTTCGCGAGCCCGTGGCTGTCGTTTCTGCTGACGAGCGACCGCCGCAGCGGCTTCCTGCCGCCCACGGTTTCGTACAGCTCGAAGACCGGCTTCGAAACGACGATCCAGTACTATTTCAACATCGCGCCGAACCGCGATCTGACCGTCATGCCGCGCATCATGACGAATCGCGGCGTGCTGGGCGAGGCGGCCTATCGCTATCTTTCGCCGACTTATTCGGGCTCGTTCACGGGCGACTATCTCCCGAACGACAGCCAGACGCACACCAACCGGTACGCGATCTTCTGGCAGCACAACCAGAATTTCGGTGGCGGTTTCGCGGGCTATGTGAATTACAACAAGGTCTCGGACAATCAATATCCGGAAGACCTCGGCAACGCGTCGAATCAGTTCCTGAGCGGCACGCAGTTGCTGTATCAGCAGGAAGCGGGGCTGACGTACAACAACGGCCCGTGGTCGGTGTTCGCGCGCGAACAGCGCTGGCAGACCCTGCAGCCGTCCACGCCGCCGTATGCACGCGAGCCGCAGTTAAACGTGCAGTACAACAGGTACAACGTCGGCGGTTTCGATTACGGCTTCGAAGCGGATGCCACGCGCTTCACGATCACGACCGAAGGTGCGACCGACGGCAATCGCGCGTACTTCAACCCGTACTTGAGCTACGGTGTGAACGCGCCGGGCTACTTCGTCACGCCGAAGGTGCAATGGCACTTCGCATCGTACGACCTGAGCCATATCGCGACGTCTCAGGTGGCGGGTTCTTCGCCGCCGGTGGTTAGGCAGCCGAAGAATTTCACCGAGTCGATCCCGACCCTGAGCTTCGACTCGGGACTGGTGTTCGACCGCTCGGTGCACCTGTTCGGGCAGGACTATATCCAGACGCTCGAACCGCGCCTGTACTACGTCTACACGCCGTACCGCAATCAGGACTTCGCGCCGGTCTTCGATACCGCCGAATCCGACTTCGGTCTCGCGGAAATCTATACGCCGAACACCTTCGTCGGCAACGACCACATCGCGGATGCGAACCGCATCACGGCGGGTCTGACCACGCGCTTCATCAACCCGGCAACGGGCGACGAGCGCGCGCGTTTCGTTATCGCGCGGCAGTATTATTTCCAGAGCCAGCGCGTCACCATCACGCCGGGCCAGCTTCCGGATCAGGCCACGCACTCAGACCTGATCGCGGGCGCAGCGATCAAGCTGGGCGCTGGTTTCGCTTCGGAAACCGCGTTCCAATATAATGTCGACAATGATCAGCTCGTGCGCTCGAGCGGCGGCTTCGCGTGGAGCCCGGCGGATCGCAAGGTGATTAACGTCGGCTACCGCTACACCCGGTCGAATCAGACCACGCTCGTCAACGAGCCGATCAACCAGATCCTCGTGTCGGGCGAATGGCCGTTGACCAACCGTCTCTACGCGGTCGCCCGCGTCAATTACGACATGGCGAGCCATCGGCTCGTCGACGGCCTGGTGGGCTTCCAGTACGATGCCGACTGCTGGGCGTTCGGCTTCGGCGCGCAGGGTTATGCGAATGGCGTGAACACGAGCGGGCAGCCTTCGTCGGGCACGCGCGTGCTCGCACAACTGACCTTCAAGGGCCTGTCGAATGTCGACAACGGTCTGGTCAGCGCCTTCCGCTCCAGCGTGCAGGGTTATCAGCCGCCGCCTTCCGCGCCGCCGCTCGATCGCCTCAGTAACTACGAGTGACGCCGGACGGGCAGCAACACACGAACGACTCAAGACTGGATTTGATGGAGTATTTGTGGCAAACGTGAATATGTTCCGATCGACGCTCATCGCAGCCGGTGTTTTTGCTGCGGCGCGGATCCTCAGTACGCCCGCCGGTGCGCAAGCGTTGTCGAACCAGAATGCACAGGTCGCCGATTCCATCGTCGCGGTCGTGAACGATGGCGTGATCACCCGGCGGGAACTGGAAGACCGCACGCATCTCATCATGCAGCGTCTGCAGCAGCAGAACGCGCCGGTTCGGCCGGCCGAGCAGATGCAGAAGCAGGTACTCGACCAGATGGTGCTCGAACGCATCCAGTTGCAGCGCGCGAAGGAAGACGGCATCACCGGCGACGACGCGACCGTCAACCGCACGCTCCAGCGTCTCGTGCAGCAGAACCAGATGACGCTCGACGTCTACCGCTCGCGCATCGAGGCGCAGGGCGTGCCCTGGGACACCTTCGTGCGAGACGCCCGCATGGAACTGACGCTTTCCAAACTGCGCGAGAAGGAAGTCGACAGCAAGGTCACCGTGTCGGACGGCGAGGTGGCGAACTACATCGCCAGCCAGCGCGGTCCGGCCGCACGCTACACGAGCGATCTGCATCTGCAGCACATCATGTTCAAGCTGCCCGCCGACGCCACCGACGCTCAGGTGCAGGACGCGCAGGCCAAGGCCGACGCCGTACTGAAGCAGGCCACGAGTGGCACGGATTTCAGCAATCTCGCCAAGGATTATTCGCAGGATACCGACGCCGGCAAGGGCGGCAATCTCGGCTATCGCGCGCCGAGCACGCTGCCAGCGGGCATCGTGAGGGCGGTGTCGACGCTGCGTCCCGGCCAGGTCGTGCCGACACTGCTGCGCACGAGCGGCGGCTTCGAGGTGGTGAAGCTGGTCAATCGCCGCGCAAGCCAAGGCACCGCGGCCGACGCGCCGAAACTCGTGCAGACGCACGTGCGCCACATTCTCTTGCGCGTGACGGACGGCATGTCCGAAGTGGCCGCGCGCCAGAAGCTCCTAGACATCAAACAGCAAGTACTGGCGGGCGGCGACTTCGCCAATTTTGCGCGCACCTATTCGCAGGACGGTCCGGCCTCGCAGGGCGGCGATCTCGGCTGGATCAGCCCGGGCGAAACCGTGCCGGAATTTGAACGCGCGATGAACGGCCTCGCCGACGGCACGGTCAGCGATCCGGTGCGCAGCGAATACGGCTATCACCTGATTCAGGTGCTGGGCCGCCGCGACGCCGAAGGCTCCGCGTCGCAACAACTCGATATCCTGCGTCAAGCGATCGGCCAGCGCAAGGCCGAGCAGGCGTATTCCGACTGGCTGCGCGAGTTGCGTGATACCGCCTACGTGAAGTATCAGGGCATCGCGGCACAGCAGGACGCGTCGAAGTAAGCAGCATGAGCACCTCCGCCCGCGCCGATCAGCCGCACGCGATCACGATCGCGATCACGACCGGCGAACCGGCCGGCGTCGGGCCAGAACTGACGGCGGTGGTGCTCCAGCAGGCACGCGAGCGCTGGCCGTCGGCGCGCTTCGTCGTGCTCGGCGACCGCGATCTGCTCGCGCAACTCGCGCTCGCAGCACAGGACGGCATCGAAGTCGAACATCATCCGCTCGCGGCACCAGTCGAAGCCGGCAAGCTGAATGCCGCGAACGGACGCTATGCGCTCGGCCTGCTCGACATCGCCATCGACGGTGCGCTCGGCGGTCGCTTCGACGCCATCGTCACCGCACCACTGCAAAAGAGCACCATCAACGATGCCGGCGTTTCGTTCACCGGTCACACCGAATATCTCGCCGAACGCACGCACACGCCGCGCGTCGTCATGATGCTCGCCGGTTCCAGCGACAAGCCGCTGCGCGTCGCGCTGGCGACCACGCATCTGCCGTTGAAAAACGTGTCGGCGGCGTTGAGCATCGACGGGCTGGTGGAAACGCTGCGCATTATCGATCACGATCTGCGCGCGCATTTCGGGTTGGCCGCGCCGCGCATTCTCGTCACCGGGCTAAATCCGCATGCGGGCGAGAACGGATATCTGGGCCGCGAGGAGATCGACGTGATCACGCCCGCGCTCGAACGCGCACGCACGCTCGGCATCGACGCGCCCGGTCCGTATCCCGCCGACGCGCTGTTCCAGCCGCGTTATCTGAAAGACGCCGATTGCGTGCTGGCGATGTTCCACGACCAGGGCCTGCCCGTACTGAAATACGCGACCTTCGGCGAAGGCATCAATGTGACGCTCGGTTTGCCGATCATTCGCACGTCGGTGGATCACGGCACCGCGCTCGATCTCGCCGGCACCGGCCGTGCTGATCCGGGCAGCATGATCGCCGCCATCGACGCCGCCGTGTTCATGGCACGCCACAAGTGCCAAGCGCGCGCTGTCTGACGCGTCACTGCTTCATTCACAAACGAGTATGTCCACCAAACACCAAAGCCATTTCGCGCGCAAGCGCTTCGGGCAAAACTTCCTCGTCGATCAGGGCATCATCGATTCGATCGTCGACACCATCGCGCCGCAGCGCGGCGAACGCATGGTCGAAATCGGGCCGGGACTGGCCGCGCTCACTGAGCCGCTGATCGAACGCGTCGCCGCGCCCGGCGCGCCGCTGCACGCGGTGGAACTGGATCGCGATCTGATCGGCCGGCTGGAAAAGCGCTTCGGCGAGCGGCTCGTCGTACATTTCGCCGATGCGCTCGACTTCGACTTCGGCACGCTCGCGCTCGAAGGCGAGAAGCCGTCGCTGCGTATCGTTGGCAATCTGCCGTACAATATTTCCAGCCCGCTGCTGTTTCATCTGACGAACTTCGCGCCGAAGGTCGTCGATCAGTATTTGATGCTGCAGAACGAAGTGGTCGAGCGGATGATCGCGGAGCCGGCGAGCAAGGACTACTGCCGCCTGTCCGTGATGCTGCAATACCGCTATTCGATGGACAAACTCATCGACGTGCCGCCCGAATCGTTCAATCCGCCGCCGAAGGTGAACTCCGCTATCGTGCGCATGATTCCGTACGCCCCGCACGAAATGGCGCCGGTGAATCAGGACGTGCTGAGCGATGTGGTGAAAGCCGCCTTCGCGCAACGGCGCAAGGTGTTGCGCAACAACCTCGCCGAGTATCGCGACCGGATCGATTTTGATGCGCTCGGCTTCGACCTCTCGCGCCGCGCGGAGGAAATGCCGGTGGCGGAATTCGTCGCGCTGGCGCAGGCGGTGGTCGAGCGCGCCTGAGCGGGTATCACTCACGCGGCCGACGCGTTCGTCCGACAGGCGCTGCATGAGCCGGTCGAGGCGCATGCGTTGATCACGATACAAGCCGCGCGTCGCGCCGACCTGTCGGACGCGCGTTCGCCAATAGATCTGCCCGAATAGCGAATTCGCGCCTTTCGCCGAAAGCACACGCTCCAGATGCGCGATCGCGACATCGACGTTGTGTGCGGCGTAGGGACTCGGGTCAATAGGATCGATGTCTCGCTGGATGTGCGTCAGATTCATTCTCTCGCCTCGGTTTTCGTTTTTGATGGACTGCTTCGGCTGCGCCGATCCGAGTGATGGATTCTGCAAGCGGGCAGGGACAACACGCGTCCCGATGTCCCGCGCGATCCATCAGGCATGCAGGAGAGCGTCTCTCTTGCGCCGCCTGCAATGCCGATGCCGACATGCGGTGCAATCTCATGCTCGCGCGGATTGATCGTAAGCGCCAATTTGAGCGCACAGGCACGCGCATGAATGTTGCTTAGCGCTGCAAATCTGCTGGCGCGGGAAGCGCGACTTACATCTACGTTTGCCGTCGCTGCACTGCACACCACGGCAATGTCCGGCAAGTGCACACACGGCGCATAGCACGGAATTTTATTACTTATTAGCAAGAAACTTGGCCGGGGAAAGGCCGCTGAAAATGCGGGGCCTTATCCGACGAATCCAGACGAATCGGGTTCGCCGCGCTCGCCGGCGCGACGTCGAGATGCGCCGCCGTGAAATAGTTCGTGATGCTACACGTCCATCGAATCGCAGCCCTGAATGCAATCGCCAGAGATCGCGCCCGGCCGCATGCGCCTTTAATGCGGCGCCAGTTCGCTCGCTGCGCGTGCGAGGCGCGTGACTTCTTCCCAGTTCTGCGCGGCTAGCGCCGACTTCGGCGTCAGCCACGAACCGCCCACGCACACCACATTCGCTTGCGCTAGGAAGTTGGTCGCCATCTCGGCCGTGATGCCGCCGGTCGGGCAGAACTTGAGGTTCGGGAACGGGCCATGGAAGGCCTGCAGCATCGGAATGCCGCCCGCCTGTTGCGCCGGGAAAAACTTCACGATCTCATAGCCCAGTTCCATCGCGGCAATGATGTCGCTCGGCGTCATCACGCCCGGCAGCAGCGGCAAACCCGCATCCTGCGCGGCCTTGTGCATGTCCTTGGTCAAACCCGGCGACACGCCGAACTGTGCGCCCGCTTTCTTCGCCTGCGCGCAATGCTCCGACTTCGTGATCGTGCCGACACCGACCACGATATCGTCCGCCATCTGGCTCGCGCGCTCGACCGCGGCAATGCCTGCCGGCGTGCGCAAAGTGATTTCCAGCACCTTTACGCCGCCCGCATGAAGCGCGCGCGACACGTGTTCGCCCTGCTCGACCGTTTCGAAAGCCAGCACCGGGATCACCGGACCGAGACGCACGATTTCGCTTACCGTTTTCATCGATACCACTCCTGTTTTATGCGGCGGCGCGTGAGACGGACGTCGCCGCAGGTTTCTCGTTCGTGTCAGTGATGCGTCGCATGCACCTTGTTCAGTGCCGATGCCGCCGCACGCGCATTGTCGCGCAGCGAATTGCGCTCCGGCGCCGATGCCACCACGCCACCGTCCGCGTTCAATGCGCCGATCAGCGCGCCGAACACGGATGCGCCCTCTTCCGCCGGCAACGCTGCGCTGCGGAATACACCGAACAGTTCGCGGCCGAATCCCGCTTCGTTGTCCGCCTGATTGCGCGGCGCTTCGACATCGCGCGATGCCCATTCGTTCGGGTCGATTTCGACGTCGAGCAGGCCGGCGGGCGCATCGATCACGATGGTGTCGCCGGTGCGGACCTTGCCGAGCGGGCCTTGCAGCAGCGCTTCGGGCGATACGTGGATCACCGCCGGCACCTTGCCCGACGCGCCCGACATGCGGCCGTCCGTCACCAGTGCCACATGGAAACCCTGATCCTGCAATACGCCCAGAAGCGGCGTCAGCCGATGCAGTTCCGGCATGCCGTTCGCGCGCGCGCCCTGAAAGCGCACGACTGCGACGAAATCGCGTTTCAGTTCGCCCTTGTCGAAGGCTTCCTGCACTTCTTCCTGCGAATTGAAGACGATGGCGAGCGCCTTCAGCACGCGATGCTCCAGCGCCACCGCAGAAATCTTGATCACGCCGCGGCCGAGTTTGCCCTGCATCAGACGCAGGCCGCCGTCCGGCTGGAACGGCTCGCCGATGCCGCGCAGCACCTTGGCGTCGTAGCTTTCGGCCGCGCCATCGACCCATTGCACCTTTCCGTCGATGAGCTTCGGCTCCTTCGTGTAATGCGCCAGCCCGTGGCCCGCGACCGTCTGCACGTCTTCGTGCAACAGGCCGCCTTCGAGCAGATTGCGCACGAGAAACGCAACGCCGCCCGCCGCCTGGAAGTGGTTCACGTCGGCCTTGCCGTTCGGATAGATCTTCGCGAGCAGCGGCACGACTTGCGACAGCTCGTCGAAATCGTTCCAGTCGATTAGGATGCCCGCCGCGCGCGCGATCGCGACGAGGTGTAGCGTGTGATTGGTCGAGCCGCCCGTCGCCAGCAGCGCGACGATGCCGTTGACGATCGCCCGCTCGTCAACCACGTGACCGATCGGCACATAATTGCCGCGCTCGTGCGTGAGATCGAGCACGCGGCGTGCGGCCTCGGCGGTAAGCGCATCGCGCAGCGGCGTGTGCGGATACACGAAGGCCGCGCTCGGCAGATGCAGGCCCATCACTTCCATCAGCATCTGATTGCTGTTGGCGGTGCCGTAGAACGTGCAGGTGCCGTGACCGTGATAAGCGGCCGCTTCGGCTTCGAGGAGCGCGCCGCGATCGCATTTGCCAGTGGCGAATTCCTGCCGCACCTTGGCTTTTTCGTCGTTGGTGAGGCCGCTGGTCATAGGGCCCGCGGGGACGAAAATGGTCGGCAGATGGCCGAACTGCAGGGCGCCGATCGCCAGACCCGGCACGATCTTGTCGCAAACGCCCAGGCACAGCGCCGCGTCGAACATGTTGTGCGTGAGCGCGACGGCCGTGCTCATCGCGATCACTTCGCGCGAGAACAACGACAGTTCCATGCCCGCATTGCCTTGCGTGATGCCGTCGCACATCGCCGGCACACCGCCCGCGAATTGCGCGATGCCGCCGTGTTCGCGTGCGGCCCCCTTAATGATGTCCGGAAAGCTTTTGTATGACGCATGCGCCGAGAGCATCTCGTTATACGACGACACGATGCCGATATTCGGTTCGCGCACGGCCTTAATCGCAATCTTTTCCTGACCTTCGAGACCGGCGAATCCATGCGCGAGATTCGCGCACGAGAGCGCGCCGCGCGCCGGGAACTTGCCTTGTGCGGCGTCGATGCGCGTCAGATACGCGGAGCGCGTCGGCTTGCTGCGCTTGATCACGCGTTCGGTGACTTTTTTGAGTTGCGAATGCGGGGAAACCATCGAAGCTCCTTTGTCTCACTCCCGGCATGCCTGCCGTCGAGGTATTGGGGTTGGACATTGCGAGGACCGGCGGTTCGTCTTTTGGTTGGATGCCTCGCCGTAACAGCGATGTTGGTAGAAAAACTATATGCCTTCAATGCAATTCGATGTCGATATCGGCTTGTGCATTGCACTATCAAATGCACAGGCTGCGTGCGATTCGAAGAAACCCTTAGCTTGATAATTTGTACATTTAGCCCCATCGGCTATAGTCCAAAATCAATTTCCTGCATAGGCGAGATTTCCGATGTTGCTGTCCCAAGTCGAGGCGATGCGCGAGCAATTGCGTCCCTCCGAGCGCAAGCTGGCCGATTACGTGCTCGAGGCGCCGCGCGAGGTGCTCGAGCTGTCGATGACGGATTTCGCCGCACGCGCCGGCGTGAGCCAGCCGACCATCGCACGGTTTTGCCAGGCGCTCGGCTTTTCGGGCTTTCGCGAGTTCAAAATCCGCCGCGCGCAAGGGTTAGCAGCCGACGTTCCCACTGTCTATCGCGACGTGCGCAGCGACGAGCCGCCTGCGGGTGTGGCGGCGAAAGTGCTGGACCCGGACCTGCTGGACCCGGACCATCGGCGCACTGATCCAGGTGCGCAACAGCCTGTCGTCGGACAGCGTCGCGGCTGCGATCGATCTGCTGAGCGCGGCGCGGCGCATCGAGTTCTACGGCGCGGGCGGCTCGGGCATCACCGCGCTCGACATGCAGCACAAGTTCTTCCGGCTGGACGTGCCGTCGGTGGCATATTCCGATCCGCATACCTATACGACTTCGGCCGCCCTGTTGCGCGAGGGCGATGTGGTCGTCGCCATTTCTAACACCGGGCGCACGCGGGACATTCTCGACGCGTGCAAATCGGCGTTGAGGGGCGGCGCGAGGGTCATCGCGATCACGCATGGCAATTCGCCGCTGAGACGCATCGCGAGCATCGGCCTGTTCGCTAACTTCGATGAAGAAACGGATATTTTTTCGCCGATGACGTCTCGCATCTCGCAATCGGCGACATTCTGGCGGTGGGACTGGCGCTGGCGCGCGGACCGGCGCTGGCCGAAAAACTCGCCGAAGCCAAAGACGTGCTGGAGAGCCGCCGGGTGGAATCTTGAGTCGGCGCGCGGCTCACGGGGTCACGCGTCGTGCGCAATCAGAAGGGTCTGATCACCACCAGCAGCACCGCGCCCAGCAGGCCGAGCATGGGCAGCTCGTTGAACATACGATACCACTTGTGCGAGCGCTTGTTTTCGCCGCGTTCGAAGGTGCGCAGCAGGACGCCGCAATACGCGTTATAGGCAATGAGCAGCACGACGATCGCCAGTTTCGCGTGCAGCCATCCCTGCCCCGCGCCGATGCCGCCGACGAGCCACAACCATAGCCCGCACGCCAGTGCCGGCACCGCGATGAAGGTTATGAAGCGGAACAGCTTGCGCGCCATGATCAGGAGGCGCGCGGTGGCAGCGGGATCGGTTTCCATCGCCAGGTTCACGAAGATGCGCGGCAGATAGAACAGCCCCGCGAACCACGAGGCGACCAGCACGATATGCAGCGATTTGATCCAGAGCATCGTTCTTGATCGTTATTGGCGCACTTCGCCGCGCCCGAGCACCACGTATTTGAGCGACGTCAGCCCATCGAGCCCGACCGGGCCGCGCGCGTGCAGCTTGTCGTTCGAGATGCCGATTTCCGCGCCGAGGCCGAATTCCAAGCCGTCCGCGAAACGCGTCGAGATGTTGACCATCACGC
Source organism: Candidatus Paraburkholderia calva (assembly GCA_001184395.1). GTDB lineage: Bacteria > Pseudomonadota > Gammaproteobacteria > Burkholderiales > Burkholderiaceae > Caballeronia > Caballeronia calva. The sequence goes on along the minus strand of LFLF01000017.1, from coordinate 25,645 downwards.
TCGCGGAATCGACTTCGCGCAGGAAGCGCATGGCGCGGTCGTGGTCTTCGGTGACGATTGCGTCCGTGTGATGCGAGCCGTAATCGTTGATGTGCTCCATCGCCTCGTCGAGACCGGCGACGATCTTGACGGCGAGCACCGGCGCGAGATATTCGGTGCTCCAGTCTTCCTCGGTTGCGTCGACGAGTCCGCCGATGTCCGCCGCTTCCAGCGCGGCGCGCGATTCCGCATCGACGCGCAGTTCGACGTCTTTCGCCTGGAACGCGCGCGCGAACGGCGGCAGCACCTGCTCCGCGATGCCGCGTGCGATCAGCAGCGTTTCCATGGTGTTGCAGGTGCCGTAGCGATGCGTTTTCGCATTGTCGCACACGGCCGCGGCCTTGGCGAGATCGGCGCGATCGTCCACGTACACGTGGCAGATGCCGTCGAGATGCTTGATCATCGGCACGCGCGCTTCTTCCATCAGACGCGCGATCAGGCTCTTGCCGCCGCGCGGCACGATCACGTCGACGTAGTGCGTCATCTTGATCAACGCGCCGACTGCCGCGCGATCCGCTGTCTCCACGACCTGCACCGCGTCCTGCGGCAGCCCCGCCGCCGCCAGACCCACGCCGATCAGCCTGGCCAGCGCAGTATTGCATTCGAGCGCTTCGGAACCGCCGCGCAGGATCGTCGCGTTACCGGACTTGAGGCACAGCGCGGCCGCGTCGATCGTCACGTTCGGCCGCGATTCGTAGATGATGCCGATCACGCCCAGTGGCACGCGCATCTGCCCGACCTGAATGCCGCTCGGACGATACTTGAGCCCGCTGATCTCGCCGATGGGGTCGGCCAGCACGGCCACCTGCCGCAAACCTTCGACCATCTTATTCAGCGTCTTGTCGGAGAGCGTCAGGCGGTCGATGAACGCCGCGTCATGGCCTTTCGCGCGCGCACGGGCCAGATCGCGCGCGTTCGCCGCCTTGAGCGACTCCCGCTCACGCTTGATGGCGTCCGCGACGGCATTCAGCGCCGCGTTCTTCGCGGCCGTCGATGCACGCGCCATCGCGCGCGACGCCGCACGCGCGCAGCGGCCGAGGTCGGTCATGTATTGGTCGCTGTTCATCGTGAGTCTCTTTCATGTGCCGGTCACCCGCGAGATGCGGCTGCGCTTGGATTCGATACGGATTGCGCCGGCGAGAAGCCAAGAACCGCGCGGACGCCAAAAGGGTGATTCTAAGCCGTTGCAGGCGATGCAACCGGCGTGTCCTAGCGCCGCGGTCGCGGCGCTGGCGCCGCCTGCGCCGGCTTGCCATCGTGCGCGACGGCCATTGCGAGTTCGAACATGCCGGCCCACGGATCCGGCGGCGTTTCCCTGCCGTGCCGCCCGACACCACTCGTCAGGCCCTTGACCTGCCGGTCGAGCCGCGCCGCCAGCGACAGCGCCTTTTCGAGCGCCTGATCGGTCACGCGCGACAACGCCGGTCCGATCAGACGTTCGCGCGGTCCCCAGACACGGTTTTCGCGCAGCAACACCGCGAGCGGCTTGCCCGATGCGACGCCCCGCTTGATGCGCAGCAGCGTGCGCACCTCTTCGACGAGCGCCCACAGCACCAGCGGCGCGGCGGTGCCCTCGCTTTTCAGGCCGTCGAGCATGCGTGCGAGCCGGCCGATGTCGCCGGTCAGCATCCCCTCGTTGAGCTTGAAGACGTCGTAGCGCGCGACGTTCATCACGGCATCGTGGATCTGCTCGAAATCGAGCGTGCCTTGCGGATACAACAGCCCGAGCTTCTGGATTTCCTGATGCGCCGCCAGCAAATTGCCTTCGACCCGCTCCGCGACGAACTGCAACGCGCGCCGCCCATCCTCGCCCGGCGCGACGCGCTGGCCCTGCTGTGCGAGACGCTGGCCGACCCACATCGGCAATTGCGCGCGATCGACCGGATCGATCTTGATCGCGATGCCGGAGCTGCCGGTGAGTGCGCTGAACCACGCGGACTTCTGCGTCGCGGCATCGAGGCGCGGTAGCGTGATCAGGAGCAGCACGTCGGGGTTATCGGCGGCGGCGAGCGTCTTCAGCGCTTCGGCGCCTTCCTTGCCAAGTTTGCCGGTCGGAATGCGCAACTCGATCAGCTGGCGGTCGCCGAACAGCGACATGGATTGCGTCGCACCGATCAGCGCGCTCCAGTCGAAACTGCGCTCGACGGTGAATACTGCGCGATCCGCGAAGCCGCTCGCCCGCGCCGCGGCCCGGATGCGGTCGCAGGCTTCCTGCGCGAGCAGATGCTCGTCGCCATAGACGACGTACAGCCCTTTCGGGCCTTTCGCGAGATGCGCGTCGAGCGCGTCGGGCTTCAACTGCATGGTGACTTTGCCAGCACGCCAGTCAGAGCGGCGGCACGGGCAAAGGCGCACGCGGCGCGATGCCCAGCTGCTCGTCCGGTGCGGGATGCAGCGAGCGCACGGACGCGAGACGCCGCGTGAGCTGGTCCACGGCGTCGTTACACATATCGTTGTAAAGCAAGGTCGATTCCGCCTGCTTGGCAAGTGCGTATTGATCACTGTAAGTCATCGAGCGATTGAGCGCAATGGCGCTCGGCGGAATCAACAGGGTACCGTCCGCGCCGCTCAGGGAATATCTGACGCTGTAAGAAAGCTCATATTCCTGAACGACGCCCTGCGCATTCAGGCTCAGGGTGTTCATGCCGGCGCTTTCGGTCAGATTGAGCGTCGCGTCTGGCTTCTCGTACGGCTTGACGATGACGGTATCGCTTCCGCCCTCGACTATGCGTTCCAGGCGCGCGACCATCTGTGGATTTCCACCCGAGATGGCCAGCCGCTTGAACGCGTAGTCCTGCTGTCCGCGCAACTGGAAGCCGCACGCGGACAGCGCTGCCGCACCGCCCAGGAGCGTGAGAAACGATCGCCTACTCATGGCGGCTGTACGGGTAAACATCGACTCCCCTGGATTTGCGCATCAGACGACCACGTTGACGAGACGGCCCGGCACCACGATCACCCTCTTGGGTGCCCGGCCTTCCGCGAACTTCTCGAACATTTCGTGCGCGACGGCGGCCTTTTCGATGGCTTCGCGCGTGGCGTCCTTCGCCACCGTCAGCGCGCCGCGCACCTTGCCGTTCACCTGCAGCACGAGTTCGATCTCGGATTGCTCCAGCGCGCCTTCGTCGACCTTCGGCCAGGGCGCGTCGAGCAGCGGGCCGAATTCCTTCTCGTAGCCAAGTTCCGACCACAACTGGAAGGTAACGTGTGGCACCACCGGATACAGCACGCGCAGCAGCACGCCGAAGGTTTCGTTGAGCACGCCTTCGGCGGCGTTCTTCGCGCCATCGAGCGCGTTGAGCATCTTCATCGCGGCAGAAACGACCGTGTTGTACTGCCGGCGGCCATAGTCGAAATCGGCCTGCTTGAGCACGGTGTAGATTTCGCGGCGCAGCACCTTGTCCGAATCGCCGAGTTTCGATGCATTGAGCTTGCCGTGCTGGCGCAGCGCATCGGCCTGGTCGTGCGCGAAGTGCCACATGCGGCGCAGGAAGCGGCTCGTGCCTTCCACGCCCGCGCCCGACCATTCGAGCGACTGCTCGGGCGGCGCCGCGAACATCACGAACAGGCGCGCGGTATCCGCGCCGTACTGATCGATCAGCGTCTGCGGATCGACGCCGTTGTTTTTCGACTTCGACATCTTTTCGACGCCGCCGAGCACGACCGGCTGGCCGTCGGCATTGAGCGTCGCGCCGCTCGGGCGGCCCTTGTCGTCGTGCGCGACGGTCACGTCGAGCGGGTTGTACCAGGTCTTCTTGCCGCTCGCATCTTCACGATAGAACGTCTCGTTGAGCACCATGCCCTGCGTGAGCAGGTTCTTGGCCGGCTCGCCGAACTTGACGAGGCCCATGTCGCGCATGACCTTGGTCCAGAAGCGCGAGTACAGTAAGTGCAGAATCGCGTGCTCGATACCACCGATGTACTGGTCCATCGGCATCCAGTAATCGGTGCGCTCGTCGACCATGGTCTTGGCGTCCGGCGCGCTATAGCGCGAGAAGTACCAGGACGAATCGACGAAGGTGTCCATCGTGTCGGTTTCGCGCTTGGCCGCCGCGCCGCACTTCGGGCACGTGCAGTTCAGGAACGCCTCCGACTTCGCGAGCGGATTGCCCGAGCCGTCCGGCACGAGGTCTTCCGGCAGCACGACGGGCAGGTCCTTCTCCGGCACCGGCACGTCGCCGCACGACGGGCAGTGGATGATCGGAATCGGCGTGCCCCAGTAGCGCTGACGCGAAATGCCCCAGTCGCGCAGACGCCAGGTGATCTGCTTGTCGCCCAGGTCCTTCGCTTTCAGGTCGGCGGCGATCGTGTTGATCGCTTCCTCGGTGGTCATGCCGTCGTACTTGCCGCTGTCGATGAGACGGCCGGCGGTCTGGTCGCCGTACCACTCTTCCCAGGCGTCGGTCGAGTAGGTCTTGCCTTCGACGGCGATGACTTGCCTGATCGGCAGGTTGTACTTCCTGGCGAAAGCGAAATCGCGTTCGTCGTGCGACGGCACGCCCATCACCGCGCCTTCGCCATAAGACATGAGTACGTAATTGCCGATCCACACTTCGACCTGCGCGCCCGTCAGCGGATGCGTGACGAAGAAACCGGTCGGCACGCCCTTCTTTTCCATCGTGGCGACATCGGCCTCAGCCACGCCGCCGCGCTTGCATTCGTCGATGAAGGCTTGCAGGTCCGCGTTGTCACGCGCGAGGCGCGTGGCGAGCGGATGTTCCGCCGCGATCGCCGCGAAGGTGACACCCATGATGGTGTCGGCGCGCGTGGTGAAGACGCGCAGCAGCTTCGCCTTGCCGTCGATCTCATAAGGGAAGCCGAAGTTCACGCCGAAGCTCTTGCCGATCCAGTTCTGCTGCATGATCTTGACGCGCTCGGGCCAGCCGAGGCCTTCGAGATCGTCGAGCAGTTGATCCGCGTAATCGGTGATGCGCAGGTAGTACATCGGGATTTCGCGCTTTTCCACCAGCGCGCCGGAACGCCAGCCGCGTCCGTCGATGACCTGTTCGTTCGCGAGCACGGTCTGATCGACCGGGTCCCAGTTCACCGTGCCGCTCTTCTTGTACGCGATGCCCTTTTCCAGCATCCTGAGGAACAGCCACTGGTTCCACTTGTAGTAGTCTGGCAAGCAAGTGGCGACTTCGCGCGACCAGTCGATGGCGAGACCCATCGACTGCATCTGCTTCTTCATGTACGCGATGTTGTCATAGGTCCACTTCGCGGGCGGCACGTTGTTCGCCATCGCCGCGTTTTCGGCGGGCATGCCGAACGCGTCCCAGCCCATCGGCATCACCGTGTTGTGGCCGTTCATGCGCAGATAACGGTACATCACGTCGTTGATGGTGTAGTTGCGCACGTGACCCATGTGCAGCTTGCCCGACGGATACGGCAGCATCGACACGCAGTAGAACTTGGGCTTGGCCGATGTCTCGGTCGTCCGGTAGACGTCGTTCGCGCGCCAGGTGCTCTGCGCAGCAGATTCGACGTCGGCGAGTACGTATTTATCGTGCATGGTGATGGTGGACTTTTTACGCTTACGCTGGTGCTGGAAACGTTTCGTTTTGCTGCCGCGGGCTTTCGCGCACGGGAATCGGGCCGGGTCTTATTGACATCAGGCGCCCGTTCGGCGGGCAAAAGGTAATTATACCGTTGTCTTTTAGTAGGCTGGCGCAGGCTTGGGGTTGCTTTTTCTCGCCAGGAACGGATGGCGGCACGCAAGTCGGCATGTCGTCGTTACTTGCGCCCTTCGCTTTACTTCTGTTTCGTCGGTGCCGGTTGCGTCACAAACCCGATTCGCGACAACCTCGCCTGCTGCGCCGCGCTCATCACCTGCGCGATCACATCGTAGCGCGTCGCGCTCGATGCGCGCAAATGCAGCTCCGGCTTGTCCGTCGCCTTGCCCGCCTCCGCGAATCGCGCGCGCATCTGCTCGATGCCGATCGGCTGGTCGTTCCAGTAGAGCTTGCCCGCATCGTCGATCGAAAGCGTGATGGTCTGCGGCGTTTCGCACGCGGGCCGGGAGGCCACCTTCGGCAAGTCCAGCCGGATGGCATGCGTGAACAACGGCGCCGTGATGATGAAAATCACCAGCAACACCAGCATGACGTCGATCAGCGGCGTCATGTTGATCTCGGCCATCGGCACGCCGCTGGATTTCTTGTCTAGTCCGCCGAATGCCATCGCGCGCGCTCCCTACTCCGCCTCGCCGCACACGTAGCGTGCAAGTCGTGCGCGAAACCGTCGAGTTCCTCGGAAATCTGCCGCACGTAGCGGCCCAGCACGTTGTACGCAAGCACCGCCGAAATCGCCACGACCAGACTGAACGCCGTCATGATGAGCGCCTCGCCCATCGGCCCCGCGACGTTCTCGATCATCGCCTGACCGCTCGCCGCAATGCTGGACAACGCGTGATAAATGCCCCACACCGTACCCAGCAAACCGACGGGCGCCGTGCTGCCCACAGCCGCGAGCAAAACCTGTCCGAATTCCAGCCGCCGCTGCGAATGAAGCACATGGCCTGACGCAGCGTGCGCAACACCCCCTCGTTGCGCTCCACGCGCGCGAGCAGCACGCCTGGCATCTCCACCTCCGACGCGCGCCACGCGGCCTCGGCAAGCGGCAAATACACGCGTTCTCAGTCCACGCTTTTCAGCGCGGCTATGCCGTCTTTCAAAGTGGCCGCCTGCCAGAAACGCTGCAACGCGCGCGGACCTTGCCACTTCGCGCGCGCCAGCACCCACACCTTGACCAGCAGAAAACACCAGCTTGCGAGCGACATCGCGAACAACACGCCCGCGACCGCGTATGTAACCGCGTCGCCGAATTGCAGATAGTGAAGGAAGCCCGTTTCCGCCATCGTCACGAAGAAGGATCAGCACAGGCCAAGCACGTCCTGCATGTCGAAAAAGCCCTTGTTGTGGCCTTCGAGGAAACGCACCGTGCGCAACGCGCCCTGCGCGTACGACAGACGGCTCGCCGACTTGTGCGTGATCTCAATGCGCTCACCGATGCCCGCGAACAGCACCGTGTGATCGCCAACGATATCGCCGCCGCGAATCGCCGAGAAACCGATGGTCGACGGATCGCGCTCGCCCGTCACGCCTTCGCGCGCGTACACGGCGCAATCCTTCAGGTCGCGGCCGAGCGTCTTCGCGATCACTTCGCCCATGCCGAGCGCTGTGCCCGACGGCGCATCGATCTTGTGACGGTGATGCACCTCGATGATCTCGATGTCGTAGCCGGTAGAAAAGTGCTTCGCGGCGAATTCGAGCAGCTTCATCGTGACGTTCACGCCGACGCTCATGTTCGGCGCGAACACGACGCCGATCTTCTCGCCGGCGGCCTTCAACTGGACCCTCTGGTCGTCGGAGAAACCGGTCGTGCCGATGATCATCTTCACGTTATGGCGCAGCGCCGCTTCCAGATGCGCGAGCGTGCCTTCAGGACGCGTGAAGTCGATCAAATAGTCGGCGTCGGCGAACACGCGCTCGATGTCGTCCGTGAGCAGCACGCCCGTGGTTTTTCCAAGGAACGCGCCCGCGTCCTGACCGAGCTGCGGCGTGCCGGCGCGGTCGAGCGCGCCGACAAGCTGCGCGTCGGGATCGTTGAGAACGGTTTCGATCAGCATCCGGCCCATGCGGCCCGATGCGCCGGCAATGGCGATCTTCATGGCTGTCTCTCGATGAACCGTGCGAACGTTACGCGCGGTGGATGATGCGGATGTGGCCCGGCGGCGATGCCGGCCGGAAACGGCGCGCTGCGTACCGTTCCCGCGTGACGCGATGCGTTACTGGCTTTGCTGCTGCGGCATCGTGAACTGTTGCTGATTGCCGTTCGCCGTAGCCGGTGCGGGCGACGAACTCGCCGGACTGACCGCGCTGCTATCCGGAATCTGGATGGTTTGCGGCTTGTGTTGAAGCTGAATCTGCGAATTGCCGCCGGATCCCCCCGTGCCCGGCGCGCCGCCACTGCTCTGCGGCACATTGGTGTTGCTGACGGCCGGTCGGCATTTCGACCTGCGCTGTCGCGCGATTGGCGGCCTGCGCGGCCTGCTGGTTCGCATCGCCCGCGAATGCCGCCGACGCGTTCGGCTTCGTGGACGGTTCGCCCGAAGGCGCCGCCACCGCCGTACCCGGAGCCGAAGCAGCCGCCGGCACCGATGCCGACGCAGCCGCCGAGGGAACCAGCTTGGCGACCTTGATACCCTTGTCGCCGTCGATTTCCGCGAGCAGTTCGAGGTTGGACGGCAGGTTTTCACCGCCCGACCAGCTCGTCACGCGATCGCTCGCGAAATTCACGATGAAGTCACGCTGCTGCACCACGGCTGTCGAGCCGCGCTTGAAGTAAAAGACATAGTCCCAGCGATCCGCGTGGAACATGTCGGTGAGTAGCGGCATGCCGAGAAGTTGCTTGACCTGGTCGCGCGACATGCCGACCTGCATCTGATTCGCCGTTTCCTGGGAAACGAAGTTGCCTTGCACGACCGTGATCCGATACGGTGTGATGCTTTGCGCGATCTTCTGCGTGACGCTGTCGTACGTCGAGCAACCGGCGAGCATTACGGCCAAGGTTGCTGCGATCATGGTTCCCCGCATGCGACGGCTCGCCCTGCAATTCGATAAAGATTTTGAAAACATATTTCACTCATTTTTCACTTACTTTTTCACTTACTTTTTCACTTACTTAAACCGCTGCCTGTGTTTCTGCGAGATGTCCGGATTCGGAAAAACGCATTAACATGACAGCCTTGAATTATACTCTAGGGATGCCTAGCCATGACCAATCTCGCCGATCTCAAGAACATTGGGCTCAAGGCGACCCTGCCGCGCCTGAAGATTCTCGAGATTTTCCAGCACAGCACCGTGCGCCATCTGACCGCTGAAGACGTGTACCGAAACCTGCTCAACGAAGAGCTGTATATCGGGCTCGCTACGGTCTATCGCGTGCTGACGCAGTTCGAGCAGGCCGGCCTGCTGTCGCGGAGCAATTTCGAATCGGGCAAGGCCGTGTTCGAGCTCAACGAGGGATCGCATCACGATCACCTCGTGTGCATCGACTGCGGTCGCGTCGAAGAGTTCTTCGATGCCGAAATCGAGCGCCGTCAGCAGTTGATCGCGAAGGAGCGCGACTTCAAGCTCCACGAGCATGCGCTCGCACTGTACGGCGCATGCACGAAGGAAAACTGCCCGCATCGCAAGCACTGAGCGCGACGCGCCGGCGTTCCGGCGCGTAGCCTCGGCGGGAAACGCGCTTTTAAGACACGCGTATGCGGCTCATTCGCAATTGCATTTACATGAGCCGCGTTGCGTCGATACCGATCCGGTCTCAGACCGCGTGAGTGCCTTCGTGGCCGTGCGTTCCATGCGTCGATTCCGGCGCGGCGGGCACGAAGCGGTACTCGACATCCTGATCGAGCACGCGTTTGGCGCGCACCAGGTCGATGTCGTTCTCCCAAACCGCGACGACCACCGTCGCCACGCAATTGCCGATCAGATTCGTCACTGCCCGCGCGATGTCCACGAACCAGTCCACCGGCAGAATCAGCACGAGACCGAGCACGGGAATCGCCGGAATGGCGGAAAGCGTGGCTGCGAGAATCACAATGGCCGAGTCGGGAATGCCGTGCGCGCCCTTCGACGTCACCAGCGACACGAGCACCACGACGATCAGGTCGTGCAGCGACAGCGGTGTGTTGGTGGCCTGCGTAATGAAGATCACCGCGAGCGTCAGATAGATCGAAAAGCCATCGAGGTTGAAGGAATATCCGGTCGGAACCACGAGGCCGACGGTGGAATCCTTCACGCCCATCCATTCGAGCTTGCGCATGATCTGCGGCAGCACCGCATCCGACGACGCCGTGCCAAGCACGATCGACAATTCCTCGCGCAGATAGCGCACGAGCTTGAAGATGGAGAATCCCGCGAGCCGCATCACCACCGCGAGCACGACGAACACGAACAGGAAACAACTGACGTAGAACACCGCCACGCACTGCGCCTTGTCGCCGAGTATCGAGAGCGCCGAGCCGAATAGTACAGCAAACACCAGCACTTGCAGGATGTCGCCCTTCGCGAAAGCGTCGATGGCCGTGTCCGGGATGATCTTCAGCAGAAAGCCCGCGGTGTCCTTCAGGCTTTTCGCGTGCTCGGTGTAGGTCGAGAGCGCGGAGGCATCGAGCGCATGCAGATCGATTTTCATGCCCACGCCCGGTCACGTCACCCACGCCAGAATCGCACCGATGATGAGCGCCAGCGTCGTCACGAACTCGAAGTAGACGACCGCCTTCAGGCCGACGCGCCCAACTTTCTTCAGATCACCCGCGCTCGCCAGGTTGCTCACGACGACGCAGAAAACGATCGGCCGATCACCATCTTGATGAGCTTCAGAAAGCCGTCGCCGAGCGGCCGCAGCGACTGCCCGAAATGGCGACCACGCGGCACCCACGATGATGCCGATGACCAACGCGATCATCACCCTGCCAAACAGCGAATTCAGGAATCTCGTCACGAAATTTCTCCTTGTCCGTCAGAAGATAGCGGAACCGGGGCGCTGTTCCGACTGGTCCGATCAGATGGCTAATGATGGATATAGAAAGCCAATATAGAGCGGTCAACCGGCATCGCGTAACGGTTTACTCTGCGTTCGGCTGGCATGGAAATGATCGCGAATAAGACGCTGTACACGTGCACCGGCGCTGCGCATACAATGGCGGTCAAACTAGACCAACAGCGTCTTCCGCATGAAGAATGTCCCGCATACCGTGACCGATGCCGCCATCGCGACCATCCGCGAGCGCATCGAAGCGAGTATCTATCCGGTGGGCAGCCTGCTGCCCACGCAACGGCACAAGGCCTGAGCACCGTACTTCCGGCAAGGTTCACGGTCTCAGCAAGGGCCATCCGCGAACGAGTTTTCGATCGGCTTGCGTCGCCCTGCAATTCGTCGAACCTCAATCAGGAGTGGCGTCGATGGACGCACAGCAGCTCGTTTCAGAATTTCTGTCGTCGGAGCATGGCGCGCAGGCTCAGCAGGCGCTCGCCGATCAGGGCTTCAGTCCCGAAGAAGCCAGCAGATGCTCCGCACCGCCGCCGAAACCGCCCACGCACACGCCGAAGAACAAAGCCAAGGTCTACTGGGGAATAATCCCGGCAAAAGCTTTTTCGCCGCGTTCGCCACCGGCCTCGTGCGCGTCGACGGCTTCATGAAGTCGATGGAAGAAGGTGGCGAAGGCATCCTCACGGGACGCATCGCGGAATCGATCGCGGCGCGCATGGGCATGGACCCCGGCACCGCATCGACGGTTGCGGCGGCGACGCCTTATGTCATTTCGTTCCTGCGCGAGAAATTTGCGTAACGCGTGTTCGCCGAACCAAAAGCAAAGGCCGCTCCGAAGAGCGGCCTGTTCATCGCGTGAAGCGAAAGCTTACTTGGCGTTCGCGAGTGCCACCGTCGTATCCAGCATGCGGTTCGAGAAGCCCCACTCGTTGTCGTACCAGCTCGACACCTTCACGAGACGGCCCGAAACCTTGGTCAGCGTCGAATCGAACGTCGACGATGCCGGGTTGTGGTTGTAGTCGATCGAAACCAGCGGCGCGTCGTTGTAGCCGAGCACGCCCTTCAACGCGCCTTCCGACGCTTCCTTCATGATCTGGTTGACCTCTTCCACCGTCGTGTCACGCGCAGCAATGAACGACAGATCGACCACCGACACGTTGATGGTCGGCACGCGAATCGCGTAGCCGTCCAGCTTGCCGTTCAGTTCGGGCAGCACGAGGCCGATAGCCGATGCCGCGCCGGTCTTCGTCGGAATCTGGCTGTGCGTGGCCGAACGCGCGCGGCGCAGGTCTTCGTGATACACGTCGGTCAGGACCTGATCGTTCGTGTAGGCGTGGATGGTGGTCATCAGGCCGTTCACCAGACCGATCTTGTCGTTCAGCGGCTTGACCATCGGCACCAGGCAGTTCGTCGTGCACGATGCATTCGAGATGACCGTGTCCGATGCCTTCAGCACGTTGTGGTTCACGCCATAGACGATGGTCGCGTCGACGTCTTTGCCGCCCGGCGCCGAGATGATGACCTTCTTCGCACCGCCCTTGATGTGCGCGCTGGCCTTTTCCTTGGTCGTGAAAAAGCCCGTGCACTCGAACACCACGTCGACCTTCAACTCGCCCCACGGCAGTTCGGCCGGGTTGCGGTTGGCCAGCGCGCGGATCTTGTCGCCGTTGACGACGAGGTAATCGCCGTCCACCGACACCTGACCCGGAAACTTGCCGTGCGCCGTGTCGTACTGCGTGAGGTACGCGTTGGTCTTGGCATCGCCCAGGTCGTTGATGGCGACGATCCCGATGTCGTGCTTCTTGCCGTTCTCGTAGAACGCGCGCAGCGTGTTACGGCCGATACGGCCGTAACCGTTGATTGCAACACGAATCGTCATGGTCTATCTCCTGATGGTAAAAAACCTGCTTCGCTGACGCGTGTGCTTACGCGGCCAGAACGGCCTTCGCCGTCTTGACGACGTTCTCCACCGTGAAGCCGAAGTACTTGAACAGCGCGCCCGCCGGCGCCGATTCACCGAATGTGTCGATGCCGACCACGTCGCCTTCCAGGCCCACGTACTTGCGCCAGAAATCCGTCACTCCCGCCTCGATCGCCACGCGCAGCATGCCCTTGGGCAGCACGCGCTCGCGATACTCGGCGTTTTGTTTGTCGAATACGTTCGTGCAGGGCATCGACACAACGCGCGCGCCGATACCTGCCTTCGCCAGCGCCTCGACCGCTTCCATCGCGAGCTGCACTTCCGAGCCGGTCGCGATGAGGATGATCTTGCGCGCGGGAATGTCGTCGTTCCAGTCGCGCAGCACATAGCCACCTTTCGCGATGTTCGCGATCTGGATGTCGTTGCGCGGCGAATATTGCAGGTTCTGGCGGCTAAAGATCAGCGTCGACGGACCGTAATGCGCGATCGCATGCGTCCACGCCACCGCCGTTTCGACTGTATCCGCCGGACGCCACGTTTGCAGACTCGGGATCAGGCGCAGGCTGGAGACGTGCTCGATCGACTGGTGCGTCGGACCGTCTTCGCCGAGGCCGATGGAATCGTGTGTGAACACGAAGATCGAGCGCGACTTCATCAGTGCGGCGACGCGCAGCGCGTTGCGGCTGTAGTCCGAGAACGTCAGGAACGTGCCGCCGAACGGCCGATAGCCGCCGTGCACCGCGATCCCGTTGATGGCCGCGCTCATGCCGAACTCGCGCACGCCGTAGTTGATGTGATTGCCCCACTGGATGCCCGCGTGATTCGGGTTGGCGTTCTCCGCATCGCCCGCCGCGCGCACCGCCTTCGATGCCTTCCAGTTGGTGAGATTCGAGCCGGTCAGGTCGGCGGAGCCGCCGAGCAGTTCCGGTAGCGCAGCCGCAAGACCTTCGATGGTGTTCTGCGATGCCTTGCGCGTCGCGATGGTCTCGGCCTTCTGGTTCGCGTCCTCGATGATCTTCGCGGCGGCTTCCGCCCAGTTCGCGGGCAGTTCGCCGTTCATGCGGCGCGCGAATTCGGCGGCTTCGCTGCCGTACTTCGCGCGGTAGGCGTCGAACGACTTGTTCCACTGGGCTTCGGCGTGCGTGCCCTGCTCCTTCGCGTCCCACGCGGCATAGACTTCCGCCGGGATTTCGAACGGGCCGTAGTTCCAGCCGATGGCCGTGCGCGTCGCCGCGATTTCCTTGTCGCCCAGCGGCGCGCCGTGCGCATCATGGCTGCCCGCCTTGGTCGGCGCGCCCTTGCCGATGACCGTGCGGCAGCAGATCAGCGTTGGCTTGTCGGACTTCTTGGCCTGCACGATGGCGGCATCGACCGCATCGACGTCATGGCCGTCCACACCGCACACGACGTTCCAGCCGTACGCTTCGAAGCGCTTGGGCATGTCGTCATGGAACCAATGCTCCACGTGGCCGTCGATAGAAATGCCGTTGTCGTCGTACAGCGCGATCAGCTTGTTCAGCTTGAGCGTGCCCGCGAGCGAACAGGATTCGTGCGAGATGCCTTCCATCAGGCAGCCGTCGCCCAGGAACACGTACGTGTAGTGATCGACGATCTTCGCATCCGCCTTGTTGAACTCGGCGGCGAGCAGCGCTTCGGCCAGCGCCATGCCGACCGCATTGCCGATGCCCTGGCCGAGCGGACCGGTGGTCGTCTCGACGCCGGCCGTCATGCCGTATTCCGGATGGCCCGGCGTCTTCGAATGCAGTTGGCGGAAGTTCTTGAGCTCGCTCATCGGCAGGTCGTAGCCGGTGAGGTGCAGCAGCGAATACAGCAGCATGGAGCCGTGACCATTCGACAGAACGAAACGGTCGCGGTCGAACCAGTGCGGGTTCGCCGGGTTGTGCTTCAGATGACGCGACCACAGCGCGACGCCGATTTCCGCCATGCCCATCGGCATGCCCGGGTGGCCGGAGTTGGCTTGTTGGACGGCGTCCATGGCGAGCGCGCGGATTGCGTTTGCCATGAAGGCGGATGGGCGGGAGGTCGGGGTCGTCATGTCGAGAATGGGCTGGTCCTGAGATGATCCACGGTGTTTCCATCGCGATATTTCCACGGTGCTTCTCGGGAGCTCACCGAACCCGAAATAAACTGCGTTTTCAGGATCGGAACGACGAGGATCGGGAGGCGGTCATTCTATCAGACCGGTCCCATTGGCAAACGACCATGCGCGCGCACCGCGCCGCCAAAGCCTCGCCATTCGACGCTCGCGGCCGCGCGATGCGTTCGGGCACGTTCCGTGCCATGCGAGTCCGACGCGCCCGCGCAAGCCTTGGCGCCACTGTCGGGCGCTTCGCGCGCGACGCGCTGATCCGTCCGCGACGGCCATGCCGCAACCGCCAAACGTCCGATGGTTCGAAAAGCTTCGTGGCAAAATCTTTTCTGACGGTATGCAGCAAGGCTTCAAGGAGTGCTTTCGATGACCGATCCTCACCCGGCCGACGTGCCCTGGCTCACGCCCTATCTGACCGTGCGCGCCGCGCGCGTGAGCATCGCGTTCTACGAGAAGGCGCTGGGTTTCGCGGTGCGCGACAGCGTGAACGACGATGGCACCGTCATCCATGTCGAGATGACTTATCGCGGGCAGTTGATCGTGATGTTCGCGCCGGAAGGCGCGTACGGATCGCAGACACGCACACCGAAAAGCGCTGGTCAGATGGCGCCACAGTCGTTTTATCTGTTGTCGACGACGTCGATGCGACCTTTGCGCAAGCGCTCACCGTCGGCGCGAAGCCGCTCATCGAGCCGCAGGATCAGTTCTGGGGCGACCGGTTCGCCCAGATCGAAAACCCGGACGGCTATCGCTGGGCAATTGCACGACACTTGCACTGAGCCGTATCCGTCGCAGGCATTCTCACTATCCGCGGATGACGCCATCCGCGATCGACTTCCATGACACGATTCCATGTAGACGGCCCGCTTGCCGTGGGCCACATCCTGACCCTTCCCGATGATGTCGTGCGTCACGTTCACGTGCTGCGTCTGCAGACCGGCGACGACATCACGCTGTTCGACGGCAGCGGCGGCGAGTACCCTGCCGAGCTGACCGAGATCGCCAAGCGCGCGGCCACCGCGCGCATTGACACACACAACCCGCGCGAAGCCGAGCCGCCCTACCGGGTGACGCTGGCGCAAGGCGTCGCGGGCGGCGACAAGATAGACTGGCTGATCGAAAAAACGGTGGAACTCGGCGTCGCGGGTATCGCGCCGATCACGGCCGAACGGGGCATGGTAAGGCTCGCCGGCGAACGCGCGCTCAAGCGGCAGGCGCACTGGCAGGCGCTGGTGCGCGCCGCGTGCGAGCAATGCGGCCGCAATCGCGTGCCGGACGTCGCGCCGCCGCGCGATCTCAACGACTGGCTGGGCGACCTGCCCGCTGCCATCGACGGCGAGTTGCGACTGCTGCTCTCGCCCCGCGCAACGCTGGACTTCGCCTCGTTGCCCGTCGATCCGCCGGGCGGCCCGGTCACGCTGCTGATCGGCCCGGAAGCGGGATTCTCGCCATCGGAAGAAGAAGTGATCGTCGCCGCCGGATTCACCGCGCTCGGTCTCGGGCTGCGCGTGCTGCGCACGGAGACGGCGGGCATCGCAGTGCTGGCGGCACTGGCCGCGCGCTGGCGCGGCTGGTAAGCGGTTCGGACGAAAGCCAGCGGCAGGAACGAAAACAGCCCGATGGACCCGCCTCGCGGCAGAATCCATCGGGCTGCTTCTTTTCGCCTGAACGCGCGATCGCGTAAGCTCAGACGAACGAATAAAAGACGCGGAACGCCACGCGCCGCTCGGCCCAGAATTCCGCCGCATCGCGAAACACGTCGAGCAGCACTTCGCGGCCTTCCTTGTCGAACTTGGTCGCGATGGGCAACTGCTCCAGCACGATCACGAAACCCGGTTGCGAACCCGCCTTGTGGACGAGATCGGTGAGCGAATCGTACAGCGCGTCATAATTCTTGCCGAAATGCTTGGGAAACAGGAACGACGTGGCGATCGTCTCGAGCACTTCCTGTTTGCTCTGCGCGTAACCGAGATACGCGTAGAGGAAATGCTGGCCGAGCTTGTTCGCCTCGTCGGCCAGATCCTGCACTCGGAACGCGCGGATCGACTGGACGATATTGGGTCGCACGTTCGCGAATATGGCCTCCGCGTCCTCGTCCGGATGAGCGGCCTGCGCAGGATGCGCTTCTTCCGGCGGGCTGGTCGGGTCGTCGGGTGGGTTGTCGTGTTCTGTCATGCGTAGCCGCAATACTCGCTGGAACAGGTTGCCATCGCCGGTGGCGAAAAGATCACTCGCGACGCCGTGTTCGTGCGCGTAGATGTTGTCGCTCATGCTGTTCATCCCGTAGTTATTCCGCAATGCGTGTAAAACTGACGTAATGGTCGTCCGTGTAGTAGCACTCGCCGATTTGCCTGCGGGGTCCGCCGCATATGATCCAGCGCGCGCCGCGATCCCTCGAGCGAGGCGTGCGAACCGTGTATTCGTGGTAGTAGCCACGTGATTGCCGCGGCGGCAAACGCTCGCGATTGCCGAACACGACGCCGTCCTTCGCTTATGGGAAAGGACCGCCCGCTTCGATCAGCTGCAAAGTTTCGACCGCCTGTTGGGGCAATTGTGCAATATGGAGGATGGACAAGCCGTCCTGCTGCTCGACGGACGCGGCCGGCGATCGCACTTATCGCACTTGCCCATGGCTGACGGCTTCCGCCCGTACGAGCGCCTTATTCGCGGATGCGACCGCCTGCTCGGCGCTCCTCGCCGACTCTTCCTTGCCGCATCCACCGAGAACGACGCTCAAGCCGAGGATGCAGGAAAGACCCCATGCGCGCTTCACGAAACGATTGTCCTCGCGTTGAACAGAATCCGGCGACCATTAAAGGTATAAGGGTATCGCTAATGACAGAGCGAATCAATGATCGAGGAAAATTCGGAAAATTTTTCTAGGACGGTGGGAAGCGCTGAGCCTGGACACCACCTCGCAATCAAGAAAATTAAGCTAAAATTGAGAGATTTTTATCTTGATCAGAATAGGTTCTTAAGACTTGAAACCGCTGGAAGACTTGAAACCGCTGGACAAGATGCCTCACTTGTCGCCAGTTTCGCGGCAATGCGCTCGCCGTTCGTCTTGCATTTTTGGGTACAGCAACTTCCCCTTGCGTGTCCCAGGCGTGCCGTGACCTACGGCACGCCTTTTTCGTCCGAACAAAAAATACGGCGAGGTGACGTTCACCTCGCCACTTGTCGCGACTGCTACGGCGCGCCGGATATCCGACGCGCGGCCAAGACACCGATTATCGCGCTGCCGTGGCGTCAACCACCAACAGCGCCGTCATGTTGACGATACGCCGCACCGTCGCCGATGCAGTCAGGATATGCACCGGCTTGGCCGCGCCGAGCAGGATCGGCCCGATCGCGATGTTGTTGCCCGCCGCCGTCTTCAGCAGGTTGTACGAGATGTTCGCCGCGTCGATGTTCGGCAGGATCAGCAGATTCGCGTCGCCTTCGAGCATCGATTCCGGCAACACTTCCTTGCGCAAATGGACATCCAGCGCCACGTCGCCGTGCATTTCGCCATCCACGTCGAGTTCGGGCGCGCGCTCCTTCAGGATCGCCAGCACCTCGCGCATCTTCTGCGCGGACGGCGCGTGGCTCGTGCCGAAGTTCGAATGCGACAGCAGCGCGATTTTCGGCACGATGCCGAAGCGCTTCACTTCTTCCGTCGCCATGATCGTGATCTCGGCCAGTTGCTCCGGCGTCGGATCGACATTGACGTGCGTATCGACCAGGAAAATCTGACGGCCCAGCAGCACCAGCGCGTTCATGGCCGCGTAGACATTCGCGCCGGTCTTCTTGCCGATCACCTGATCGATGAAGTGCAGGTGACGATGCGTCGTGCTCACCGTGCCGCAGATCATGCCGTCGGCTTCGCCCTTCTGGACCAGCATCGCGCCGATCAGCGTGGTGCGACGGCGCATTTCGAGCTTCGCCATCTGCTGGCTGATGCCCTTGCGCGCCATCATGGTAGCGTAGGTCTGCCAGAAGTCGCGGTAACGCTCGTCGTGGTCCGTATCGACGACGGTGAAATCGACGTCGCGCGTAAGACGCAGGCCGAATTTCTGGATGCGCTGCTGAATCACCGCCGGGCGGCCGATGAGGATCGGCTTGGCAAGCTTTTCGTCTACGGCGATCTGCACCGCGCGCAGCACGCGCTCTTCCTCGCCCTCCGCGAACACGATGCGCTTGCGGTCGGCTTCGACGCTGCGCGCGAGCTGGAACACTGGCTTCATGGTCGTGCCGCTGTGATACACGAACTGCTGCAGATGCTGCTCGTATGCGTCCATATCTTCGATCGGACGCGTGGCGATGCCGCATTCCATCGCGGCCTTCGCCACTGCCGGCGCGATCTTCACGATCAGGCGCGGATCGAATGGCTTCGGAATCAGATATTCCGGACCGAACGACAAATCCTGAATGCCGTAAGCAGTCACGACGATATCGCTCTGCTCCTGACGCGCGAGTTCCGCGATCGCGTTCACCGCCGCGATTTCCATCTCCTTCGTGATGACGGTCGCGCCCACATCCAGCGCGCCGCGGAAGATGAACGGGAAGCAGAGCACGTTGTTGACCTGATTCGGATAATCCGTGCGGCCCGTGGCAAGCACCGCGTCCGGACGCACTTCGAGCGCGAGTTCCGGCAGGATTTCGGGCGTCGGATTGGCGAGCGCGAGAATCAGCGGCTTCGCGCCCATCGTCTTGACCATGTCCTGCTTGAGCACGCCACCCGCGGACAGACCGAGGAACACGTCGGCGCCTTCGATCACTTCGGCGAGCGTGCGCGCGCTGGTTTCGCGCGCGAACAGTTCCTTGTCCGGATCCATGAGTTCGGTGCGGCCCTTGTAGACCACGCCCGCCAGGTCCGTCACGTAAATGTTCTCGCGCTTCATGCCGAGATCGACCAGCAGGTTCAGACATGCCAGTGCCGCCGCGCCCGCGCCGGAGGCGACCAGCTTCACTTCATCGATCTTCTTGCCGACCACCTTCAGACCATTGGTAATGGCCGCCGCGACCACGATCGCGGTGCCGTGCTGGTCGTCGTGGAAGACCGGAATTTTCATGCGCTTGCGGCATTCGCGTTCGACGATGAAGCAATCCGGCGCCTTGATGTCTTCCAGATTGATGCCGCCGAAGGTTGGCTCGAGCGCGGCGATCACATCCACGAGCTTGTGCGGATCGCTTTCGTTCAGCTCGATGTCGAACACGTCGATGCCGGCGAACTTCTTGAACAGTACGGCCTTGCCTTCCATGACGGGCTTGGACGCCAGCGGCCCGATATTGCCGAGACCGAGCACAGCCGTACCGTTCGACACGACGCTGACCAGGTTGCTGCGCGCCGTGAAGCGCGCGGCGTTAAGCGGGTCTTCGACGATCGCTTCACATGCGAACGCGACGCCCGGCGAATACGCGAGCGCGAGATCGCGCTGATTGATCATCTGCTTAGTCGGCGCAATCGCGATCTTTCCCGGCGTGGGGAACTCGTGATAATCGAGCGCGGCCTCGCGCAGTTTGTTGTTGGCGTCAGTCGTCATAAGGCTTAAAGCAGGGTAGCAGTGCGGGATTTAGAATGGAAGTTTGAACGCATTGTAGCGCTTCTGCGCTGCTGCTTCGGCACCCGGACGATGCAATTTCGGCTACAAGTGCCGTGACCGAAATATCGCTGATCACATTGCAGCATAAGGCTCGCGCGGATCCGGTCAGCTTTTTCGAGACACGCCGCGTAGACTTGCCCGCGCCTCGTTCGATGCATCTGCCCGATCTTGCAGCGCACAAAAACAACCATTTCGACCGACTCATCGCCGACGATGCTTTCCGAGTTTTCCCTTATCGACCGTTACTTCGCGCGCCGCGCGAGCGCCCCTTCGCCGCATCACCGGGACGAGGCTGCGCGGCCGCGCGGCATCGGCGACGACTGCGCGCTGATCGCGCCGCCGGCCGGCCATCAGCTCGCCATTTCGACTGACATGCTGGTCGAAGGCCGCCATTTCTTTCCCGATGTCGATCCACGCGCGCTCGGCCATAAGGCGCTCGCGGTGAATCTTTCTGATCTCGCCGCGATGGGCGCGCAGCCGCATGCTTTCACGCTGGCGCTCGCGTTGCCGCGCGCCGAGGAAGCATGGCTCGAAGCGTTCAGCGACGGCATGTTCGCGCTGGCCGAACACTTCGATTGCGCACTGATCGGCGGCGACACCACGAGCGGTCCGCTGAACATGTGCATCACCGTGTTCGGCAATGTGCCGCACCATGCCGCCCTGCGACGCGATGCCGCACAGCCCGGCGACGACCTCTACGTCTCTGGCCTGCTCGGCGATGCGCACGCGGGCCTCGGGCACGCGCTCAGCGAATGGACCACCCCGGACGATGCCACCGCCATGCAATGGAAGCGCGCACTGGAGTGGCCGGAACCGCGCGTCGAACTGGGCATAGCGCTGCGCGGCGTCGCGCATGCGGCGCTCGATATTTCCGACGGCCTCACCGGCGATCTGATGCACATCCTGAAGCGCTCGAACCTGCGCGCCGTCGTCGATGCCGACGCGGTGCCCTGCTCGGACGCGTTGCGCAACCTGCCCGACGCCGCGCGCCGTCAGTGCGCGCTCGCGGGCGGCGACGACTACGAGTTGTGCTTCACCGCGCCCGTATCGGCGCGCGAGGCGCTCGCGGCGATCGCGAAGCGCGTGGGCGTGGGCGTGACGCGCATCGGTACAATCGAAAGCGGCGCCCCCGCCATCGAATGGCGCGATACGCACGGCGCGCCGCTCTCACTTACGTTGCAAAGCTTCGATCATTTCCATGCAGACTGACCCCACGCTCGCGAACAATACATCGCAGCCACGCGCCAAGCCGCGCAAAGCCAGCGCGCACTTCATGCTTACGCATCCGCTGCATATTCTGTCGCTCGGTTTCGGCAGCGGCCTGTCGCCGGTCGCGCCCGGCACGGTCGGCACGCTGTTCGCGTGGGTCTCGTTCATCGTGTTCAACCAGTATTTGACGGTCGCGGAATGGGGTGCGCTGATCGTGGTCGGCTTCATCGCCGGATGCCGGATGACGGATTTCACCGCGAAGAAAATGGGTGTCGACGATCCGTCGCCAGTCGTGTGGGACGAGATCGTCGCGTTCTGGCTGGTGCTGCTGCTCGTCACGCCCGCGACCTTCACGGGCCAACTGTGGGCGTTCATCGTCTTCCGCTTCTTCGACATGGTGAAGCCGCCGCCCATCCGCTATTTCGATCGTCGTTTGAAAGGCGGCTTCGGCATCATGTTCGACGATCTCGTCGCGGCGTTTTTTACGCTGCTCGTGATCGCGCTGTGGCGCATGACCGTCTGACTTTCTCCCCAACCTCCGACCCTTCGAGACATCGCCATGCCGACCGATACTGTCGTTCACCAACTAGCGATCCGCGTCGGCAACAAGCTGCGCGACGAACGGTTGATGCTCGCCACCGCCGAATCGTGCACGGGCGGCATGGTCGCGACCGCGATCACGGATATTTCGGGCAGCAGCGCATGGTTCGAGCGCGGTTTCGTCACCTATTCGAATCTGGCGAAGACGGAGATGATCGGCGTGCCCGCTGCGATGATCGAGCAGCACGGCGCAGTGAGCGAACGGGTCGCGAAAGCGATGGCCGAAGGCGCGCTGCGCAACAGCTGCGCGCAGGTGTCGGTGTCGATTACGGGTGTGGCGGGACCGGCGGGCCGCAGCGAAGCCAAGCCGGTGGGCACCGTGTGCTTCGGCTGGAACAACCGGCTGCATACCGACGTGGAAACGCTGCACTTCAAGGGCGACCGCGAGCAGGTGCGCTCGCAAGCCGCCGCGCATGCGTTGTGGCGATTGCTGGAGTTTCTGGAGCAGCGCGAGCGGTAAGCCCGCGCGTTCGACTCACCGGTACTGATTGGTCGTGTCGCGCGTCTTCTTCGCGGCGTCCGCCGTCGCCTGCGCGTAGTCGTCGCCCTTGCCCGCGTAGATAATCGCGCGCGACGAGTTGATCAGCATGCCCGCGCCGTTCGCCGTGCGGCCCGCGCGCACGGTAGCTTCGACGTCGCCGCCTTGCGCGCCGATGCCCGGAATCAGCAGCGGCATGTCGCCGACGATGCCGCGCACCGCTTCGATTTCCTTCGGGAACGTCGCGCCGACCACCAGGCCCAACTGACCGCTCGCGTTCCACTTGTCCGCCGCCAGTCCCGCGACCACCTGATACAGCGGCTTGCCATCGGTGCTCAGGAATTGCAGATCCGACCCGCCCGCGTTCGACGTGCGGCACAGCACGATCACGCCCTTTTCTTCATGCGCGAGATACGGCTCGATCGAATCGAAGCCCATGTACGGGTTTACCGTCACCGCATCGGCCTTGTAGCGCTCGAAGGCTTCCTTCGCGTACTGCTCCGCCGTGCTGCCGATGTCGCCACGTTTAGCGTCGAGAATCACCGGAATACCGGGATGCTTCTCGTGGATGTGCGCGATCAGCGCTTCGAGCTGATTTTCCGCGCGATGCGCCGCAAAATAAGCGATCTGCGGCTTGAACGAGGACGCGTAGGGCGCGGTGGCATCGGCGATGGTCTTGCAGAACTCGAAGATTGCGTCGGCGCGGCCCTTGAGCGCGCCGGGAAATTTCGACGGCTCGGGATCGAGGCCGACGCACAGCAGCGATTGAGTCCGCGACCACGCGGCATTGAGCGATTCGATGAAAGACATGGCGGGCAGTCGGAGAAAACGTCGATGGCACGCATTTTAACGTGCGGCGCCGCCGGGCAGATTCACCGCGTTGATCGGATGATCGACCGGTTCGAAGCAAAAAAGTCCTCGCCGGGCGGGGACACGTGACGCACAGCCAGAGGCCGCCCGCCGCCGCGGAAAGTTCGGTGTCCGCCTCGCGCATCAGAAAGGGATGCAGACCGAGCCCGAACGGCAGCGCCTGATCGCCTGCATTTTCGATGCCAAGCGTCACGACGAGCGTCGCGTCCTGCAGCGCGTAGGTCTGCTAGGCGCGGAACGCGTACGGCTCGCACGCGCTGCGATCAAGCGACAGCCGCACGTGCGCCGCGTCTTCTTCCTCGACGCTCCACGCCCCGAGCCAGCCGTCGCCGTGCAGCGGAAGCGGCTCATCGGGGCGATTGGCACGGCACGCGGACGGCGCGTCCGGAGAACTCGAACGCGCCACGGCCGATGCGATTCGAGTACGGCAGCAGCGAATAGCACGCGAGCCGGTTCGGATCGGTATCCGGCCCGACTTCGTGATAGGGCCGGAAGATCGGCACCGCCGCGCCCTGATGGCGCCAGTCGAAGCGCGTGATACCGCCGCCCAGCGACGGCGCGACATCGAGCCTGAGATGCGCGTTCGCCAGCGTGACGCGGCCTTCCGACGCCGCGCCGCCGATGGCGACGACCTCCGTGTTCGGGCCGGGGCGAATCGGTGGCTCTTTGGCGGCTTCCAGACGCGCGCGGCGCGATTGGCCTAGGCCGCGGCGTTCGACGTGGACTGAGGTCGTTGTTCCGTGCGGGCAGCGGTCATGACTCATGCTCCATCGAGAGGCGAATCGAATCGTACTCGCGGACGGCGCGTCGTCGCACGCCGTCTCTGTGTTACAGCTTGCCTGCGAACCACGTTTCCGCGATCCCTGTCGCACCCGGCTGCGCGGTGAACACGCCACCTGCGTGCGGATCGCTTTCGTTCATGCCGATACGCGCGCTCGTGATGAACAGCGTATCCAGTTGCGCGACGCCGAACGCGACGCAACTCGGCTGCTCAGTCGGCACGGCGACGCGTGCGGTTTCGCGTCCGTCAGGCGCATAGCGCGCACCACGCGGCGGCCGCCCCACTGCGGGTTCCAGAGGCCACCTTCGGCATCGACGGTCGAGCCGTTGGGCATGCGGTCGGCGTCGGCGAGTTCGACGAACACGCGGTCGTTGCCGAAGCTCGCGTAATCGCAGACGCGAATCTGACGCGGCGGTGAATCACGGTAGTACATCCTGGCGCCGTCCGGAGAGAAACCGATGCTGTTCGAGATCGCGCAATCTCCAAGCGGCAGGCGTTCGAGCGTGAGATCGGTGTTGAGACAATAGAATCCACCGATTGGTTCGACATCCTCGACATCGTGCTTCGTGCCGAACACGAAGCGGCCGTCGTTCAAGCGTATCTGAAGATTCGGTTCGACGGGTATGATGGTGTCGATGGCGCCCGTCGATAGATCGAAGAACGCGAGCCGCGAGGCGAGGCCGAGCAGCAGCACGTTGGTATCGGCGCAGAGCGCGAAGGCGGCGAGCCGTTCGGGCATGTCTGTGACCGTGCTCGAGCCGTCGCGCGGATCCTAGCGCCACAGGCCTTTGCCTTCGATATCGATCCAGAAAAAGCGTCCGCTGCGCGCGCACCAGGTGGCGCCTTCGCCCAGCGTGCATTGGCTATCGATAAGCAGTTTCGCGTTCATACCCAGCCTCCGTCGACAATCAGGTCTTGTGCGGTGATCATGCTGCTATCGTCCGATGCGAGAAACAGCGCGGCGCGCGCCAGATGCGCGGGCAGCAGTTCCGCGTCGATGCACTGGCCTTCCTTGATTGCGCGTTTGCCGGCGTCGTCGAGCCGGAGACGCTTTTGCTTCTCCGTCATGACCCAGCCGGGGACCAGCGTGTGTTTACGCGGATGTTGAATTGTCCGAGGTCGCGGGCGAAGCCGCGGGTCATGCCCTGGACGCCGGCCTTGGCCGTCATGTACACGGGGATGTTACTGTTTTTGAGCATCCAGCTTATCGAGCCGAGGTTCACGATCGAGCCGCCTAGTTTCTTCATGTCCTCTGCTACGGCTTGCGCCGCGAAGAACTGGTGACGGAGTTGACCGCGATCGTTTCGTCGTAGAACTCGGGCGTGACTTCGGCGATTTTATGGCATTTGTCGTTCGCGGCGTTGTTCACTAAAGGACGGCGAACCAGTGCAAGACGATTAACCGGTTCAGCAGAAACTCGCCGCTTGAAATCGACTGTCGCGATGCTGCTCATACACCACTCTTGACGCTAGCTCATCGATTCGAAGCGAACGCATGT
>LFLF01000169.1 GCA_001184395.1 Candidatus Paraburkholderia calva | reverse complement strand
TCCTTGCTTATGGTGGATGGTTTTGTTGTTCGCTGGTTTCCGACTTCGACAATCAGATTCTCAGCTGAAACCACCACCGCCTTCAATTTCCTGCCTCAACTACCCATACCACTTCCGACTTTAGCTCGGTGGCGCGTCCGTGTTCCGCATCCGGCCGTGCGCTAAAATCGATCCTTCCGAATACTCAACTACGCAGTCCCGACATGCTCGACATTCAACTTCTCCTCAAAGACCTGGACGGCGTCGCCAAGCGTCTCGCCGATCGAGGCTACACGCTCGACGTCGCCGCTTTCGCGGCGCTCGAATTCGAGCGCCGGGACATCCAGACCCGTACCGAGGAACTGCAGGCGCACCGCAATAGCCTGTCGAAGCAGATCGGCGCGATGAAAGGTCGCGGCGAAGACACCACGGCGGTCATGGCGGAAGTGAGCGGCATCGGCGACACGATGAAGGAATCGGCCGCGAAACTCGACGACGTACAAAAACGTCTTTCGGATCTCATGCTGACCGTCCCCAACCTGCCGCACGAAAGCGTGCCGGTCGGCAAGGATGAAACGCAGAATGTCGAAGTGCGGCGCTGGGGCACGCCGCGCACGTTCGACTTCGAAATCAAGGATCACGTCGATGTCGGCGCGCCGCTCGGCCTCGACTTCGAGACCGGCGTGAAGCTCTCGGGCGCGCGCTTCACGCTGCTGCGCGGCTCGATCGCGCGGCTGCATCGCGCGCTCGCGCAGTTCATGATCGATACGCACACGGAGCAGCACGGCTATACGGAGGCGTACACGCCGTACATCGTGAATCCGGAGATTCTCTACGGCACCGGTCAATTGCCCAAGTTCGCGGACGATATGTTTCGCGTCGAGAAGGGCGGCGACGAGAACACCGTCACGCAATACCTTATCTCGACTTCCGAGATCTCGCTGACCAACACGGTGCGCGACAGCATCCTCGAAGCAGACAAGCTGCCGGTGAAGCTCACGGCGCATTCGCCGTGCTTCCGCTCGGAAGCGGGCTCGTACGGACGCGATACGCGCGGCCTCATCCGCCAGCATCAGTTCGACAAGGTGGAGATGGTGCAGGTCACGTCGCCCGAGCAGTCGTACGCCGCGCTCGAGGAGATGGTCGGGCAGGCGGAGACGATCCTGCAGAAGCTCGAGTTACCGTATCGTGTGATCACGTTGTGCACGGGCGACATGGGCTTCTCGGCGGCGAAGACCTTCGATCTCGAAGTGTGGCTGCCGGCGCAGAACACCTATCGCGAGATCTCGAGCTGCTCGAACACTGAGGCATTCCAGGCGCATCGCATGCAGGCGCGTTTCCGCAATGCGCAAGGCAAGCCGGAGTTCGTGCATATGCTGAACGGCTCGGGCCTCGCGGTCGGTCGCACGCTGGTCGCGGTGCTGGAAAACTTCCAGAACGCGGACGGCTCGGTCACGATCCCCGCGGCGCTGCGCCCGTACATGCCTGGCGCGGAGCGCATCGAAATCGCTGCTTGAGAACTTTTCGCTAAAATGCAAAAGAGGGCTTGGAAAGCGAAAAGGACTTCATTATAATTTTTTTCTTAGTCGAGCACGGCCAGTTCGGCGAAGGCCTGAAGAAGCATTTGAGAAGCACTGAAGGCAACGCAGTACCCGGAGAGGTGGCAGAGTGGTCGAATGTACCTGACTCGAAATCAGGCGTACGGTCTCCCGTACCGTGGGTTCGAATCCCACCCTCTCCGCCACTTCAGTCCCTGAGTGGTCACTGCGCTTCATGACGTGCATCGGACATCGGCCCATCTCTTACGTGATCGAGAGCAGCCTGACGCCGTTCTTGGCGAGCTTACGGAACGAACGTAGAATTCCAACTCGAAGTGATCGCGGAAGAAGAAGAGCGGCTGAACGAGTGGACCACGACGACATCGAAGGGCGCGGGCTCGAACGTGCGGCCCTCGATCATGCGCTGGAACTCGGGGTGGCGATCGTTGGTGGCATTATGCCATCTAGGCCTGCCGCGTCGTCTCGAGACGCGAAGATAAAGGACAGCGCGCTGTGGCACGGTCATGGCAACGGTTTCCTTCTTTCTTAAAAGAGGTCAGGTCGCTTTCGATTGGAATGTGCGGTCTTGTCGGTGTTCAGGCCGCACGCTCCAGAGGAGCACGCGCACGTTCGATCCGCTCGCGCTTCTTGGGCATGTTCCTCCATCACCTCCCACAGATCGTTGGGCCGCTGCACGTTGAGCCAGAAGTCGGCGCTGTTACCGAACACGCGCGCAAAAGAATGAATTAGCGCTGTCGCGGCGGTGACATTCCTGCGTCGCCGCACAGTTCGTTGACATGCTTGCGCCGCACCCCTATCAAGTTCGGCAAGCGAACGCTGCATGAGACCTAACGGGCCCATGAACTCTTCGGTCAAGTTTCGCCTACAGTCGCCGGCTTGCGTTTGGTGGTCATCCAGATATATGCCGTCCGCTTCTCCGTGCTCGCTGTCCCAGCGGAAGATCAGTCGCCATTGCTGGTTGACGCGAATGGAGTGGAACCCCTCCAGATTGCCGCGCAGCTTCTCGAAGTGATTGCTGGGCAGTACGCGCAAGTCCTGATCTGTTAAGGCATCATCGATCATCTGGAGCTTGCGGAACAACCAGCCTTACAGATCGGACCGGACGGGATGTTGCGAGAGTGGGCATCATCCACGAAAAATGCCCGCAACTAGTCATCCAGTCATCCAGTCATCCAACGATCATTCACACTATCCAATGTGGGGGCACCATACCACGCAATAACTCAACTCGCAACAAGGAAATGCAGGCGAGGTGATGTTCAACGCGGTTATTTCTCCGGGCCAAACAGTTCATCGAAAAGGTCGCCGAACCAACGCTCGAAGACTTCGATTTCAGCTTCCGTCATGGGAGCGGGATCGGGCCAGTCGTCGGTAACGGTCCAAGTGGACAGGTCATGCTCGGGCGGTCGGCCCATCGGCCAGCGATAGCCGAGAAGCGCTTCAAGCTGTTCCGCTGCTGTCGGCGGCCTGATGTGTCGGGACCGTGGCGCAAAACTCCTTCCATCGTCATCGCCCGAGCCGTCAGTCATCGAAGTCGAACTCGTTGCGCCGGCCCCATGCGACGGGGTTGGCAACCCAGCGATCGATGTCGGATTCACGCCACCCGGTGCCGTTGGCGTTGATCGGGATTTTGGGAGGAAAGGTGCCGGCCCTCATCTTGCGGTAGAGGGTGCTCTTGGACAGGCCCGTGCGATCGAGCGCGGTTTTCATACGAAGAATGCGGTCTGGTTGGCGCATGATTAGGATCGATCTCGCCCGCGATTTCGTGCAACAGGAATTCGTCGATCAGGGCATGATCGCCGACCTCAACGTGCATTGGGATTTTGCCGAGGACGGCAGTCCTAAGCCGCACGCGCATGTGATGCTGACGATGCGCTCGGTAAACGAAAGCGGGTTCGGTCAGAAAGTTCGCGACTGGAACCGCACCGAGATGGTCGAGCGCTGGCGAGAACGCTGGGCCGATCTCGCCAACGAGCAGCTGGCCGAACTCGACATCGACGCCCGTATCGATCATCGCAGCCTTGAAGCGCAAGGCATCGATCTCGAACTGCAAACACAGATTGAAGCACCGGCCCAGCGCATTGAGCAAGCGCTGGGGCAAGAGGGAAAGGAGAGAGGCAGCGGAGCGGAGATAAACGTCGCCGATCGCGCCGAGATGCACAGCGAGATCGCCCGCAACAATGCGCGCGCGGATCATCGCCGATCCTTCCGTTGTGCTCGACGCGATCACGCAGCAGCAATCGACGTTTACGCGTCGTGACATGGCGATGTTTGCGCATCGTCAAAGCGAGGGATCGAGCAGTTCAACCAGGTCATAGGTGCGATGCGGGGCGCGCCCGATCTGGTCGAACTCGGCAAGGATATGCGCGGCGAAAAGCGGTTCACGACACGCGACATGATCGAGGCCGAACAGCGCCTGCATCAGGCGGCGGAATTGATGGCCGAGCGCGAACATCACGGAATAGCCGACAAGGATAGGGAGGCCGTGTTAGCGTGGGCGGAAGCGCGTGGACTTACCTTTCCGGCGAGCAGGCCGACGCCTTTGCGCATGTCACCGATGGCCGCGATCTGTCGGTCGTCATCGGTTATGCTGGAATGGGAAAGAGCGCCATGCTGGGCATTGCCCGCCAAGCGTGGGGCGCTGCCGGTTACGATGTCAAGGGTGTGGCGCTCTCTGGCATCGCGGCGGAGAATTTGGAGGGCGGATCGGGCATCGCGTCCCGCACCATCGCCAGCATGGAGCATGGCTGGAAAAGCGGCCGCGACATGCTCGCCTCCCGCGATGTGCTGGTCATCGACAAGGCCGGCATGGTGGGCACGCGCCAGTTGGAGCGCGTGCCCACCATGCCGCCGAGGCTGGTGCAAAAGTCGTGCTGGTCAGCGATCCGCAGCAGTTGCAATCGATCGAGGCGGGTGCCTTCCGCTCGATCCACGAGCGTCACGGTGGCGCCGAAATCAGCGAGGTGCGCCGCCAACGGGAGGACTGGCAGCGCGACGCCACCCGCGATCTGGCGACCGGCAGGACCGGCATGGCCCTGCACGCCTATCGCAGCCACGACCGGCTGCATGTCGCGGAGACGCGCATCGAGGCGCGGGACAAGTTGATCGACGGCTGGGACAAGGATGGTCAGCAATCTCCTGACAAGAGCCGTATCATTCTTACCCATACCAATAACGAGGTGCGGGCGCTCAACGAGGCGGCGCGGGACAAGATGCGCGAGGCCGGCGATCTCGGCGACGATGTGGCCGTGAAAGTCGAGCGTGGCGCGCGGTCCTTCGCCATCGGCGACCGAGTCATTTTCCTGCAAAATGATCGCGGGCTTGGAGTGAAGAATGGAACACTCGCGTCCATCGAGCGGGCGAGCCCACAATCGCTGACGGTGCGCACCGACGATGGCCGCAGCGCGTCCTTCGACCTGAAAACTATGACCGGATCGACCATAGCTATGCCGCCACCATCCACAAGGTGCAGGGCATGACGGTGGACCGGGTGCATGTGCTGGCGACACCGGGCATGGACAGCCATTCGAGCTATGTTTGCCCTGTCGCGACATCGCGATCATGTGGACCTGTCTACGGCCGCGATGATTTTGCCGATCCGAACCGCCTCGCCCGCACCCTGTCGCGTGACCGGGCCAAGGACATGGCGTCGGATTACGACCAAGCGGACCCGGCGCAGGCCGATCCCGCCCGGAGCTATGCCGAGCGGCGCGGCATCTTTGACGGCTTGCGGCTGTCAGCGGGACGGCATCCGGCAATACCAATGCGCCGCGACCGGAAAAGGGGCCGGAAAGTGAAAGAGCGAATGTGGAGGCCGCGCCGCGCCGCGCGATGCGGCAGCGCCGGAGCGGTCGGCTGGCCCTGAGAGGGAGATGGCCGCAGACAGTCAGAGGACCACGCGCGACGCACACCAATGCTCTGGTGCGTCATGCGAAGGCCGTGGACGAGACATCTTCGCGGTGCGGGATATAGACGGCACGGCAAGCCCTGAACAGGTGACGTCGCTGAACAAGGCCGGCGACGATGTCGACAAGGTGCGCCCCTATGGCTGGAAGAACGCCGAGGCCACCTACAAGAAGAGAACCCGGAACTCGCCTATGAGGCGGCGGGCGGCAAGGTCATTCGCGCCATCCGGGCGCTCCAGCTCGAAACCGAAATCCGCGTCGATCATGAAGCCATGCCGATCGGTTCGTGGAGCGCTGGCAAAAGTTCGATCAGGCCAGCAAGCGAGGCCAGCAAGCGGCAATACGAGAACGGCGACATCAGCGAGTCGAGACGACACGCCGGCAGATGGGCGAAATGCTCAACGGCCTGCACCGCGACCCGCAACTGGAATCCTTGCTGATGAACCGGAAACACGAACTCGGCATCGACTTCGACAACAGCCGCAAGCTCTCCGAGGAGATCGCCTTCCATACCGGCATCGATCTTGGCAGGGGCGGGGGATCGGGAAGCAGGAAAGGGAGATTGGAAGCGCGAAACGCGCTCCCAATCCAAAGCGAGGACGACCAGTCCCGCCACCAGACGGCGCGATGGCGAAAACCACCAAGACATAGAGCGAATCATTGTAGTGATGATGTCGCCACGAGTTCGAATTCCTTGCGCAGCAAGCAACGGAACGGTATCGATCCGGCATTTTCCGAAAATCCCGTCGCCAGACCATCCTTTTACCGCCGATTACTACGCCATAGCCCTACGACCGCTAAGTTACTCTTGCAAAACACGAATTTCCCCTTCTGACTGACTCATTCAGCCGCAGAAACAGCCAGCAAAAGGCATACCTTGCGCCTGTGTCAGTTCGCGCGGCAACGAGAATTCGACCTCGCGGGCAAACTGGGCGTCCTTGCGCTCCTCGACGGCTTCGACCTCGTTCCACAGCTGTTCGCGGTCGCCGAGATGATCGGGCGCGTTGTCGGGCAACAGCACCTCGGAGTGCACGACACCGCGCTTGCTGGAGAAGTCGTGCGTGCGCTCCAGCCGCTCGTCGCGCAGCCGCGAGGCCGAGGAGCGGTAGGCGGCGGACGCCACCGCGCTGGAGCCGGCCTTGCGGCCGATGACCTTGACGTGAAGATGATAGGTCACCATCGCGATCGCAACATCAGCACGGAAAAGCGCACGTCGGAACGACGTATAAGCGCCCTCAAAATGAATTCCTCGGGACTGGTCACGGCGTGTCAGGCCGTTCCGAGCACTCTACAGCAATTTGCGCGAGGCTCAAATTTGCGCGAGGCTCAATTATGATCGCCGCATCGATCACTTACGACCGGGAAAGGAAACGGTGATGCGCAAGCCACGAGACTACGATGCGGAGCTAAAGGGGCTGGAAGACAGGACGAAAGAGCTGAAAGTGCGCAAGGTTCAGCAATTGGGCGAGTTAGTGATCGCCACCGGAGCCGATGCGCTCACGCTCGACGAACTGGCGGACGCTGGTCGTGGTGGCGGAGATGATGAGGGACGCCGCGAAACGGGAAGCTTGGGCCAAGCGCGGCGCGGCGTGGTTTCGGGGACGGTCGCGGCGAACGGCATCGGCAAATCATGGCGACGCAAACAGCGCTCAGACGCAGCGGTGCGGCGCGCCATCGCCATCAGGCGCAGAAGGCGCGAACTGATATGCGGCAGTGGGGTCGAGCGCCGTAAGCGCACGAAAATGCTCATCGAACTCGGCGGGCTGGTCTGGATCGCCGATAAGCTCAGAAGCGACGAGCGCAACAAAGCGCTCGCGCTCTGGGCCGGAAAGGGAAAAGAGGCGTTCGACGCTGAGCACCAATACCAAAAGCCTATCATCGCACGGAAACAGAGAGACCGCGAATGACCGATCGCGGACGGCGCGGAGACCCAGATATTAGAATTGGAGCGTTGAGCGCAATCGAACAGCTTGTCGCGCCAAACATTCAATTGATCCGAGTTGAGCAATGGTTCTCAGCCACCACTTCCCGCCAATCCGTGCATCGAGAGAGTGATGTCAATAGTCAATCAATAGTCAATTTTGTTCAATATCTAACGCGATTAAGCCGGTAGCATCATCATCGAGTTGCGGATCTAGCGCTAATGTATTTTTTTCATTCCGATAGCATTTGGCAGAAATTCCCTCAGCTGCGAGTTGTAGGGGTGATCACCCGCGAGGTGATCAAAATAAAAGCAGACCGAGTAGATACATCAGAAATACTGAACTCGGTACGCCCCAACGTCTGGAGACGGGACAAGAGAGCAACCTTCCTTCTATTCGAGCTTGGCGAAACGCCTACTCGGTAATGGGGTTTAAGCCGAGCTAGCGTCAAGAGTGGTGTATGAGCAGCATCGCGACAGTCGATTTCAAGCGGCGAGTTTCTGCTGAACCGGTTAATCGTCTTGCACTGGTTCGCCGTCCTTGAAGGGGACGCCTTTGAGCCACA